>CAYYGV010000159.1:0-7745 GCA_964471615.1 uncultured Opitutaceae bacterium
GCGGCATGCAGCCGACCCGCGCGCTGCTCGACGGCGTGCTGAAATACAAGAAGCTGTTCAGCGAGTTTCCGCAGCGGCCGCAGAACCATTTCCTTTACGATCCCCAGTCGGCCGAGCGCGAGTTCGTGTTCGGCACGGCGAAGATCCCGCGGGCGCTGCATGCCGGCGAAAACCTCAACGCCTTCAAGAGCGTCGAGTGCCAGATCATGGACTGGGCGGACGACGCCGCCTATTCGCTCAATGACATCGTCGACGGCGTGAAGGCCGGGTTCCTCACGCGCGAGAAGGTTGAGCTCTGGGCCGCGGGCGAGCCGGTCGATTCGCCGCGGCAGAAGCTGCTCGACACGCTGTTTGACGCGATCAGCCACGACCGACTCGAGAATGTCTTCTCCCAGAAGATCGGCGCCTTCATCACCGCCTGCCGCCTGAAGGAGCGGGAGAATTTCATGTCGGCCGCGACCAACCGCTACCGCTTCGAACTCGTGGTCACGCCCGACGCCGAGAAAGAGGCGCTCTTCTTCAAGAAGATGGCCAACGACATCATCTTTGAGAGCCCGCAGCTGCAGCAGATCGAGCACAAGGCGCGTCGCGTCCTGTTCGACCTGTGGAACTCGACCTGGAGCAACTACGTCGAGAAGGGCCCGCGCGTGATCAACATTCTCCCGGTGCGGGTCGGCAAGCTGATCAACGCCGAGTCGGAGCCGGCCGGCAAGGCCCGCCAGATCTGCGATTTCCTCGCTGGCCTGACCGACGGCATGATCGTCCACACGTACCGGCGACTGTTCGATCCCGAGTTCGGCAGCCTGCGGGATTTGACCTGAGGCTGAGCGGTAGGCAGTAAGCTGTAGGCGGTCGGCTGTAGGCTGTCAGCCTGGGATGCATCAATCCGGGTGGCCGCAAGGAGGCGCAAGAGGCGCAGACCTAGTCTTCTGTTTCAGGATCAACGTGTGCCTCTTGCGCCTCCTGTGCCTCTTTGCGGATGCCCAATTGGAATATCGTTGAGATAGCCCATAGCCAATCGCCTTCAGCGCACCGCCCAGAGCCTACAGCCTAGAGCTTACCGCCTAAAGCCTACCGCCTACCGCTGATCGCCTACTGCTGCGTCTTCCCCGGCGCGGGCGGCAGGTGGCCGTTCGCCACGCATTCGTCGACCATCTTCACGGCGTAAGCCCAGAGCTCCTTCGAGCCCTCGGCCATGTGCGCGTTGCGGGCGAGGACGCGGTCCTGGGTCACGCCGTGCCTCTGCCAGGCGTGGCCCTGGGTGCGACAGTTGAGCAGCATCGGATGGAACCGGTCGCAGCCGGCGGCAAAGCGCGCCTCCGGCGTCTGCCGGGCCTCAAACTCGTCCCAGAGCGCGCGGAACTCCTTCGCCTGGTCCTCGGGCAGCAGGCCGAAGATGCGGTCGGCAGCGACCGACTCGCGGTCGTGCTGCGTGGCCATGTTCTTCGTGTCGTAGGCAAACGTGTCCCCGGCATCGATCTCCACGAGGTCGTGGATCAGGACCATCTTGAGGATGCGCAGCACATCGAGCGGCTGGTGGTTCGAGTGCTCGGCCAGCACGACGACCATCAGCGCGAGGTGCCAGGAATGCTCGGCGTCGTTCTCGGCCCGACGGCTGCGGCTCGTGATGGTCTGCCGGAAGATGTCCTTCAGCTTGTCGACTTCCACGATGAACTCGATCTGGCGGGCGAGGCGGTCAGCGGCGGAAGGGTGCGACATGGGCGGACGAAAACGGAGCCGGGCCGGCAAGGCAATGCAGGCGTGCATCGGCCGAGGGGGGCTTGCCTCGGGCGGAGCGTCCTCCACGGTGGCGGGATGCGTTTTCTTTCCCTGCTGTTTGTTCTCCTCTCCGTGGTTGGCCGGGGCGCGTCGCCGGCGGCGTGGGCCTATCCGGCTGCCCCGCGCGGCGACGTGGTTGACGATTACCACGGCACCAAGGTCGCCGACCCCTACCGGTGGCTGGAGGATCTCGACTCCCCGCAGACCCGCGCCTGGGTGGAGGCCGAGCGGGCATTGACAGCCAAGCTGCTCGACCAGATGCCGGAGCGCACGGCGATCCGGGCCCGGCTGAAGGCGCTGTGGAATTATCCCCGGATCAGCATGCCGTCCAAGCGGGGTGGTCACTACCTGGTGTGGAAAAACGACGGCCTGCAGGACCAGTCCGTGCTGTATGTCCGCGAGCAGCTGCACGGCCCGGACCGGTTGCTAATCGACCCGAACACCCTGTCGACCGACGGTACCGTGGCCCTCGGGCCGGTGGCGGTCTCCGAGGACGGCAAGTGGATCGCCTACGCCCTGAAGAGTGCCGGCTCGGACTGGGAGGAATTCCGCGTGCGCGAGATCGCCACGGGGCGGGATCTCGAAGACCGGATCGTCGGGGCGAAGTACTGGGGAGCCGATTGGACCCAGGACAGTCAGGGTTTCATCTACAGCCGGTTCCCCGAGTCGCGAAAGGACGACCCGACCTTCAACCCGGTCGCGAACGGCAAGATCTACTACCACCGTCTGGGCACGCCGCAGAGCGCGGACGTGCTCGTGTTCCAGGACGCCGAGCATCCGCTGCGGATGCACGCTGGGGGGATCACGGACGACGGTCGCTACCTGGTGATCAGCTCCAGCAATCCCGGCCGCACCGAGAATGCGCTTTCCTACATCGACCTGGTCGACCCGCGGCAGCCCAAGTTGACCGGCCCGGTGGTGCCGCTGATGCCGAACTACGACGCGAACTACGGGGTCGTCGGCAGCAAGGGTGACACGTTTTTCGTGGAGACGAACCGCGCGGCGCCGCGCGGCAAGATCGTGGCGGTGAATCTCTCTGCGCCCGCGCCCGAGCACTGGCAGACGCTGGTGCCGGAATCGCCCGACAAGCTGGAACACGTGCAGTATGTCGGCGGACGGTTTGTCCTCGCGTACCTGCACGACGTGCAGGGCCGCCTGGCGGTCTTTGCCGGCGACGGACACCCCGTTGGCGAGATCAGCCTGCCGGGGATCGGCACGGTGACCGGCCTCGGCGGGAAGGAGAATGAGCCCGAGCTGTTCTATGGATTCGCTTCGTTCCTCTCGCCGCCGACGGTGATGCGCTGGGACCTCGACGCGAACCGCGGCGAAGTGTTCGACCAGGCGAAGGTGGCGTTCGATCCGTCGCGCTACACCACCGAGCAGGTGTGGGTGACGTCGAAAGACGGCACACGCCTGCCGATGTTCCTGGTCCACCGGAAGGATCTGGTGTGCGACGGCACGGCCCCGACCTGGCTCTACGGCTACGGCGGCTTCAATGTCTCGCTGCAGCCGACCTTCTCGATCCCGACGCTGGTGTGGCTCGAGCTCGGCGGGGTGTATGCGGTCGCGACGCTCCGCGGCGGCGGTGAGTTTGGCGACGCGTGGCACAAGGCCGGCACCAAGGAGCGGAAACAAAACGTCTTTGACGACTACATCGCCGCGGCCGAGTGGCTGGTGGCAAACCACTACACCCGTCCGGAGCGTCTGGTCCTCCAGGGACGTTCGAATGGCGGCCTGCTGGTGGGCGCCGTGCTGAACCAGCGGCCGGACCTGGCCGCGGTGGCTTTCCCGCAGGTTGGCGTGATGGACATGCTGCGCTACCACCGGTTCACGGTCGGCGCCTCATGGGCGGGGGATTATGGCACCAGCGACACGCCGGAGGGCTTTGCCTACCTGCGCGCCTATTCGCCGCTGCACACCATTCGTTCCGGTGTCCGGTATCCGGCGATCCTCGTGACCACCGGCGACCACGACGACCGGGTGCACCCGGCGCACTCGTTCAAGTACGCCGCGACCCTCCAGGCCGCGGTGGCCGGCTCGGCGAACCCGGCCCTGATCCGGATCGACGTGAAGGCGGGGCATGGCGGCTCGTCCGGCACGACCCCGGTTTCCAAGACCATCGACGAGTGGACGGACCTGTTGGGCTTTGCCGCGCATCAGCTTGGCCTGGGCCTGAAATAGGCCCGGCGGCCGAGCGCGGACCCACCCCCTCCGGGTGGGGTGGTTTACCCTTTGTCATAACACCGCTTTTCCTTGCTAGCCCGACGGGGGAAGATTTCCCTCGGACGCATTTTGCCGCCATGAAAGTCCTCGTCGCCGACAAGATCTCAGCCAAGGGGGTCGCCTATCTGCGCCAGCAGCCGGGCCTTGATGTCGTGGAGGCCTACGGCTCCTCGCCGGAGAAGCTGAAGGAACTGGTGAAGGATGTGCACGCCATCGCCGTCCGCTCGGAGTCGAAGATCACCGCCGAGATCATGGCGGCGGCGCCACTGCTCAAGGTGGTGGGCCGGGCCGGCGTCGGTGTGGACAATGTCGACGTCGAGGCGGCGACCGAGCGCGGCGTTATCGTGATGAACACGCCCACCGGCAACACCATCGCCACGGCGGAGCTGACGTTCACCCATATCCTCTGCGGCGCCCGGCCCGTGCCGCAGGCCGCGGCGTCGATGCGCGCCGGCCAATGGGACCGCAAGAGTTTTTCCGGCGGCGAGCTGTTCCGGAAATCCCTCGGCATCGTCGGCCTCGGCCGCATCGGTTCCGAGGTCGCGAAGCGCGCGCAGGCGTTCGGCATGCGCGTGCTGGCCTTCGATCCCTACCTGGCGCCGAGCCGCGCGAAGGCGATGCAGGTCGAGGCGGTGACGCTGGACGAACTGCTGACCCAGTCCGACTACATCACGGTCCATATGCCGCTTACCGACGCCACGCAGTACATGATCGACGAGGCGGCGCTGGCCAAGTGCCGGAAGGGCGTCCGGATCTTCAACTGCGCGCGCGGCGGCATCATCAAGGAAACGGCGCTGCTGGCGGCCCTGAAGTCGGGCCACGTCGCCTCGGCCGGTCTCGACGTCTACGAGGACGAGCCGCTGGCGAAGGAGAGCGAATTCCGGGCGCTGCCGAATGTCGTGCTGACGCCGCACCTGGGCGCGTCGACGGCCGAGGCGCAGGACGCGGTCGGACTCGAGATCGCGGAGCAGATCACCGACGTGCTGGCCGGCGGCATCATCCGCAACGCGGTCAACATGCCCAGCCTCGACGCCGTGGCGCTGAAGGTCCTCGGGCCGTACCTCGAGCTTGGCGAGAAGCTGGGCACGCTCGTCCAGCAACTGGCTCCGCAGCAGATCGCGACCCTCCGGATCACCTACTGGGGCAAGATCGTCGACCTCGACGCCAATGCCGTCACGCGTTCCATCCAGCGCGGGTGGCTGCGCCGGATCAGTGGCGACTCTGTCAACTACGTGAACGCCCCGCTCATGCTGCAGCGGCTCGGCGTGAAGGTGGAGGTCATCAAGTCGACCGACGACACCGACTACACCGAGCTGATCGCCGTCGAGGCCGTCGCCGGCGACGACACGGTGCACTCCGCGAAGGGCACGCTGATCGGGAAGGGCCTGAAGCCCCGGATCGTCGAGCTGAACGGCCGCGAGGTCGAGGCGGAGGCCCACGGCAAGCTGCTCGTGATCGAGAACCACGACGAGCCGGGCATGATCGGCTACGTGGGCACGCTGCTGGGCCGGGACCGGGTGAACATCGCCAACATGTCGCTGAGCCGGCAGGCGGCGGGCGAGACCGCGCTGATGGTGATCAACCTCGACAGCGAGCCGAGTCCCACTGCGCGGCAGGAATTGAAGTCGCACCCGGCCATCAAGCTGGCTAAGTTCGCGCAGCTCTAGTCCAAGATGCTTGCCGCTGTCCTCGTCACCGCGCTGGTCGGGTACCTCCTGGGGTCGCTGCCCTTCGGGTACCTCGTCGCGCGCTCGCGGGGCGTGAACATCTTCGAGGTCGGCAGCAAGAACCCTGGCGCGACCAATGTCCGCCGCGTGCTCGGCGCCGGCCCCGGCAACCTCGTCTTCGCGCTCGACGCCCTGAAGGGCGCGGTGGCCACGGCCGCCCCGCTGCTGGGAAGCCGGCTGGGCGTCGCGGCCGTGCCGGCGGAACCGCTGCCGCTGCTCGTGGCTGGCCTCGCCGCGGCGCTGCTCGGGCACTCGTTCTCGTGTTTCACGCGCTTCCGCGGCGGCAAGGGTGTCGCCACCGGCGCGGGCGGCTTCCTCGTCCTGTTCCCGCTCGGCGTGCTGGCCGCCGCGGCCACCTGGGGTCTGACGGTACTCCTGACGCGCTACGTCTCGCTCGGCTCGATGCTGGCGGCGGTCGCGCTGACCGTCGCGGCCTGGGCGCTCCACCGGCCGGCGCTGCTCGTGGGCCTGTGCGCGGCCGTGACCGTTTTCGTGATCATCCGCCATCGCAGCAACCTGTCCCGGCTCCTCGCCGGGACCGAGAACAAGGTCGGCCAGAAGCCGGCCCAGCCCCCCGCCGCATGAACGCCCGCTCCGTCATCCGCATCGGGGTCTGCGGTCTCGGTACCGTGGGGCAGGGCGTCTGGACGCACCTCAGCCGGATCCGGCCCGAGCTGGAGTCGCGCCTCGGCGTGGAGCTCGAGCTGACCCGCGCGTCGGTCCGCGACCTGCGCAAGCGCCGCAGCGTGAAGCTGCCGGCGGCGAAGCTCACCACTGACCCGCTCGAGGTCGCGACCGACCCGAACATCGACATCGTCTGCGAGCTGATCGGCGGCACCACGCTGGCGCGCGACGTGACGCTGGCCGCGCTGGCCTGCGGCAAGGTGGTGGTCTCGGCCAACAAGGCGCTGATCTGCGCGCACGGCGCGGAGATTTTCGCCACGGCGCGCCGCCATGGCGGGCATTTCCTGTTCGAGGCCAGCGTCGCCGGCGGCATCCCGATCATCAAGGCCCTCCGCGAGGGCCTCGTGGCGAACCGTTTCCCGCTGATCTACGGCATCCTTAACGGCACCTGTAACTACATCCTGACCCAGATGGAGGAGCAGGACGCGCCCTACACCTCCGTGCTGGGCGAGGCAAAGCGCCTGGGCTACGCTGAGGCGGACGAGTCGCTCGACGTGCAGGGCTGGGACACCGCGCACAAGGCGGCGGTGCTGGCCTTCCTGGCGCACGGCACCTGGGTGAAGCCCGAGCAGATGATCGTCGAGGGCATCGACCGCATCACGCCGGACGATTTCAAGCACGCCGGGGCCCTCGGCTACGGGATCAAGCTGCTGGCGGTCATCGCGCGCGACTTTGCGACGGACGAGCTGAGCGTGCGGGTGCACCCAACGCTGCTGCCGGAGAGCCACGTGGTGGCCAAGGTCAGCGGCGTGTTCAACGCGGTCTCGGTCCGCGGCGACGTCGCCGGCACGACCCTCTACATCGGCCGCGGCGCCGGCCGCGACGCCACCGCCAGCGCGGTGATCAGCGACCTGGTTGATGCGGTGGCGCTGCTCAAGAACGACCGGCGCGCCTTCATCACGGCCCGCAAGTCCAACGCGCCCGAACCGGCGATGTCGCCGTGCCGCTTGGCGCCGCTGCAGCACATCCGGTGCCGGTACTATCTGCGCATGACCGTGAGCGACGAGCCGGGCGTGCTGGCGCAGATCGCGCACGCGATGGCCTCGCGGCAGGTCAGCATCGCGAGCGTGATCCAGAGCGCCCAGGAACCCGCGGGCATGGCCTCACTGGTGCTCACGACCCACCAGAGCGACGAGCGCGCGATGCGCGCCACCCTCGCGCGCCTGGCCCGGCTGCGCTGCGTGCGGGAGACGCCGCTGCTCCTGCGCATCGGCGACTTCGCCGACTGACCCTTTCCGTCCATGGCACGCATCGTCCAAAAATACGGCGGCACCTCCGTGGGTGACGTCGAACGCATCAAGAAGGTCGCGGAACGCATCAAGGCGACGCGCG
>CAYYGV010000160.1:0-7654 GCA_964471615.1 uncultured Opitutaceae bacterium
TGATCATCGTCCTGCTGTTCCGCCCCGCCGGCCTGCTGGGCCGGTTCACGGTCGAGAAGGTCTGACGCGCCATGCCGAAGCCGCATCTCGCCCTTCTTGCCGCGCTGCTGGTGGCCTTCGGGATCCAGCATTTCTCGGACTCGATCGACCCGTACCACCTCGATGTGCTCATCGGCATCGGGATCAATGTCATCCTAGCCGTCTCGCTCAATCTGGTGAACGGCCACACCGGCCAGTTCTCGCTCGGCCACGCCGGGTTCATGTCGGTCGGCGCCTACCTTTCCGCCGCGGTCTCGATGCTCCTCGGGCCGCGCCTGCTCGGCGATGACGGCGGCACGGCCTTCCAGCAGGGCGCGCTCTTCCTCGGCGCGCTGCTCGCCGGCGGCCTGTCCGCCGCCTTCGCCGGCCTGCTCGTCGGCGTCCCTTCGCTGCGGCTCAAGGGCGACTATCTCGCGCTGGTCACGCTCGGGTTCGGCGAGATCATCCGCGTGGTCTTCCAGAACGTCGAGCCGCTCGGCGGCGCGCTGGGCCTCAACGGCATCCCGCCCTACACCTCGGTCTTCTGGGTGCTCGGCTTCGTCGCGCTCACCGTGTTCACCGTCACCTGCCTCGTGCACTCGACCTACGGGCGCGGCTTCCTCGCCACGCACGACGACGAGATCGCCTCCGAGGCGGTCGGGCTCAACACCACCCGCTACAAGATCGTGGCCTTCGTCGTCGGCGCGTTCTTCGCTGGGATTGCCGGCGGGCTCTACGGCCACTTCAAGCTCACCATCACGCCCACCGGCTTCGACTTCACCAAGTCGATCGAGATCGTCGTCATGGTCATCCTCGGCGGCATGGGCAACACGCTCGGCGTCATCCTCGCCGCGGTGCTGCTCACGCTCCTGCCCGAGGTGCTCCGGCCGGTCGCCGAGTACCGGATGGTGCTCTACTCGTTCCTCCTGATCGTGCTCATGCTCGCGCGGCCGCAGGGACTGTTCGATTTCCACCTCCCGCGCCGCAAGGCCTGACGTCCCGATGCCGACCCCGCTCCTCCAGCTCGAGCAGGTGACGATCCGCTTCGGCGGCCTCACCGCGGTCAACGGCGTGGACTTCACCGTCAACGAGGGCGAGCTGTGCGGCCTGATCGGCCCGAACGGCGCGGGCAAGACCACCGTCTTCAACCTGATCACCGGCGTCTATCAGCCGACCGAAGGCACCGTGACCTTCCGCGGCCGGAACCTGGCCGGCCTGCCGGTCCACGCGATCGTGGCGGGCGGCATCGCCCGCACGTTCCAGAACATCCGGCTCTTCGGCAGCCTGTCGGTCTTCGACAATGTCCGGGTGGCGTGCAATCTCCACCGCGCGACGGGTCCGCTGCAGTCCCTGGTCCGGCTCGGGTCCTTCCGCGCCGACGAGGCCGCGATCACGCGCCGGGCCGAGGAACTGCTCGAGTTGTTCAATCTGCGCCGCTTCCGCGACGCGCCGGCGAAGAGCCTGCCCTACGGGGAGCAGCGCCGCCTCGAGATCGTGCGCGGCCTCGCCACCCAGCCCCGGCTGCTGCTGCTCGACGAGCCGGCGGCGGGCATGAACCCTACCGAGAAAGTCGAGCTGGTCCGGCTGATCCAGCACATCCAGCGTGAGTTCAACCTCTCGATCCTGCTGGTGGAGCACTCGATGAAGGTCGTGATGGGCGTCTGCCAGCGCATCGCCGTCCTCGACTACGGCGTGAAGATCGCCGAGGGCTCCCCGGCCGCCATCCAGTCCGACCCCAAGGTCATCGAGGCCTACCTCGGCGAGGACCACACCAACAGCCTGGCGCACCACTAGATCAATTGCGGATTGCGGATCGCGAATTGCGGATTTTTTCAGACGTGAAGTTCTCACTGACATCTGTCTCTTGCGCTCCAGCAGAACTTCGATTCCTGCCTGAATCCGCGCCGTCCGGCGCGAATCCGCAATCCGCAATCCGCGATCCGCAATGTTGAAGGTTTCCAATCTTGCCGTCAGCTACGGCGCCATCGCAGCGCTGGGCGGGGTCTCGTTTGAGATCGAGCAGGGGTCGATCGTGACCCTCATCGGCGGCAACGGCGCCGGCAAGACCACCACCCTGCGCACCATCTCCGGGCTGCTCCGGCCGCAATCCGGCACCATTGAGTTCCTCGGCGAGGATATCACCCGCCTGCCCGCCCACCAGATCGTCGCCCGCGGCCTGTGCCACGTGCCGGAGGGCCGGATGATCTTCTCCAATCTCACCGTCGAGGAGAACCTTGCGATGGGCGCCTACCTGCTCCGCGATGAGTCGGCGATCGCGCGCAACCGCGAGTACGTGTTCAGCGTGTTCCCGCGACTGAAGGAGCGCCTGCGGCAGATGGCCGGCACCCTGTCGGGCGGCGAGCAGCAGATGCTCGCGATCGGTCGCGCCCTGATGGGCAACCCGAAGTTCCTCATGCTCGACGAGCCGTCCCTCGGCATCGCCCCCCGCCTGATCAGCACCATTTTTGAGAAGATCGTGGAGATCAACCGGGAGCACGGCATCACCATCCTGCTCGTCGAGCAGAATGCGAACCTCGCCCTCGAGGTCAGCCGCCGCGCCTACGTCCTGGAGACCGGCCGCATCGTCATGCAGGGCGACAGCAAGCAGCTCCGCGCCGACCCCCAGCTCAAGGCCACCTACCTCGGCGGCTGAACGCGGGCTTGGAACCACGAAGGGCACGAAGATCACGAAGAACGAGCCCGAGTCTTCGCGAGCGTGGCGGCCTTGGCGGTCACCTTGGATCGGCTATCGACCTATTTTACCGCCAAGCACGCGGGGACCGCGAAGCCCGAGACTGGGGCTTCGTGCACTTCGTGGCCCAACACAGCCTCTTGCATTTTTTTACAGGCCGATAAACTAACCGACCTTTCATCTTTCAACCCTCACCTTTCAACTCCCCCCGCTTCCCCCCATGTCCACCGCCACGCCGCAGAAGTTCGAGTTCCAGGCCGAGATCAAGCAGCTGCTCGATATCGTCATCCACTCCCTCTACACGGAGAAGGAGATCTTCATCCGCGAGCTGGTCTCCAACGCCTCCGACGCCCTCGAGAAGTTCCGTCACACCCAGCTGACCGAGAAGCAGGTCGCCGACGACCAGCTCGCCCTCGAGGTCAATGTCACGACCGATGACAAGGCGAAGACCATCACGATCCACGACGCCGGCATCGGCATGACCCGCGCCGAGCTGATCGAGAATCTCGGCACGATCGCCCACTCCGGCTCGAAGCAGTTTCTCAAGGCCCTCGGCGAGGGCGGCGCCAAGAACGCCAACCTCATCGGCCAGTTCGGCGTCGGCTTCTACTCGGCGTTCATGGTCGCCAAGCGCGTCCGGGTCTACGCCCGGTCGTGGCGGACCGACGAGCCGGCGCACGTCTGGACCAGCGACGGCTCCGGCAGCTACGAGATCGAGGAGGTCGCGGACCAGACCCGCGGCTGCAAGATCGTCATCGAGCTCAAGGACGAGTGCGCCGAGTACGCCGCCGACCACACGGTGAAGGGGATCCTCGAGCGCTACAGCGCGTTCGTCTCGTTCCCGATCAACCTCAACGGCAAGCGCGTCAACACCATCCAGGCACTCTGGCTGCGCTCGAAGAACGAGATCAAGGAGGAGGAGTACACCGAGTTCTACAAGTTCATCGGCCACGCGTTCGACGAGCCGCGGCTCCGCCTGCACTTCTCGGCCGACGCGCCGCTCGCGATCAACGCCCTGCTGTTCGTCCCGAAGGACAACACGGAGAAGTTCGGCTTCGCCCGCACCGAACCCAGCGTCGCGCTCTACTGCCGCAAGGTCCTGATCGACGCTCGGCCGAAGGACCTGCTCCCCGAGTGGTTGCGCTTCCTCAAGGGCGTGGTCGACAGCGAGGATCTCCCGCTGAACATCTCTCGCGAGACGATGCAGGACCGCTCGCTCGTCGAGAAGCTGAACAAGGTCATCACGAAGCGCTTCCTCAAGTTCCTCGAGGAGGAGGCCAAGCAGCGGCCCGACGCCTACCACGAGTTCTACACCGAGTTCGGCCTCTACCTGAAGGAGGGCGCGGCGATGGACTTCACGCACAAGGACCAGCTGACGAAGCTGCTCCGCTTCGAGTCGTCGCTCACCGAGAAGGGCAAGACCACCAGCTTCGCCGACTACGTCTCCCGCATGGGCGCCGACCAGAAGGAGATCTATTACCTCGTCGGCCCGAATCGCGCCGCCATCGAGTCAGGCCCGTACCTCGAGGGCTTCAAGGCCCGCAATCTCGAGGTGCTATTCTGCTACGAGGCCGTCGACGAGTACGTGATGAACCACGTCCGTGAGGTCGACGGCAAGAAGCTCGCCGCCGCCGACCACGCCGACGTGAAGCTCAAGGACATCCCGCAGCCCGAGGGCGCGCTCAGCGAGGCCGACGCCAAGGCGCTCACGGCCTGGCTGAAGGAGTCGCTCGGCGAGCGGGTCGCCGAGGTGAAGGTGAGCGACCGGCTCGTCGACTCCCCCGCGCTGGCCCTCAACGCCGACAAGTTCATGTCGCCGCACATGCGCCGCATGATGAAGGCGATGAACAAGGACGGCGCCGATTCGCCGCTGCGCGTGAACCTCGAGATCAACCCCCGCTCGGCGGTCATGAAGCGACTCGCCGAGACCCGGACCTCCGCCCCCGACCGCGCGAAGCTGGTGGCCGAGCAGATCCTCGACAACGCCCTCATCTCCGCCGGCCTCCTGGAAGACGCGACCCCGATGGTTGCACGGCTGTACAAGCTGCTAGAAAGCGTCTGAGTAAAAGGCGAAGACGAACGCCGAACATCGGACGCCGAACGCCGAACATCGAAGAGGTCGGACACAGGCGAACACCGAACATCGGACATCGAACGTCGAACATCGAAGCTTGAGCCAGCGCGTTGAGGATCGAGATCCCGCCTCACCCAAACAGCGCGCAGCGCCGCAATCTCCTTCGGCGTTGGGCGTTCGGCGTCCAACGTTCGGCGTTCGTCTGTGGTCTTCTCGGTCGTGACGTAATGGCGACCCGCAACCTTCCTTTTATTCGAGCCGGTCGCGAAACTCAATCCTGCAGGCCGGCATAAATTCCCGTCGAAAATCGGTTGTGACTTGCGCCCGGTCCTCGGGCTTGGTGGCTTTCCCGCCCCTCGTTTTCCAGGGGCGCGCCGTGCGCCGCCTGTTGTCACCCCGTCCACCGCCCGCGTTTCCCCCGGGGCGGAGCCTTCCCTGCTCTTCTCTCCATGCGCCCTTCTCCTTCTCCCGCACAGTACGTCTACGGCATCGATTTCGGCACCAGTAACTCCTCGGTCACGATCTGGGATATCGACCGCCGCACGCTCGTGCGCGACCCGCACATCGCCGGGGTCGAGTCGTCGTTCATGTATTTTCCCTATCAGCTGCGCCGCGAACCTCCCTTGATCGGAGACGCAGCGAAGCAGCGGTATGTGCAGGATCAGATGCGCGGCCGGTTCTTCCAGGCGATCAAGACCATCCTGCCCAACCGCACGTTCACCGAAACCGTGGTGAACAACCAGGTGTTCCAGCTCGAGGACCTGATCGCGTTCTTCCTCCGTCATCTCAAGGCAAAGGCCGACCTGGTGACCGGGCAGGACGTAAAGCGCGTGGTGATGGGACGGCCGGCGGTGTTCTCGCCCGTGCCGGAGGAGGACGCGCTGGCCCAGTCGCGGCTCGAGCGCGCCGCGCAGCTCGCGGGCTTCGAGGAGATCCGCTTCCAGCTGGAACCGATCGCGGCAGCGTTCGCGTATGAATCCCGCATCGCGCAGCCGGAGCGGGTGCTGGTCGGCGATTTTGGCGGCGGCACCTCCGACTTCAGCGTGGTCCAGCTGAACCCGGCCCGGCAGGGGCTCGTCGATCGCGCCGGGGACATCCTGGCCGCCGGCGGCCTGCCGGTCGCGGGCAACCGTTACGACTCGGCCACGATGTGGTACAAGCTCACCCCGCACTTCGGCCGCGGCGCGACCTACGAGAGCTGGGGCCGCCAGGTCGAGGTGCCCGACACGCTGCACCGGCAGATCTGCCAGTGGGACCAGATCGTGTTCCTGCGCAACGCGCCGAAGCTCGACCTCATCTGGCGGCTCGCCCGGCTGTCGACCGACCCGGCGGCGTTCGACCGGCTGGAATCGCTCGTGAAGGACAACCAGGGCTTCGCCCTCTTCCAGATGATCGAGGGCGCCAAGATCGCGCTGACCTCCGCGGACGAGGCGCCCCTGCGCTTCACCCACCCACGCATCCCGATCGACCAGCGCCTCACGCTCGCCGAGTTCAATCACAACACGGCCGACCTGACCGCCGGCATTGCCGGCTACCTCGACCGCTTCCTCGCCGACGCGCGCGTCGACCCCGCCAGCATCGAGACCGTGTTCCTCACCGGCGGCACTTCGCTCGTCCGCAGCCTGCGCGCCGAGTTTGTCCAGCGCTTCGGGGCCGAGCGGCTGCGCGACGGCGGCGAGTTCACCAGCGTCGGCGACGGCCTCGCGCTCAGCGCGCCGCTGTTTTTCCCGGAACTACACGCGGCGTGAAGCGCGGCACTGCGCTGCACAGTTGAAGGCATTCAGTTGAACGTTGAATGTCGGACGGCCCAGCGGCTCGACGGCTTTCAACCTTCAACTGACGTCTTTCAACTCCCATCCCTCCGAGAATCAGCCGCGATCGTACTTCCAGTTGTGCTTCTTCCCCTCGGCGAGCCACTCGAGCGTGGTGGCGACGCGTCGGGCGCGGGTCTCGGGACGCTTCGCGTCGAGGATCCACACCAGATACTCCCGCCGGTGTGACGGCGCGAGGGCGGCAAAGGTGGCGGCGGCGCGGCGATTCCGGCGGAAGCCGGCCTGCAGGTCTGTCGGCACCTTGGGCACCGGGCGCTTCTTCGGCCGCGGCGCGGCGTCAAGGCCAGCGGCGTTGAGCCGGGCGGCCTCGCGGATGTAGCGCAGCAGACGCGCGTCCGGCGGAAGCTCGGCCCGGCTCGTCAGCCGGCCCAGGTTGCCCATCGCCTCCTGCGCGCGGGCGCCGTCGCGCCCGATGAACTTGGTCATGGCCCGCTGCCGGAACCAGAACACCGCGTGAGCCTTGAACCCGGCCATGCCGCACAGGATGCCGTGATGCAGGAAGGTTGGCATGCCCCACTTGATGTCCTCGGTCACCGCAGGACAGCCCCGGTGGACCAGTTGGCGGAGGTGGCGGAGAATCGGCTGCGCGAACGGGGCAGAACGCGCAATGTAGGCGTCGATGCGATGATCGCGGGATTGGGGCATGTGCGGAAAATGGGGAGACGAGGGGGAACGCTCAACGCTCAACATTTGACGCTTAACGCTCAAGGGGCGGACGCGCGGGAACATCGAACATCGGACGCCGAACATCGAAGGCGAGCTATCCGGGCGAACGTCGGACGCCGAACGCCGGACGCCGAACGTCGAAGTTTGGCTAGCGCTTGGGAAACGGATGGGGACGCGACATCACCCCACCCGGATGGCGCCCAGCGCCGCACTCTCCTTCGATGTTCGGCGTTCGGCGCCCGATGTTCGGCGTTCGTATGGAAACAAAAAGGGCGGGGTCTTTCGACCCCGCCCCGCTGAAATCCCAGTCGGCGATTCTTACTTGATGCCGACGTAGTCGAGGAACGGCTTCATCGAGCGCTTGCGGCCGAG
>CAYYGV010000161.1:0-7551 GCA_964471615.1 uncultured Opitutaceae bacterium
TCCAGATCCAGCCCGACGAGGGCCTGAGCCTGATCCTGAACACGAAGATCCCGGGACTCGAGACGCGCACGCAGCCGGTGAAGATGAGCTTCCGCTATGCGACGACCTTCGGGTCGAACACCCCGGAGGCGTACGAGCGGCTGGTGCTCGACGCGATGATCGGGGACGGCACGTTGTTCATCCGCGGCGACGAGGCGGAGACCTCGTGGAAACTGTACACGCCGGTGCTGGAGGCGTGGGCGGCGGCCGGTCGCGACGGCCTGGACCAGTACGTGGCCGGCTCCTGGGGCCCGCCCGCCGGCGACACACTCCTCGGCCGCCAAGGCAACGTGTGGAGGCAACCCTGACCGCGCCGGGGCGCGGCAAACGCCAATGGCCAAGAGCGACAAACGCCAAACGAAGTGCGTGGGATGGTTGGAAGGCTGGAATCTGTTGAAGAAGGATCGCGCTGTCTGTTTGGCGTTTGGCAACCTGGCGTTTGGCGTTTCTCCCCACGATGCCTGACATCTTTGACGCCTTGCCGGGGCTGGAGGTCCCGGTGGATTCGATCTCGGCGAGTCTCGGCGAGATGTGGGCGAGCACCGCGGCGGCGGGCGGACCGGCCCCGTCCACGGAGGACGCCAAGGCCACGCAGGTGAATTTCGTGCTCCACCTCGGCTTCCTCACCTCGGCCGAGGATGCCGCGGACCAGTTCCACACGGCGGTCGAGTTCTCCAAGCGCTACCCGAGCCGGATCGTCGTGCTCTGCCCGCAGTTTGAGGACGACGGCGGGATCGCCATGCGCGCCAAGATCTACGGCGAATGCCATCTTGGGAAATCCAAGGGAGACAAACGCTGCGTCGAGTTCGTCATGCTGAGCTACCCGCGCCGGGCACGCCAGTTCCTCGAGAACCAGGTCTCCATCTGCCTCTCGACCGACCTCCCGCTCTACTATTGGGCGCACCGTTTCTCGGCCAGCAGCAAGCTCGCCGATTACAATTACCTGCTGACGCGCGCCCGGCGCGTGCTGATCGACAGCGCGGTGGCGCCCGACGATGCCCTGACGTATCCGTGGCCGCATCCAAACGCCCTGCGCGACCTCGCGTTCGCCCGGCTGCTGCCCGTGCGCCAGAGCCTCGGCCAATTCCTCAGCCGCTACCCGATGAGCGTGCTGTGCGAGGGGCTCGAATCCGTCACGCTGACCCACGCGGCGCAGTGGAAAGCGGAGGCGCGCGTGCTCCTCAATTGGCTGCGCGACCGGATCGGCGAGTGCGGCCGCAACCAGGCCACCTTCTGCCAAGCCGCGGGCGACGGAGCCAGCCTCGCGGTGGAATTTCGCTACGCCGGTGGCGCGAAGCGTTTCGCCTGGTCGGGTGATTTCACGACCGGCCACGCGCACTTTGATGCCGATTTCGGCACCGGACCGACGCGCCTGCCGGCCGCGGCCAGCGTGCTGTCACCGGACGAGGCGCTGAGCCAGGCGATGTTTTTCTAGGGGCGGGTCGGCTGATTCGTTTCGACGAACGCCCCGAGGATTTCCGCGCTCGGCCTTGTCATCCTGAGCGCAGCGAAGGATCCAGTGCGATAGCGCGATCCCATCGGCGGAGTCCAACTGGATCCTTCGCTACGCTCAGGATGACAGGGGGAGGGCTGGGTCGCCGGCAATGCGGCGGGGACGATGGGCGGCTCGCCTTATCGTCCTAATGAGCGGGCGCCAGTTGAGCGCGGAGCCACTCAGTAAGCAGCGTCTCGGCGTCGCGTTGGTCGCCCGCGGTGCGTCGCAGCCACAGGAGGTCGTTGCCCTTTACCACGTCGAGTGCCTGGGTCTCCGCCGAGATCAGGGTCGGGTCCGCGACCGACGGCAGCATCACCACGCAGTCCCAGCCGGGCTGCTTGAAGCTCTGCGACCAGTTCATAACCCACGCGTAGTCGTGGTAGTAGTGGTCGACGTCGGGGGCGCTCGCCTCGGCCGGCACGGCCAGAATGACGAGGTCGGGACGCGGCCGATCGGTGGGTAGGTGGAAACTGGGCCAGCCGCGGTCCTCGGCCTCGTGCATGAGCGCGGCGAGGGACTTGCCGGCCACATCCCAGGAGGTCACCTCGACCTTCATGCCCGGGTCGATCCGCCGCAGGGCGGGACCAATCAGGGTGTCGAAGGGCTTCATGGCGACCACGCGAAGCGTTGCCCGGGCCTGCAGCTGCGCCTGGACGCGGGGCAGGGCGGGGCTGCGCGGCGGCAGGGTGGCGAGCGAGACCCGCTGGCCCGTCAGCCGTCCGACGACAGTCTCGGCGATGAGCTCATGGCCCCGCAGGTTCGGGTGGATCGCGTCGCTCATCAATCGGGCCCGCGCCATCGGATCCGCGGCACAGGCGGCGGCGAAGGCCGCGTGGGTGTCGATCACCGTGAGCCCGAGATCGCGTCCCACCTCACGGATGATCGAGGCGTACTGGGCGACTTTCTCCGGCGGGCGCTGCGCATCGCCGGGAAACGACGGCGTCGTAGTCAAGAACGCCACCTCGGCACCGGCGGCGTGCGCCCGGCGGTGGATTGCCACAAGATTGGCCCGGAACTCCTCCGGCGGGAGGTGGGCGACGTCATTCATGCCGAACATGACGAGCACGAGGTGCGGGTGGGCGGCGATGACGTCGGCATCCATCCGCTGGAGCGCGTTCACGGTCGTGTTGCCGCTTACGCCGGCATTGATCATGACGACGTCGGATCGCGGGTACACCTGGCGCAGGCCGAGGCCGACAAGGTCGCACCAGTCGCGGTGGCCGCCGGTGTGGTAGTAGAGGCCGGTGATGCTGTCGCCGAAACAGACGATGCGGGTCGACTCGCCTGCGCGGAGCCGGGACAGCGCGGCGGTCTGGGCCTGAAGGACGAGGGGAGCAAGGAGCAGGGCGAGGAGGAGACGGAGGCGCAGGGGCATGGGGGGAAACGAGAGCCGGGGCGAAAATCACGAGTAGTTTCGCAGCTGGGCCCGGGCAAGCCACGGGTCGATGCGAGTGAGCAGGAGACGGGCGCAGAAGCCGCGGAAACGGGTCCACCAAGTCTGCTCGGCGCGCCAGGCGGCGAGCGTGATCTCGCGCGACCGGGTGAGGTCGGCGGCGAAGGCGGCGCGACCGGCGGCGGCGAGCTCGGAGTGATGGCTGCGCACCATGACCTCGTAGTTGATGCCGGCGGAACGGGAGTCGAGATTGGCCGACCCGACGAAGACGACATGGTCCACGATCGCCAGCTTGGCGTGGAGGATCTGCGGCTCGTACTCCCAGATGCGGATGCCGGCGCGAAGCAGCGGACCGTAGCCCGCGCGGGCGGCGCGCTGGACCAGCGGCACGTCGCTGCGGCCAGCGAGCAGCAGTTCCACGCGTCCGCCGCGCCGGGCCACCTGCCGCAGCGCGCGCCGCAGCCGAAAGCTGGGGAGAAAGTAGCTCGCGACCAGCTGCACGTGGCGGGCCCGGCGCAGGCGGCGGAGCAGGTCGGCGCGGAAGCGGTTCCGGCCCAGCCCGGGGCCGATGAGGTAAACCGGCCCGGCGCGCGTCCCGCGGAAGCGCCGTGCGAACAGCCGGCGCAGACGGGACACGAGCCGCTCGGATTTCCCCGCGGCCAGGAACATGCCGTCAAACGCCGCGGCCAGCGGCCGGATCACCAGCGGCGAGTGGAGTTCGAGCCCGAGGTCGCGCCAGCCACGGCTGACGCCGTCGCCATCGTACTCGTCGGCGATGTTGAACCCTCCGACGAACGCGACGGCATCGTCCACCAGGACCAGCTTGCGGTGATCGCGGAGGGAAAAGAGCCGCCAGGAGATTGGGTTGAAAACCCGGACACTGCCGCCCGCGGCGAGCAATTCACTCCAGAAAGTACTGGGCAGGCTGGAGGAGCCGAAGCCGTCGACGAGCACGGAGACGCGGACACCCCGCCGGGCGGCGGCGACCAGCGCGGCGCGGAACCGGGTGCCGGTGGCATCCGGGGCGACGATGTAGAACTCGAAGCGCACCGAGACGCGGGCGAGGTCGATCGCCTCGAGCAGCCGGGCATAGGCCGTGGCGCCGTCCGGCAGCCAGCAGGCGTGCGGGCGGGGCTGGTCGGGCGGAGTGGGCGCCATGTCGCGATACGAGACTTGAAACGGCGGCATTTCAAACCCTGCCGGCTGGCCCTCAAACGGACTCGACCTGCCGGTGGCGTGGGCTATCACAAGGCCACCCCATCGCCGGCATGAACCCTCCCGTCATCGACAGCCTGGGCCAGGTCGCGCTGACCGTGCGCGACGTCACGGCCGCAAGGCACTTCTACACGGTCGTGCTGGGCCTGCCGCTCCTGTTCGACGCGGGCCCGAACCTGAGCTTCGTGTCGCTCGGCAACGTGCGGCTGATGATCACGACCTCGCAGGGCGCGGGCGAGCCGGGCAAGAACTCGGCCCTCTATTTTCGCACGGGATCGGTCGCGGAACTGTATGCCGCGGTGGTCGGCCGAGGGGCGAAACCGGAACGCGAGCCGGCTCTGGTGGCCAAGCTGCCGGATCACGAACTCTGGATGGCCTTCGTGCGCGACCCGGAGGGAAACCTGGTCGGCCTGATGGAGGAGCGGCGCTGACTCAGTGGGACGGGGTTGGGTCGGAGCCGGACGTCGCCGGTAAGAACGAAAGCACGATCCGGTCTTCGCCCCGCTGTCATCCTGAGCGCAGCGAAGGATCCAGTGCGATACGGCAAGGCGCTGGACGGGGTCCAACTGGATCCTTCGCTGCGCTCAGGATGACAGACTTGCTGCGCTGAGCTGCTCTGTCCGCGAGGCCGCTCAGGCGACGGACAGGACCGTGTAGGTGCGCTTGCCCTTGCGCAGGAGGACGTGCTTGCCGAACAGCAGGTCGGCGGACGTGACCATGCGCCCGGCCTCGGCGGCGCGGACATTGTTCACGTAGATGCCGCCGCCCTCGATGTCCTTGCGCGCCTGGCCCTTGGACGGGCAGAGCCCGGCGTGGACGAGGAGGTCGGTGAGCGCGGTGCCGGCGCCGTCGAGGCGGACGCGCTCGAGCGCCTTGGTCGGCACCTCGCCGACGACATCGGCGAAGACGGACTCGCTGATGCCCTCGAGGGAGCCGCCGAAGAGGATCTCGCTGGCCTTGATCGCGCCGGCGAGGGCGTCGGCGCCGTGCACGAGCTGCGTGAGCTCGCGGGCGAGCGCCTTCTGGGCGGCGCGGGCGCCGGGGTTGGCCTTCAACTCGGCGTCGAGAGCGGTGATCTCGTCGTGCGACAGGAACGTGAGCACGCGGAGCAGCTTGCCGACATCGGCGTCGTCGGAGTTCACGAAGAACTGGTAGAACCGGTAGGGCGAGGTCCGCTTGGCATCGAGCCAGACGGCGCCGCTGGCTGACTTGCCGTACTTGGTGCCGTCGGCCTTGGTGAGCAGCGGGAAGACGAGCCCCCAGGCGTTGAGGTTGCCGCCCGATTTCTTGCGGATGAGGTCGGTGCCGGCGGTGATGTTGCCCCACTGGTCGGTGGCGCCGACCTGCAGCTCGCAATTGGCCGACTCGCGCAGGTGGAGAAAATCGTGCGCCTGCAGGAGCATGTAGCTGAACTCGGTGTAGCTGATGCCGCCCTCGCCGTCCTCGCGGGCCCGGTCGAGCCGCGAGCGCACGCTGTCCTTGGCGATCATGGTGTTGACCGAGAAGTATTTTCCGACGTCGCGAAGGAACTCGAGGAACGTGACGGGCGCGGTCCACGCGGCGTTGTCCACCAGCTTGGCGGGATTGGCCGGGGTGTTGAAGTCGAGGAAGCGGCTGAGCTGCTCCTTGATCGCGGCGATGTTGTGCGCGACCTGCTCGGGAGTCTGGAGATTGCGCTCGGAGGACTTCCCGGACGGGTCGCCGACCATGCCGGTGGCGCCGCCGGCCAGCGCGATGGGATGGTGGCCCTGGAGCTGGAAGCGGCGGAGGGCGAGCAGCGGGACGAGATTGCCGACATGGAGGGAGTCGGCGGTGGGATCGAAGCCGCAGTAGAGCGTGATGGGCCCGGCAGCGAGGCGCTTGGACAGCGCGTCGAGATCGGTGCAGTCGGCGTAAAGGCCGCGCCACTGGAGGTCTTCGAGGATGGTCATGCGAGCGGACAGGTTATTCGCGCCGGGTGGGGAAGGGTCAAGCGGAAGGCGGGGGCGGGAGGCGGGCGGAGGGCGGGGAGAACGTCGAACGCCGGATGCCGAACGTCGGACGTCGAAGGGGTGGGGAAACGTTCAACGTTCGACGTTTAACGCTCGACGCTCAGGGGGGACGCTGTAGCGCGCTGACCGTTTGGCGTTTGGCGGGTTGGCAATTGGTTCTTTGGCTCTGCCCGTTTGGCATTTGGCAGTTTGGCGTTTGGCCTTTCGGCCGCCCTGCGGCCAGTCCACCTAATGCGCGATTACGCTTTGATAGAATGGCAGCTTCTTTTGGGAAAAACGGGTTGCCGCACACGGCGGCCGGGTTCTACGTTTTTGCCTCTCCCGCGCTGCCATTCCGGCGGCGTGAACCTTACAACCCTCAGTCACAAATCACGTCATCATGCCTCTCGCCACCGGATCCAAAGCGCCCGATTTCACCCTCAAGACCAAGACCGCCGACGGTCTCAAGGACATCAAGCTGAGCGACAACTTCGGCAAGAAACAGACGGTGCTGCTGTTCTTCCCCCTGGCCTTCACCGGCGTGTGCACCCAGGAGATGTGCGACATGAGCGCCGGTCTCGGCCAGTACGCCTCGCTGGGCGCCGACGTGTACGGCATCAGCGTCGACAGCCCGTTCGCCCAGGAGGCGTGGGCCAAGCAGAACAAGATCACCATCACGCTCCTCGCCGACCTGAACAAGGACGTGACCAAGGCCTACGGCGTGCTCTTCCCGATGCTCGCCGGCGTGGGTGACACCTCGGCCCGCGCGGCGTTCGTGATCGGCAAGGACGGCGTCGTGAAGTACGCCGAGCAGACGCCGACGCCGAAGGACCTCCCGAACTTCGAGGCCGTCAAGGCCGCGCTCGCCAAGTAACCGCGGGGGCGCGTCGAACCCGGCGCGCCGCCGTCCCCCCATTCAACCCGCCACTCGATGAGTCTGCCCAACCCGTTCAACACGCTGCAGTCGTTCCCCGCGAACGGCGCGTCGCACAAGTTCTATTCGCTCCCCGCGCTCGAGGCGGCGGGCTTCAAGGTCTCCCGCCTGCCGGTGTCCATCCGGCTCGTGCTGGAGTCCCTGCTGCGCAACGCTGACGGCAAGCGCGTGTCGGAGCAGGCGATCCGCGACCTCGCGGGCTGGGGGGCCAAGGCGCCGCGCACGGAGGAGATTCCCTTCGTCGTCGCGCGCATCGTGCTGCAGGACTTCACTGGCGTCCCGCTCCTCGTCGATCTCGCGGCCATGCGCTCCGCGGTCACCAAGCTGGGCAAGAACCCCAAGATCATCGAGCCCCTCGTGCCCGTTGACCTCGTCGTCGACCACTCCGTCCAGGTCGACTTCGCCGGCTCGCCCGACGCGCTCAAGCAGAACCTCGAGCTGGAGTTCTCCCGCAACCGCGAGCGCTACCAGTTCCTCAAGTGGGGCATGCAGGCGTTCGACACCT
>CAYYGV010000162.1:0-7445 GCA_964471615.1 uncultured Opitutaceae bacterium
TGGAGATCCTCGACCGCGTCGGCGGCGGCGACAGCTTCGCGTCCGGCCTCCAGTTCGGCTTCCTCCAGTTCAACGACCCGCAGAAGGCGGTCGACTACGGCGCGGCCCACGGCGCCCTCGCGTCGACCACGCCGGGCGACACGTCGATGGCCACCCGCAAGGAAGTCGAGAAGCAGATTGCCGGGGGCGGCGCGCGCGTCGTGCGGTAGGGAAATTCCTGAATACGTTCCGGTAATTATTGGAACGAGGCATGGCAACCACCTAGCCAGCAGAGGCTTGTCCCGAGCTGGTTATGGTTGATAACGGCTTTCCCCGGATTCGGCCGGAGGGTCGATTGCGGGTCGCCACGGATGCCCGGGTTCACCAGCTTGGTCCATGATGGTGCCATGAAACCCCTGCTCATCGTTGTCCTCGCCTCTGTCACTGCCGGCGTGATGGCCCTCGTCCGTCAGCTTGCGACCGAATTGGAGAGCATCCCGGAGGGTTACGAGGACGAGAACGGGTTCCACTTCCGCCGCTGACCCAGCGCGACCCTTGATGCACCGCAGCCCGGACCACGGTCCGGGCTTTTTTGTCGGCCGCCGCGGCGAGTCGGGAATAGACAGCCGGGACGTTTGCTCTAGCCTGCCGACGAACCTTCCAGCCTTACCCCCTGACGGCTGGTCTTCCTACCCCATGAAAGCTCTGACCGTTGCACTCATTGCTGTCGGGCTGGCCGCGGCCAGCCATGGCGCCGCGGGCGCCCCCACCAAGCCAATGCCGCTGATCGAGGGCCTCGGTGCCCACACCCGCAAGGTCACGACCGACTCGGCCGAGGCCCAGCGGTACTTCGACCAGGGCCTGAACTTCCTCTTCGGTTTCAACCACGGCGCCGCGATCCGTTCATTCGAGGAGGCGGCTCGCCTCGACCCGGAATGCGCGATGGCGCACTGGGGCGTCGCGCTGGCCAGCGGCCCGCACATCAACTTTTCCATGGTGCCGCCGCCCGCCGCCGAGCGGGCCTGGCGGGAGCTGGGCCGTGCCCAGGCCGCCAAACACGTCTCGCCGGTCGAGCAGGCCCTGATCGGCGCGCTCGCCCGCCGCTACGCCAACCCGCAGCCCGACGACCGCGCCCCGCTCGACCTCGCCTACGCGAACGCCATGCGCGAGGTCTGGCGGAAGTTCCCCGACGACACCGACGTCGGCGTGCTGTTCGTCGAGGCCATGATGGACCTGCGGCCGTGGGACCAGTGGACGCCGGAGGGACAGCCGCAGCCCGGCACCGACGAGATTCTCGCCACGCTCGACCGCGTGCTTGCGCTCGACGTGAACCATCCGTTCGCCAACCACCTCTACATCCACGCCGTCGAGGCGTCGCCCCACCCCGAGCGCGCCATTGCCGCCGCCGACCGGCTCCTCGGGCTCCAGCCCGGGCTCGCGCACAATGTCCACATGCCCTCGCACATCTACATCCGCGTGGGCCGCTGGCACGACGCGATTGCCTCCAACGTGAAGGCCGTCGCGGCCGACCAGGCGTACCGGAAGGTCGCAGGACCCGCCCGCGGTTTCCTCCCGGTCTACGTCGCGCACAACCAGCACATGCTGGCCTACGCGGCCATGATGACGGGCCAGGGCCAGCTCGCGCTCCGGCACATGCGCGACCTCGTCGCCGGCCTGTCCGACGAATTCATGGCGGAGTACGGCGCGATGTCGGAGGCATGGCTCTCGATGCCGCTCGAGTGCATGGTGCGGTTCGGGCGCTGGGACGACGTGCTCGCCGAACCCGAGATCGACGCGAAATACCCGTTCTCGCACGCCTTCCGCTATGCCGCGCGCAGCATCGCCTACGCGGCCAAGGGCGATCCCGTCCGCGCCCGCGCCGAGCAGGCGCTTTTCGCCGAGGCGGCCAAGAAGGTCCCGGCCAACGAGATCGCGGCGGGCAACAACCTCTGCTCCGCCGTGCTGGCCATCGTCACGCCGATGGTTGAGGGCGAGATCCTGGTCCGGGAAGGCAAGGTCGACGCAGCCGTCGCCCAGCTCCGGGCCGCCGTGGCGGCGGAGGACGCCCTGCGGTACGACGAACCGCCGTCGTGGATCATCCCAGTGCGGCATTCCCTCGGCGCGACGCTGATGGCGCACGGTCGGTTCGCGGACGCCGAAAAGGTCTACCGCGAAGATCTCACGCGCCTGCCCGGCAACGGCTGGTCGCTGTACGGCCTGAGCGAGGCGCTGGCGCAGCAGCAGAAGGTGGCCGAGGCCGCCGAGGCTAAGCGACAGTTCAAGGACGCCTGGCACGTGGCCGACATCACGATCTCGTCATCCTGCCTGTGCCAGCCCTGAACGGGCTGGCGGTTGAGAGAGGGCGGTTGAAGGTTGAAAGTGCGGCGGCGGCGCACCGTCCACTGCCCACCGTCGCCCGTCCACCGTCCTAGTCCCGCACCGCTTCGAGGGCCACCTCGCGGCAGCGCTTGAGGTCGAGCTTCCCGGTGCCGAGCACCGGGATCTGCTCCACTTGGTGGATGATCTTCGGCACCCACAGATTCGGCAGGCCGACCCCCAGCAGCTTCTCGCGGAGCTCGTCCGAGGTGATCGTATTCGTGGTGAGGAGCACCAGCGCCTCGCCCTTGGCCTTGTCGGGCACGCCCATCACGGCGATCGAGGGACCCTCCGACTGGTCGAGGCCGAAAGTATCGACGATCTTCTGCTCGATCGTGCCGTGCGGGATCATCTCGGCGCCGATCTTGGAGAAGCGTGAGAGCCGTCCCTCGATGAAGAGGAAGCCTTCGTCGTCGAGCCGACCGAGGTCGCCGGTGACAAACCAGCCGTCGCGGAACGCCGCCTGGGTTTTCTGCGGGTCGTCGAGGTAGCCGCTGAACACATTGGCGCCCTTGAACCAGACGATGCCCTGGTCGCCGATCGGCACCTCCTCGCCCGTGTCCGGGCTGACGATGCGGACGGTCATGCCGGGCAGCAGCCGGCCGGTCGAGCCGGCCTTCTTGCCGACCTGCGGCTCGGCGGTTTCGGTGGTCACCGGCGGATGCGGCTGGTTGATGTTGCTCGCCGGGGTGGTCTCGGTGAGCCCGTAGCCCTGGAGGATCTCGATGTGGAAGGTCTCGAGGAACGCCTTGTAGAGGTCGTCCGGCAGCTTCTCCGCGCCCGTGACGACGAGGTGCAGCGAGCGGAGCTCGCTCGGCTGCGCCTTGCGCAGGATCGGCCGGATGAAGGTCGGGGCCCCGAGCAGCACGGTGACCTGCTCGTCCCGGATCGCGTCGACGATCTTGCGGGTGTCGAGCGGGCTCGGGACCGTGACGACGCGGCAGCCGCGGATGATCGGGTACCAGAGCGTGACCGTGAAGCCCATGCTGTGGAACAGCGGGAGGCAGCCGAGGAGCGAGGACGACTGCGGCAGGATGGAGAGCGACGAGATCTGGGAACAGTTCGCGAGGATGTTCCGGTGCGAGAGGGCGACGCCCTTGGGCTCCCCGGAGCTGCCGCTGGTGAACAGGAGGCCGGCTTCGGCGCGGTCGCCGACCTTGGGCAGGCCCAGCAGGCTCGCGATCCACTGGTTCGGGAGGAACCACGCGGCCAGCAGCCACGGCAAGATGGCGCGCTTGCCACCCATGGCCTCGATCTCGCGGCGGAGGTCGAGCGTCCGCTCGGGCCACGGGAAGTTCGGGACCTTCTGCCGCACCGCGTCGGCGGAGAGCACGGTGGCGACGCCGCCGATCTTCATGCTCGCCTCGAGCGCGGCGCGCCCGGCGGTGAAGTTCAGGTTGACCGGGATTTTCCCCGCGCAGATGACGGCGAGGTTCGCGATGAAAGCGCCGGCGCCCGGCGGCAGCACGATGCCGACGCGCTTCTCCGGGACGGTGCGGATGAGGTGGCGGGACAGCGCCGCCGAGACCGACAGGAGCTGGGCGGCGGTCACGGGCCGGCGCTCGGCGGTCCGGTCGATCACCTCGACATGCCAGGGCCGGCGGGCCAGCGCGCGCACGCACTCACGGCCGAGGTGCCGCTTCAGCACCGGGCGCTCGTCAAAGGCCATCGCCCCGAGGTCGAGGAGGATCTTGCGCGCGAGGCGCGGCTCGGCCTGGTCCGGCGGAATCGGTGCGCCGAACTGCACGAACACCGGCGTCGGCATCAACCGCGGCGATTTCCAGAGGTACTTGTTGTCCGCAAAGGAGAAGACCGAGCCCCAGACGCCGTCGATGAACGCCGGCAGCACCGGCACCCCGGCCTTGCGCGCCGCCACCTCGAATCCGCGCATGATCGGCATGAGCTGGCCCGTGCGGGAGATGTGGCCCTCGGGAAAGATCGCCACGATCTCGCCGTCCTTGAGGTGCTTGATTGCCTGGCGGATGCCGTCGGTCGGGCTGACCCGCGAGATCGGGATGGCGCCGCTGGCGCGAAAGGCGAAGTCGAAAAACCAGTTCTCGCGCAGGCCCTTGTAACCGAGGAATCGGATTGGCCGGGGACAGGCCAGCTGCAGCACCACCGGGTCGATGTACGAGAGGTGGTTCGCGATCAGCAGCACCCCACCCTCCTTGGGAATGTGCTCCGAGCCCGCCTGCCGCACGCGATAGAGCATCCCCGCCACCGCGGCGGCGATCATCTCAAGGGGTCGGGGTAGATAGGAGCGGCGCCGGAGTCCGGGGGTCAGCATGCGCAACCTTCTATGCCGGACGAGGCCGTCAGAATTTCAACGCTAATTCGCCGCCCTCACCTCCGGACGGAGCCACCCGACACCTCGATTGTCGCTCGAGGTTGCCACCAAGGGCACGAAGCTCACGAAGACCAAGCCGGTTGCTTCGCGATCTTGGCGGTCTTCGCGGTTGGCCATGCATGGTTTCCGAACCGCGTGAAGCCGGTGCAGTCCGTGCTTCGTGGCCTTCGTGCCCTGGTTGCAAAATTTGCCCACCGTCCTAACGGTGCTGGTGTTCGCCGCGGGCCATCATCTCGCGGTTCTCGCGCAGGTCGCGGGCCATGGCGCCGAAGCCGGGAAAGTCGTTCTCCAACCGGCGCGGGTCAGCCCGGTGGCGCCGGATCTCCTCGGTCGCCCGCTGGATCTCGTAGGGCAACGTCGGCCGGTCCGTGCCGTACACCCGAAACTTCAGCTCCGCACGTGTGTACGGCCGCCGTCCGCTTGCCTGCCCTTCCACCCACGCCGCCTCGCTCACCGCCGGGTCGCGCCCGCAGAGGAGCCACGCCTCGAGCGCCGGCACCGCCACGCCCACGCAGCGCAGCACCCGCGCCCGCCCGTGCGCGGGCGGCAGCTTCTTCGTGGTCTGGCGAAACACCGCCCGCAGCTGGCACAGCCGGCACTGCGGGTGGAAATAGTTGGGCGCGTCGTGCGCCGCGACGTGGACCACCGAGTCGTCCGAGTCCACGGTCACGACCAGCGTGTCCGTGTCGGTGTTGAAATGCAGGTGACGGATCACCGCCGGCAGGACCTGCGCGACGTTGGGCCAGCCGCGCGCGCGCAGCCCGGCCGGCGTGAATCGCGGCGATTCGCGCAGGACCGCCCCGACCAGTTCCCGCAGGACCGCCTCGTCGGCCGGCGACTCGCTCAACAGCGCGACCTTCATCGCTCGTCCGGTACGCCGCCGAGGATTCCGCTGTACCACATGTCGCCCAGCGATCCCTCCTGCAGCAGCTCCGCGAGGTCGGCGCGGTCCGACAGCCGCTCGAACACCGAGGCCCGGCCGTGCTTCTGGGCGATCACCACCTCCTCCGGGTGGTCCCGGAACAGGTCGAGCAGGTACGGCGAATGCGTCGTGGCGATCACCTGCACCGGCGCGCGCTTCAGCCCGAATGACTGCGGGTAGCTGAGCCGGTAAAACGCGTCCCGCACCTCGCGCAGCACGCGCGGATGCACGCCCCGGTCGATCTCCTCGATGCAGAGGACTGAAGGCGGGTTGGGGTCGAACGCCAGCGCCAGGATCGCGAGCAGGTAGAGCGATCCCTGGGAGAGGTTCTCCGCAGTCACCGTGCCCTCGCCGTCGCCCAAGACGAGCCCAAGGGTCACGTTCCCGCCCGCCGCGCGCTGCAGCTCGATCCCCGTGTACTCCGGCATGAGGCGCAGCGCCTCCGCCTCGAGCGCGGCGAAATCGGCCGGATGACGCTCGCGCAGCGCCAGCAGCGTCGCGGCGAGATTCGCCCCGTTGCCCTGCAGCACCGTGTCGCCGTCGGGCGCGGTCGGCGCGCCGCCGGCCATCGCATAGTGGTCGAGCAGGTACGAGCGGATTCGGGCGATCTCGCCCTGCAGCGCGGGCCAGCCCGGCGCCTGCGGGGGCAGCACCTGCAGGAGATCGCACGCGACGTCGGACACGCATTCCAGCCGTGCCTCGACGCCGGCATGCGGCGCGGCGAACTTGAACCAGATCGACGGCCCGCCGGCGCGCCGCGGCGCCTTCGCCGGTTCCGCCGCGAGCGGCAGCCGCGCAAGGGACCGGAGCCTCAGCACCGCCTGGATCAGGCTGGTCTTGCCGCTGCCGTTCGCCCCGATGACGAGGTTGAAGGGCGCCAGCTTCAGGCTGGTCGCCCGCAGCGCCTTGAACCGGTGGAAACTGACGGAGGCGATCACAGGACCAAGGTAGCCCGCGATTGCGGGCGTCGAAAGTCGAAAGTCACAGGCTCAAAGTCCCCGCAGCGGTCCGAATTCGCCACGAAGGTCACGAAGCACACGAAGCCCCAGCAGAACGGGCCTTCGCGATCGTGGCGGGCTTAGCGGTGAAACGGATCGGAACCGATCATGGTCCACCGCCAAGACCGCCATGGCCGCGAAGAAACCCTGCCTGCTCTTCGTGTCCTTCGTGCCCTTCGTGGCCAAACCACGCCCCCGTCCCACCCCAAGCGCGGCGCTTACTCGGCCGGGACCACCACGAGGTCGTCGGCGTGCAGCGCGCAGGCGACGCGGTCGCCGGCGTGGAAGATCTCGCCGTAGGCGCTCTCGTTCGCGACGACGACCGAGAGGCGGGTGCCGGTGGCGGTCACGAGCACGAGATGATCGGTGGCGCCCTGGAAGATCTCCTCCTCGATGCGCGCCTCGAACAGATTCGTGGCGGCGGCCGCGGGGGCCGTCCCGGCGTGGGCGAGGCGAGAGACGTGCACCTTCTCGGGACGCATCGCGATGAGGGCCTTCATGGCGCCGGTCGGCCAGGCGGCGCGCGGCACGGTGAGCTCGAGGCCGCCGGTGACCGTGACCCGCACCTTGTCCTCGTCCTGGAGGAGCAACTGCGCCTCCAGCAGGTTGGCCTGGCCGACGAAGTCGGCGGCGAAGCGGGTGGCCGGGCGGTGGTAAATCTCGTGCGCGGTGCCCAGCTGCTCGATGCGCCCGGCGTTCACGATAGCGATACGGTCGCTCATCGTGAGCGCCTCCTCCTGGTCGTGCGTGACGAAGACGAAGGTGATGCCGAGCTGGCGCTGCAGGCGCTTGAGCTCGAGCTGCATGGCGCGGCGGAGCTTGG
>CAYYGV010000163.1:0-7283 GCA_964471615.1 uncultured Opitutaceae bacterium
CCGAATCCAAGTCCGCGCCGGAGCCGAAGAAGGACGCCGTGCTGATCATCGACGATGAGAAGCCCCTGCTGGAGGCTTTTGCCGTCGCGCTGTCGGGACAGTTTGAGGTGACCACGGCCACGTCGGTCCGCGAGGCGGATTTCATCCTCCACAAGCAGGCGTTCAAGGTGGTCATCGCCGACCATCTCATGCCCGGCGGCAACGGCATGAGCTTCCTGGTCCGCGCCCGGGAGGAATACCCGCACATGCAGCGGGTCCTGGTGACGGGCTACATGAAGCCCGAGATGCTCATGCGCAGCGTGAACGAGGCCGCGCTATTCCGCTATCTCCTGAAGCCGGTCGAGTTCGACGAGCTCATCCAAGTGGTGCAGGACGCCGCCAAGGCCTACGACGCCAGCGTGGCCTCCACCTGACGCCTGTGCCGCCGTCCGCGCCCTTCGCCGGGTCGCCCGATTGGCGTCCGCGGCTGCATTTCACGACCCCGCGGGGCTGGATCAATGATCCCAACGGCCTCGTGCGCGTCGGCGACACCTGGCACCTCCAGTACCAGTTCGAATGGCCGCGCCGCTGGGGCCACGCCGCCAGCCGCGACCTGTTTCACTGGGAGCACCTGCCCGTCGCCCTCGAGCCCGACGCGCTCGGCGACTGCTGGTCCGGCGGCACGGTGCATGACCCGGAGAACCGCTCCGGGTTGTTTCCATCGGGCATGGGCGGGTTGGTCTCGGTCTACACCTCGCAGGACCAGACGGCCGGCCAGCGGCTCTCGCTTGCGTCGAGCGCCGATGGCGGAAGGACGTGGACGAAGTACCCGGGCAATCCCGTGCTCCGGCGCGCGCGCCGCGACTGCCGCGATCCGAAGGTCTTCTGGGATGCCCGTCGCCAGCGCTGGGCCATGGTCATGACCGAGGGCACGCACCTCACGTTCTTCCACTCGCCGAACCTGCGCGACTGGCGGGAGACGGGCCGCTACGAGCCGATCCTCGTGCCTGGCGCCGACGGCGTCGAATGTCCCGATCTCTTCCCGTTGCGCGTGTCCGGTTCCGACCGCGAAAAGTGGATCCTGTCCTACAGCTACCTGAGCGCCGCCAATTTCCCGGCCGAGGGTTACGGCTTCGGGGTCTGTGCGCAGCGCTATCTCGTCGGCGAGTACGATGGCGAGCGCTTCGAGGCGGAGGCGGGACACCGTGAGCTCCTTCCCCTCGGCCGCGGCCCGGACGAATACGCCGCGATCATCTGGCCGCGGGAGACGGACCCGTTCGGTCGCACGCTCCTGATCGGCTGGATGAACCACTGGGGTTACGCGAAGCAGATCCCGACCGGCGAGTGGCAGGGCTGCCTGACGCTGCCCCGCGAGTTGACCCTGCACGAGGAATCGGCGGGCCACTTCCGCCTCCGGCAGACCCCGGCGCGAGAGCTCTGGCAGTGGCCCCAGTCCGTGAGCGAACTCGGCGGAGGCGAGTTGAAGGCCGGCCAGGTCCGGACCTTGGGCGCGCTCACCAGCGGTGCGATCGAGATCACCTTTAAGCCCGAGGCCGGCGCGAGCGTCGCGATCGACCTTTTCGCGCAGGGCTCCCACCGCACGGTCATCGGCTACGACGCGGCGGCCGGCGTCCTCTGGTTCGATCGGCGGGAGTCGGGGAGTCCGGCGTTTCACGACTGTTTTCCACTGCGGCACGACGTGCCGGTGGCGCTGGACCGCGTCGGCTGCCTCACGCTGCAGGTCATCGTGGACCGCTCCACGGTCGAAGTCTTCGCGCAGGGTGGAAAGGCCTACCTCAGCGGCCAGACCTTTCCGCCGGCCGGCGCGGAGACGGCGTCGGTGCGGGCCGCGGCCGGTCGCGTGGAGGTCACCGAGCTCCGCGTCCGGGACTTCGTGGCGACCGCCTAACGCGAGGCGAGCTTGGCCTGCAGGTAGGGCGCGGTCGGGCTGCGCTTGACCTTCAGCAGGCCGGCGAGCGGACCCTGATAGAGCAGTTCGCCGCCCTCAGGTCCGCCGACGGGACCGAGTTCGACGATGTAGTCGGCCTCGGCCAGCAGGTCCAGGTGGTGCTCGATGACGACGACGGTGTGTCCCTGATCAACGAGCGAGTGCAGCACGCGGATCAGTTTCTCGCAGTCGCTCAGGTGGAGCCCGATCGTGGGTTCCTCGAGGAGATACAGGTTGCGCGGCAGCGTGCCGCGGCTCCGCTCGCGGTAGGTGGCGAGGCCGGCGGAGAGTTCCGTGACGAGCTTGAGGCGCTGCGCCTCGCCGCCGGACAACGTGGGTGAACTCTGGCCCAGCGTGAGGTAGCCGAGGCCGCAGTCGACCATGAGCCGGCAGACCTGCTCGAGCTGGGAATGGAAATCGAAGAACTGGGCGGCCTCCTCGAAGGTCAGTTCCAGCACCTGGCCGATGGTCCGGCCCTTCCAGGCGATGTCGGCGAGTTCCGGGCCGTAGCGGAGACCGCGGCAGTCGTCGCAGGGCAGGTAGGTGTCCGGCATGAACGCCATCTCGAGCTTGATGCGCCCGGCACCCTCGCAGGTCGGGCAGCGCCCGCCGGTGGTATTGAAGGAGAAGCGCGAGGCGGTGTAGCCGCGGATCTTCGACTCGGGCAGCGAGGCGAAGAACTGCCGGATCAGGTCGAAGATCCCGAGGTAGGTCGCCGGGGTGGAGCGCGGCGTCTTGCCGATCGGAGACTGGTCGACCTCGATGACCGAGCGGAATCCGGCCGCGCCCGTCAGGTTGCCGAACACGGGCACGCGGTCCGTGCCGGGCGGGACCTCGGCGTTAAAACCCGTGGCCTTGGCAAACGCGGCGCCGGAGAGGCGCTTCTGCTTGGACTTGATGGCGTGGGTGACGGCGGGGTGGAGGAGGTCGCGGAAGAGGGTGGATTTGCCCGCGCCACTCGGCCCGGCGACCATCACAAGCCGGCCCGGCGGCAGGCGAAGGTCGAAGCCCTTCAGGTTGCGGAACCGGACGTTGGTGAGCTCGAGCCAGCCGGCGCTGGCGGCCTGGGGCGGGCGGTAGCCTCCGCGGAGCGGATGGTTGATCCCGCTCTTGAGGAACAGGCCGGTCACCGACCGGGCGTTGCGCTTGATCTCAGCGGGCGTGCCGTTCGCGAGCAGCTCGCCGCCGTGCACCCCGGCCGCGGGCCCGAGGTCGACGATGCGGTCGGCGCGCTCCATGAGCTCCTCGTCGTGTTCCACCACGAGGAGCGTGTTGCCCTTCGCGCGGAGCGACTGGAGGGTCTCGATGAGCCGGTCGTTGTCGCGGGCGTGCAGGCCGATGCTGGGTTCGTCGAGGACGTACAACACGCCCGACAGGTTGGAGCCGAGCTGCGCGGCGAGCCGGATGCGCTGGGCCTCGCCACCCGAGAGCGTCTCGGTGGCGCGGTCCAGCGAAAGATAGCCGAGTCCCACGTGGTCGAGGAACTTCAGGCGCTCCTCGATCTGCGGCACGATGTCCTGCGTGATCAGGCGGCCGCGCTGGTCGAGGTCGAGCTGGCGGAGCAGCGCGAGGAGCCGCGCGGGCGTCTCGGCCAGCAGCGCCGGCAGCGACCGCGGGGCCGGTCGGCCGCGGAAGTGGAGCATCACGGCGCGCCCGATGCGGTTGAGCCGCGCCCCGTGGCACTCGGGGCAGAGTTTGCCCTCGCCGGTGAGCTCGTCGCCCGACTCGAGGCCGAGCTGGCGCAGCCGCTCGAGGTTCTCGTCGCGCTCGTCATCTTCGCCCTCCAGCATCCACGGCAGGATCCGCCCGTGGCCACGGCAGGTCGGGCACCAGCCGCGCGGCGAGTTGAACGAGAAGTTCTTCGGGTCGAGCTCGGGAAACGACTCGCCGGTCTCGATGTCGGTGCGGGTCGTGGAGAACCACGACAGGATCTCGCCCTGCGGCGTAAGCAGGAAACACGAGCCCTTGCCCAGCTGGAGCGCCCGCTCGAGCGCGGCGGCCGGAGAGACGGGTTGGTCCGGGTTCGACGACTTGCCGGCGGCGGTGCGTGCCTTGGACGCTGGCTTCCGGTCCCGGCCAACCGGTCCCACCGGCGCGGCGCCGGGCGCCAGGTCCGCGACGACGACCTCGATGTCGTGCTCGGAGTAGCGGTCGAGTTTGACGAAAGCGTCGACCCGGGTGAGCCGACCGTCTGCGCGCATGAGCGCATAGCCCTGGTTGGCGATCCAAGTCGCGATCGGCTGGTGGTGGCCCTTGCGGCCCCGGATCAGCGGGGCGCACAGGTAGAGGTGCTTCGCGCGGCGGGCCTTGGGGGTGGTGAGGACGCGCTCGAGGAGCTGACGCAGCGCGCCGAACGAGAGCGGTTTCACCGGCCGGCCGGTGTCGGGGTGGTGCTGCACGCCGAGGCGGGCGTAGAGGAGGCGCAGGTACTGCGCGACCTCGGTGATGGTCGCGACGGTAGACTTGCGCGACCCCCGGGTCACGCGCTGCTCGATGGCGACCGTCGGCGGGATGCCGGTCAGGCGGTCGACGGCGGGCCGCGGCAGCTGCTCGACGAACTGCCGGGCGTACGGCGACATCGACTCCATGAACCGCCGCTGGCCCTCGGCGAAGACGATGTCGAACGCGAGGGTTGACTTGCCCGAGCCGGACACACCCGTGACCACGGTCAGCTGCCGGTGCGGGATCGCGAGCGAGAGGTTCTTGAGGTTGTTCTCCCGCGCCCCCGTGATCGCGAGGTCGGCTGCCGCGAGCGCGAGCGGGGCCTGCTCGGCGGGGGCCTCCTCCACGGCGCCGCCGCGCGCCTGCTCGGCCAGCGCCGCGCGGAGGAAGGGCGAGGTGGCGGTGTCGGCCGCGGCGATGAGCTCGGGCGGGCCCTCGGCCACAATGCGCCCGCCGCGGTCGCCGGCCTCGGGCCCGATCTCGAGGATCCAGTCGGCCGATTTCAGGACATCCAGGTTGTGCTCAATCACCACGACGCTGTGACCCTGATCGACGAGCGCCTGGAGGACGGCGAGCAGCCGCTTCACGTCATGGCGGTGGAGGCCGGTGGTCGGCTCGTCGAGCAGCAGCAGCGCGCGGGCACCCTCGGCTGCCGGGCCCCGGGTGCCGCCCGTGGAATCTTCCTCCCCGTCGGCCGGCCGCGTGCTGCCGAACGTCCCGAGGTAACTGACAAGCTTCAGGCGCTGCGACTCGCCGCCGCTGAGCGTGTTGAGCGGCTGGCCGAGCGTGAGGTAACCCAGGCCGACAGACTCCAGCGCGGCGAGACGCCCGCGGACGGCCGGCTGGTCGGCGAAGACGGCCAGGGCGTCGGTGACGCTGGTGGCGAGCAGGTCCGCGACGGAGCGGTCGCGCCAGCGGATCGCCAGCACCTCCGGCTTGAAGCGCCGGCCCTCGCACACCGGGCAGGGCACGAAGACGTCGGACAGGAATTGCATCTCGACGCGCTCGTAGCCGAGGCCCAGGCAGTGGTCGCAGCGTCCCTCGCCGCTGTTGAAGGAGAACGACGACGAACTGAAGCCCGCCTCGAGCGCCTGCGGCGTCTGCGCGTAGAGCTCGCGGATCAGGTCCCACGCGTCGGTGTAGAGCGCCGGGTTGGATCGGGGCGTGCGCGAGAGCGGTGACTGGTCAACCAGGACGACATCGCCGAGCGGCGCGTCGACGCGGATCTCGGTGAAGACCGCCGGATCCTCCGCCAGCAGGCGCCGCTGCGTGAGCAGGCCCTGGTACACGACATGGTCGAGCAGGGTCGACTTGCCGGAGCCGGAGACGCCGCTGAGGCAGACCAGCCGGTGCAGAGGCAGGCGGAAACTGACGTCGAGCAGGTTGTGCTTGGAGACGCCGGTGAAATGGAGCGCAGGCTGCGACGACGTCACCGGTCGCCGGCGGGCCGGCGGACTGAGGGTCTCGCGACCTGAGAAGTAGGCGCCGGTGATGCTGGCGGGGGCGTGCAGGAGGCCGGTGACGCTGCCTTCGTAAACGATTTTTCCGCCGCGGGCGCCGGGCTCGGGCCCGACCTCGACGACATGATCGGCGGCGCGGATCATGGCCTCGTCGTGCTCGACGACGACGACCGTGTTGCCCGCGTCGGTCAGCGAGCGGATGATAGCGATGAGCCGGTTGATGTCGCGCGGATGCAGGCCGACGCTGGGCTCATCGAGCACGAAGAGCGTATCGACGAGGGAGGTGCCCAGGCAGCTGGTGAGGTTGACGCGCTGCACCTCGCCGCCGGAAAGGGTTTTCGACTGGCGGTCGAGCGTGAGGTACCCGAGGCCGACTTGTTCGAGGTAGCGGAGGCGGGTGACAATCGAGTCGTAGGCGATCTCGGACTGGTGGTCGCCGGCTTTCGGTCGGGCGTCGGCGAGGGCGGCGAGCAGATCCGACACGGGCAGTTGGTAGAGGTCGGGCAGGGTGCGGCCGCGCCATTTCCAGCAGAGGGACTCGGGTTGCAGCCGACGGCCGCCGCAGGCGGGACAGGGATTGTAGGCGCGATAGCGGGCCAGGAAGACCCGCACGTGCATCTTGTAGGTGTTCTTCTCGAGCCAGCGGAAGAAGCCCTTCACGCCGTACCAGTACTTCGGCCAGGTCTTGCCGTTCTCCTCGCCGTATCCGGGCTCGCCATCGATCACGAAGCGCTGCTGCTCGGCGGTGAGCTCGGCGAACGGCACGTGGGTCGGGATCTTCCGCTTCCGGGCGAAGACCAGCAGGTCCTTCTTGGACTCGCCGTAGATCTCGCTCTCCCAGCACTTGATCGCGCCGGCGTCGATCGAGAGGGACTGGTCTGGGACCGCGAGGCGGAAGTCGATCTCGATCACCCGGCCGAAACCGCGGCATTGCGGGCAGGCGCCAAGCGGGGAGTTGAACGAGAACAGGGCGGGCGTCGCGGCACGGAAGGTGCGGCCGGACTTCGGCGAGTGCAGGCCGCGCGAATAGTGCCCGCGCTCGACATAGGCGCCGTCGGCCGCGGCCGCGAACACCCGGACCTCGCCCCGGCCGAAGTGCAGCGCGGTCTCCGTCGCCTCGATAAACCGGGCGCGCTGGTCGGATTGAACCGTGACGCGATCCTGCGCGACGAAGAGGTGGTCCTGCTTGGCCAGCGGCTTGGGCTCGGCCAGGAGATCGGCGACGCGCTGGGCGCTCAGGCTGTCGCGTGGCCCCGGCACCAGGACGCGCACGTAGGACTGGCCCTTGAGATTGGCGAGGATCTCGGGCCAGGCGAGGTTGGTGGGCTTTGCCACCCGGAAGGCCACGACGACGGACTGGCCGCGGAGGGTGGAGTCGACCTTTTCCCAGATGGTGGCGGGCGTGTCGTCCTCGACCTTCTCGCCCGTCTCGGGATCGAAGCACTCCGCCACGT
>CAYYGV010000164.1:0-7282 GCA_964471615.1 uncultured Opitutaceae bacterium
TCTTCTCGCCCGCCGCCGACCCGAGCGTGCCGCCGCAGAACCGGAAATCCATCACCGCCAGCATGACCGGGATTCCGTGGATCCGGCCGGAGCCGCAGATCACGGCCTCAGGCAGGCCACTTTCCTTCTCGTATTTCTTGATGCGCGACGGGTACGGGGCCGAGTCGACGAAGCCGAGCGGGTCGGCCGAACGAACCGCGGGATCGAGCTCCTTGAAGCTGCCCTCGTCCACCAGCCGGGAGATGCGCTCGCGGGCGCCGATCGGGAAATGGTGGCCGCTCTTCGGCACCACCATCTGGTTGTCCTCCAGCTCCTTGGTGAAGACCGATTCCCCGGTGACCGGGTCCTTGGTGTAAAGCCCGTGGGGGATTTCCTTCTTGCGCGTGCGGCGGACCGTATAGGTCGGTTTGTCGAAATGCATGGAGCGGTGTTCTAGCCGTGTCCGAGGGTGACGACGTCGAGGTTTACGCAGCCGGCCCGACGCAACGCGAGCGCACAGCTGTTGAGGGTCGAACCCGTGGTGAAGACGTCATCAATGAGGATCAAATGTTGGCCGGCATGAAAGCCGGGGGGTCGGGCCAGTGCAAAGGCATTTTTGAGGTTCCGCTGACGCTCCCGTCGGTCGCGATGGGTCTGGGTGTCGGTGTCCACCACGCGCCGCAGCAGGGGCACCACCCGCGTGCCGCCGCCCGCCACGCGCGCCAGCTCCTCGGCCAGCAGCGCGCTCTGGTTGTACTCCCGCTCCCGCTCCTTCCGCGGGTGCAGCGGCACCGGCACGAGCACCCCGCCCCGCACCAGGTCCAGCACCGGCGGCGACCGCCGGAAGATCTCCCCCAGGTCGCGCACAACCTGCAGACCGCGGTGGTACTTCAGCTCGTGCACCAGCGAGCGCGCCGGGCCTTTCAGCAGCACCGCCGTCCGGCCCTCGCGGTACGCCGGCACCAGTTGCACGCAATGCGGACAGGTCCGCTCCCCTTCCACCTCGCCGTAGAACGGATGTCCGCAAGCCGTGCAGCACGGCGGGTGCACGTAACGCAGCTCGCGCTCGCACCGCGCGCACAGGTGCCGCAGCGCATTCGGCTCGTCGCCCCGCTCGACCAGCCCCTGGCAGTGCACACACGTCGGCGGAAACACCACGTCGGCCAGCCGGAGCAGCCCCTGCCCCAGTCCGGCTGTCACCGGTAGAACACCTTGACGAGAAACAGCCCCTGCGGCGGCGCGGTCTGCACGACATGCGTTCGGGTCTTGCCCGAGAGGATCTCCTTCACCTGCGACAACGGGACCTTCCCCTCGCCCACGCTCACCAGCAGGCCGACGAGGCTCCGCACCATCTTGTAGAGAAAGCCGTCCGCCTCCGCCGTGATTCGCAGGGTCTTGCCCCGGCGGCGCACGTCGAGTCGGCGCAGGTCGCGCACCGTGTCCTCGCGCTCCGGTCCGTTCAGCGCCGTGAAGGACCGGAAGTCGTGCCGGCCGCGCAGCAGGTCCGCCGCCGCCTGCATCGCAGCGACATCGAGCGGACGGTAAAACGGCCAGCAGTACCGCCGGACAAACGGGTCCGCCGCCCCGAGCTGCACGCGGTATTCGTAGCGTTTCCCGGTCGCCTGGAAGCGCGAGTGGAAGTCAGCCCGCACCGCCCGGACCGACTTGATCTGGATCGACGGCGGCAGGCCCACGCGAAACGCCGCCAGCATCTTCTCCGGCCCGTGCGGCCACGCCGCGTCAAAGTGGAACACCTGCCCCGTCGCGTGCACTCCCGAGTCCGTCCGCCCGCTCCCGTGGATCCGCACCGGCGCCCCGAAGATCTGCGCCAGCCGCGCCTCGATCACGTCCTGGATGCCGTCGGCCTTCGCCTGGCTCTGCCAGCCGGCGAAGTCCGTGCCGTCGTAGGCCACGACGCACTTCCAGCGCTGGATCTTGGGCGGCGGGCGGTTCATGGGGCTTGCCGGATCGTGATGGTCTTGGCGCTCCGGTTCATTCGGCCGACTCGGCGGCCGGCGGCGGCAGGCGCTGGTTGAGGAAATCCTGGAGGATCAGCGTCGCGGCCCGCGAGTCGATCAGGCCACTGGCGCGCACGTCGCGCCGCTTCGCCTTCGCGATGGTCGATTCGGCCTCGTAGCTCGTGAGCCGCTCGTCGACGAGATGCACCGGCAGGCCGACCTCGGCCTTGAGCCGCGCCGCCAGGGCCTCGGCTTCCTTCGCCTTCGGCCCGACGGTGTCGTCCATATTCAGCGGATAACCCAGCACCAGATCCGTCGCCTTCCGCTCGGCGATGACGGCCTTGAGCGCGCTCCAGCGTTGCTCCGGTGCGGCGTCGACGATCGCGGGCAGCGGCGTGGCCACGCCGAGCTCATCGCCGTAGCTGAGCCCAATCCGGCGGGTGCCATAGTCGATGCCGAGGCAACGCATGGACGCAGTTTCGGACGGCGGTTTCCCCCGGCGCAAATGGATTTGCGACCTCAGGTGAAAACGCCTCTTCTTTTCACTGACTCCGTCCACCCGTCCATGAGCTCCTCGTCCTGCCCCCATGATGTCTCCGTCACCGACGCCTGCGCGCTGGTGAAAGCCAAGCCGGGCGAGTGCCTGATCATCGACGTGCGGGAGCCCTATGAGCTGGAAATCTGCCGCCTGCCCGGCGCCGACTGCGTGCCGATGAGCCAGATTCCGTCGTTGATCGCGACGCTACCCAAGGATCGCCACCTCCTCGTCCTCTGCCACCACGGTGGCCGCAGCCGGCGCGTCGCGATGTTTCTCCGCGCCCAGGGTTTCCAGCAGGTGAGCAATATCTCCGGCGGCATCGACGCCTGGTCCTGCGAGGTCGATCCGTCCGTGCCCCGCTACTAGCGGCCGCGGGTGGTTGGTTTGAATTTCAGGCGTTGGGACTTACCGCAAAGGCCGCCAAGGGCGCGAAGATCGGACCTTAGACTGGCGAGTTCACGCAGGTGAGCGATTCGGCGCATGACGGCAGGCATCGGTCGGACCGCCCTCGCCCACCTCTTCGGCGTTCGATGTTCGGCGTCCGACGTTCAATGTTCGCCCGGTGTCTTTAAGTGCGCAGATCCGCTCGCTGCGCCGCATAGTGCCGCGCGAACTCGCCAAACGCGTTTTTCAGGCGCGCCGCCGTCGACTCGGGTCCGACCGTGAAGCGAACTTCGTCAATCGCCGCCACCGGGGTCACGTCCTTCGTCGTCGAGAGCAGGAAGCTCTCGTCGTACTGCGGCAGGTCGGCCGGACGGATCGTCGTCTGCCGCACCTCGATGCCAGCGGCGATCGCCACGCGGCCCAGCACGAGCTCGCGCGTGATGCCGCCGAGGATGCCGGCTGTCAGCGGCGGCGTGTGCACGACTCCCTTTCGCACGAAGGCGATATTCGACACCGCTGCCTCGGTCACTTCGCCCGCATGATTGAGGATCACAACCTCGTCCGCGCCCCGACCCCGGGCCTCGCGCAGGCAGAGGATGTTGTTCAGGTAATTGCCGGTCTTCCACGCCGGGTTGAGCGCGTCAGGTGGATTGCGCCGCAGCTCGCGCGCGAGCGACAGCCGGAGTCCCCGCTCCAGCACTTCCGGAAGATGGGCCTTGTTCGCCTGCACCAGGATCACGAAGTCCGCGCGGTCCGCGAGCGCGGTGTCCAAACCGATCGGTCCGCCACCGCGGGTGATCTGGAGCCGGATGTAGTAGTCCTCCGCCACCCCACCCGCCTCTCGGAAGGCCGCGACCGTCCGCAGCACCTCGACGCGCGCCTCCGCGGCGGAAAACGGCAGCGCGAAATGCAGCGCGGCCGCCGACTGCTCGAGCCGGCGCCAGTGCTCCTCCCAGGCAAAGACCACGCCATGGTAGGTTCGCCACACCTCGTAGATCGCGTCGCCGTAGAGAAAGCCGCGATTGAGCGGCGCGACGGACGCCTCCCGCGCGTCGTGGAGACGCCCGTTGGTGTTCGCCTGGATGTAGAAAGCGGACATGGCTCAAATCGTCATCCAAGGGTCCCGGCCCGGGCTGGCAATGAGGAATCCGTCCACCGGCCGCGGCGCCCGTGCGCCGGGCAACAAAAAACCCCCGCCGGATCCGGCGGGGGTCAAAGCGGTCAGGCGGGCAGCCCGGTCACTTGCGGGCCTTCACCAGGCCGAGTTCCTTCTTGATGTTCTGGACGCTCGGGAGCGAGATGCCGACGGCCTTGGCGATCTCGGCGCCGGTCTTGCCGGCCTGCGACAGCGACTTCACCTGGGCCTTGGTCTCGGCGGTGATCACCGCGCGCTTGCGGCGCTTGCCGGCCTTCTTGGCGGCGGGACCGCGGCGCTTGCCGCCGGAGCTCGCCTTCACGGCCTTGACGAAGGCCTGCACGCTGCTGAAGCCGTATTTCTCCGGCAACGAGGCGAGCTCCTTCGCGAGCTGGGCCGCGATGGATTTCTCCAGCTCGGCAATCTTGGCCTGGGTGGCCTTCAGTTCCTTGATTTTCTGTGTGACCATACAGCTATAGTCACAATTCTACCGAGCTGTAGCAAGCTATGATATAGCTGTAGATTTGCTATAAGTCCTTACTCCCCAGCGCGAACTTCCGCCGCCCCGTCCCCCGCCCGGCCGCGGTCGCGACGGAACCCCGCGGGACCACAGCCAGCGTGGCGCTTGAAGACGCGGCTGAAGTGATGCCGGTTCGCGAACCCGACCGCCTCCGCGACCTGCTCGATCGAGTCGGCGGAGAACGTGAGCCGCCGGCACGCCTCGCGAATCCGGCGCTCGGCCACGAAGGCCGCCGGCGTCTGGCCGGTGCGCGACTTGAACCAGCGGATGAAGGCCTCCGGGCTTAGCCCGACCTGTGCCGCCATCGCCGCATTCGTGATCTCGCCGCCCAGCCGGTGCTGTACCCACTCCAGCAGCGTCCGCATCCGGCCCGAGGCCGTCTCGAACGCCTCCGGCCCGACCGCCGCGAACACGCCGTGCAACAGGGCCGCCCCCAGGTGCGCCGCCGGGTGCGGCTCGCGGCGCTGGATCGCCCGGTGCAGCTCCTGCGCGACCGCGCGCACGGTCCGTCCGGCCGGCACCGTCAGGATGCCCGCGCCCGCGTTGGTCAGGGATAGATACAGCGAGAAGTGCAGCCAAAGGTGGAGGGCTCCGGCCCGCGACCCGCAGTGGAACGTCACGCCGTCCGGCACCAGCAGCACCCGGTCCGGCCCCAGCGGGTACCGGCGCCCGCCGGACTCGATCCACGCCCCGGGCCGCAGCCCGTGGTACAGGCGCCAGAACGGGCTCCGCACGTCGCGGAAATTCCACTCCGGCCCGATCGGCAGCGCCCCGCACTCGTGCAGCTGGAACCGGTCGCCGCCCGCCCCCGCCGGCGGCCGCAGGCCGTGCGCCGTGAAGGGGTCATGCCAAGGGCGATGGTCAGTTTTAGGCACAACTCATCCGGTTGCAGACATTGCCCCGGCGCAAGCGCAAATGCTATAGTGGGTCCATGAGCTCCTTCGTCGCCGATACCCCCGCCACGACTGCGCCCCGCCGTCTCGTTATCACGCCCGAGTCCAAGCAGAAGCCCCTGATCGTCGACCTGCTGAACGACTGGCAGTATCTCGAGAAGGCCACCCACCGCCTGATCTGCGCGTGGGGCCGCGAGATCGCCCCGTGGTTCGACAAGAGCGCCATCCACCGTCACGTCTGGGACCAAGCCGAGGTCGTGCGCCGCCTGCGCGAGCGCGTCAGCCAGTTTCCCGGCGGCAAGCCCGACGCGCCCGTGTCCTCCCGTCTCGAGGACCTCGCAAATGTCGTCCTGCTCGCGCCCAACTACCAGGACGCGCTCGACGGCATCTATGAACTGATGCTCAAGGCGCTGATCACCGCCTACGGCGAGTACTCCAGCAAGGCCCACCCGGTCCACGACGCCCCGACGATCGCCCTGCTCCACGAGATCAACCAGATCAAGAGCCAGGAATTCCTCTGGTACCGCGACTTCCGCCGCCGGCACCCGCACACCATGACCCTCGCCTACCGCGCGAAGGTCGAGCGGGCCATCGCGGACTGCGGCGGGTTCCATTCCCCGCTCCCGCTCGCCGAGAACGACCCCGGCGCCCAGCCGGCCGGCGCCCGCACCGACTTCCGCTACGCCAAGTTCAGCCGCCGCGACGTGCCCATCCGCTCGAAGTACGAGTTCATGGACTATGTCCGCGTCGACTTCACGACGAGCATCGAGGCCCGTCGCCTGTTCTGGGGCTTCGGCTACATGATGGAGAAGAACCTGCCCGACGATCAGCTATGCTGGATCTACGACGGGCACTTCATGCCCTGGGAGTGGCACCACGACATCTCCCGCCACCTCTGGGACGAGTCGCGCCACGGCGACTCGGGCTACTCGCGACTCCGCGACTTCAACATCGACTTCGATGACACCGGCTTCCCCGGCTACGACCAGCCCGAGCGCATCAAGACGCTCGAGGCCGCCGCCAAGGAGCACGGCATCCCGCTCGACGACGTGTTCCGCGACTACGGCAAGTACCTCGACCCGATCCGCGCCGACCACATCACCCGCGAGAAGCTCTACGAGCACGTGTTCATGATCGGCATGGTGGCCGAAACCGGGCACTTCATCGTGAAGCAGGAGGGCTACGCCGACTTCAAGGAAGGCCACGACCTCGAGTCCGCCGAGATGATGCTCTTCGACATCATCGACGAGACCGCCCACGTCCAGTACGCCCACAAGTGGCTGCCCCTGCTCAGCGAGCTGAGCGGCGTCGACAACTCGAATTACCGCGAGCGGGCCGCGACCATCCGTGCCGAATACCAGCAGCGCCACAACGACTCCGCCGCCGTCCTGGCCAAGTCGCTCTCCCGCACGCCCGGCGACCCCAAGTTCGACTTCTACCAGGATCTCCTCGGCCGCATCCGCCGCGTCAAACCCCTCACCAACGCCCTCACCTGCGGGCCTCGCTCGCCGAAGCCGATGTGAGTCGGAGACGGCCGGACGGGGCGGATCGGCCCGTAGTTGGTAGTTGGTATTTGGTAGCTGGCATCCCCCTGCCTGTCATCCTGAGCGCAGCGAAGGATCCAGTGCGACGCGGGACGACCTGCGACGGGGTCCAACTGGATCCTTCGCTCCGCTCAGGATGACAGCCGAAAGTGGGAACAGCTCCCCCTCCCATCCGCGTCAATCCGCGCCATCCGCGGGAAATCCCGCCCGAGCCCTCACGTGGCTCCCTTCCGCCCGCTGAACTTTCCGAACCATTCGGCTTGCGCGAGGGGTGACGCCCAACCTTTATTCGCCCGGCATGGCTCGCATTCCCCTCGAGGATAATTTCAAC
>CAYYGV010000165.1:0-7242 GCA_964471615.1 uncultured Opitutaceae bacterium
TCTCGACGGCGGCGCGGACGGTCTCGAGGTCGAGGCCCATCTTCTGGAGGACGCTCACGGCGACGCCCTGCCCCAGCTTGATCAGGCCGAGGAGAATGTGCTCCGTGCCCACATAGTTGTGGTGGAAGCGGTCGGCTTCCTTGCGCGCAAGTGCGAGCACCTGCTGGGCGCGGGGCGTGAAGTTGTTCATCGGCTCCTGGGACATAGGTCGGAAAAGGCGTTGGTCAGAGTGGCGGATCAGTTGGGACCGTCGGTGGAGGGACTGAAGTTGGGTTTGGCGAAATTTGCAAACTCGCCCCGCAGCCGCGCGGCGCGCAGCAGGTCGCGCTGGCCGGGCTCGAACTCGCCGCGGTGGACGTGCTGGAGATGGCCGGGTTGCGCCTCAATGAAGAGGCGGTCGATCGTGCAGCGCTGCGAGTCCGGGAAGATGCCGAGGTCGGCGCCGAGCCGGATGAGGGAGAGCAGGTTCATCGCCTCGGTGGTGCTCAGCAGGTGGCCGTTCTGGAGGATGCCGAAGGCGCGGCCGATCTTGTCGTACAGCTTGCCGGGGTCGGTCTCGAGGAGCTTCTGGCGGGCGTTGAGCTCGTGCTCGATGATCGAGTTGAGGACGCTGCCGAGGCGCTTGATGATCTCCTCCTCGGATTCGCCGAGGGTGGTCTGGTTCGAGATCTGGAAGATGCTCCCGCTCGCGTCGGAACCTTCGCCGAAGAGGCCGCGGACGACCATGCCGAGCTGGTTCACGGCCCGGACCACCTTCTCCATCTGGCTGGCGATGACGAGGGCCGGGAGGTGCATCATCGCCGAGGCGCGCATGGCGGTGCCGAGGTTGGTCGGGCAGGCGGTGAGGTACCCGAGCGACGGCGAGAAGGCGTAGTCGAGGCGGTCCTCGAGCTCGGAATCGAGGTCGTTGATCATGGTCCAGGCCTTCTTCAGCTGGAACCCGGAGCGGAGGACCTGGATGCGGAGGTGATCCTCCTCGTTGATCATGACCGAGACCGACTGGTCCTTGCTGATCACGGCGCCCGCGCCCACCTTGGTGCCGCTGAGCTCGCGGCTGATGAGGTGGCGCTCGACCAGGATCTGCTTCTCCAGCTCGGTGAGCTCGTCGATGCCGAAGCCGACGCTGCGCTTCATGGGCGGCGTGGCGGCGACGGCCTCGCGACAGAGGGCGAGGATCTCCTCGCGCTCGGCCGGCTTGGCCCAGCCCGGGAACGAGTTGCGGGCGACATTCCGCGCCAGCCGGATCCGCGTCATCAGCACGATCGCGGTCTTGCTGCTGGCGGAGTCGGTCAGCTCGGACGTGGAGTCGATGAGCGACGCGATGGACATGGCCTCAACTCGCCGGCTCTTGCCCGAAGGCGTGTTTGACCTTGGTGATTTCATCGCGGGTGCGCGCGGCGTCCTCGTAGCGCTCGGCCTTGATGGCTTCGCTCAGGTCGAGCTCGAGCTTGCTGAGGCGCTCATGAAGATTCTTCCGGGCGAGGGCCCGCTGCGGGACCTTGCCGGCGTGGGAGGTGCCCTTGTGCATGGTGTCCAGCATCGGGGTGACGAGACCCTGGAACGTGTCGTAGCAGGCCGGGCAGCCGAAGCGGCCGTGCTTCTTGAAATCGGCGGGGGTGAAACCGCACTGTTCGCAGCGAACGCCGGCCGGGGTCGGCTCGGGATTGAGCGACGCCTTGAGGAGGAGGTCGGCGAGCGAGAATCCGCTCGGGTCCGTGACCCCCTTGGCTTGGGCGCATTCCTCGCACAGATCCACCTTATGCACCTTGTTATTCACGATTTGGGTGAGGTGCACCGTGGCCGGCTTGGAGCAGAGATCGCATTTGAGCGGGTTCGCCATGGATGAAGGGAAGTTGTTCGCTGCAATCACCATGCCACATCGGCGCACGCTGGCAAGCGTGGGCACACGTTCCATGGTAATCGGAGGCAAATCGACTCGTTCGGCGGATCGATTTAGCCGCAAGTGAGGGTGCCCCGCGGACGCGGCAAGTAACAGGATCAGGTGGCAAGTAGCAGGAATGCGGCAGACGAAAATGTCGCCGGACAATTCCAGTTTTTGGAAACCGGATCCGGCTTTCTCGCAGCCGCACCCAAGCGGAGGCGCTCAACGACCTGCGACATCCGACCAGCAACGCTCGCCCGGCCAGACGCGGCCGGACGATCCCTGTTACTTGTCCACCTGCGCCCTGTTACCTGGCCGAACCGGCCCGAATCAGATCTTCGTGCCTTCGACCAGCACGCGGCGGCGGAAGGAGGCGAGGACCTGCTGGGTGATCGGGCCGGGCTTGCCAGTGCCGATCTCGCGGCCGTCGAGCTTCACCACCGGGATGACCTCGGCGCCGGAGCCCGTGAGGAAGCACTCGTCGGCCACCCAGACGTCGTAGCGGGTCATGTCGGCCTCGCGGATCGGGACTTTCAGCTCCTTCGCGATGTCGAAGATGGTCGAGCGCGTGATGCCCTTGAGCGCGCCCTGCGACGCGGCCGGGGTGATGATCTCGCCCTTGTGCACGACGAATACATTGTCGGCCGTGCACTCGGCGATGTAGCCCTGGTCGTTGAGCATGATCGCCTCGAGCGCGCCGAACTGCCGGGCCTCGATCTTGCCGAGGATGTTGTTGAGGTAGTTCAGCGACTTGATCGTCGGCGGCAGCGCGGCCGGGTTGATGCGGCGCGTCGGCACGGTCACGATCGAGAGTCCGTTCTCGTAATGCTCCTTCGGATAAAGCGCGATCTTGCTGGCGATGACGAACAGCGACGGCTTGGCGCAGAGCCACGGCGCCAGGCCGAGGTCGCCCACGCCACGCGTGATCACCAAGCGGATGTAGGCATCGGTGAGCTTGTTCTGGCGGCACGTCTCGCACGTGACCTCGCTCAGTTCCTTCCGCGACAGCGGCATCGAGAGGAGGATGGCCTTGGCGGAGTACTCCAGGCGCTCCAGGTGCTCTTCGAGGCGGAAGATGTTCCCGCCGTAGAGCCGGATGCCCTCGAAGACACCGTCGCCATAGAGGAGGCCGTGATCGAACACGGACACCTTGGCGTCAGCTTCATCCACGAACTTCCCGTCGAGATAGATCTTCATGAGGAATCACGATAGGTGAGTTCGCAAAGGCTTGTCCAGTCCAGCCCTGTCTTTCCGGTTGTGGGTGCTCACGTGCGGCCCGACGTTCAAGGCTCGCACCCATGTCCAAGTCCCTGCCCCACCGCCGCCCCCGCGCGGCCTTCACACTGATCGAGCTGCTCACGGTGATCGCCATCATCGGCATCCTCGCCTCAATCGTCATTCCCACCGTCGGCGCGGTCCGCGAGAAGGCCCAGCGCGCCGTCGACGCCAACAACCTCCGCGAGATCGCCAAGGCCGCCCTGCTCTACGCCGCCGACCACAACGACCGCCTGCCCGATCCGTCCGCCGCCAGCCAGCCCGGCGGCGTGACCGCCTCGCCGCCGGCGTTTCTCTGGCCCGCGGTGCTCGCCCGTCAGGGCCTGCTGACCGACCCGGGATTCTATTTCTCGAAGAGCGACCCGCTGTTCAACGGGACCTTCCCCGACGCCATTTTGGCCCGCAACGATCCCACGCGCAAAACCCTCGATCCGTCGTTCACCGGTGCCTCGCCCCTGGCGTGGGAGTTCGTCGGCGGTCTGCGCACCGGCGATCCGGCCTCGACGCCCATCGCCTTCACGCGCGGGCTCCGCTCCGACGGGACCTGGGACCCGGAGAAAGGCGTCTACGGCAGTGCCGGCGGGTTTGTGGCGTACCTCGACGGTCACGTGGTCTTCTACTCCGAACTGACTCAGAAGCTGGTTTCCAATCACTCCGGCCAGCTAGTCGATAATCTCCTGGAGTCGCTTCCCACCGCCAGCCCGGCCCGCGTGTACGCCACCGCGAGCGGCGGCCTTGGCAGCCCCGATGGAGTCCCAGCGGAAGAGGGGCCGTAGGTGTCGGAACAAAAGTAACAGGGAACAGGGCTCAAGTAGCAGGGCTGGGTCCAGATACTAACCCTTCATTGGCAACATGTAATGGCCATCCTCCTGATACTTGGCACCTGATACCTGTTACTTTCTTCCGCGAATCGATTTCCCTCTTTCCCCGGGGCACGCGGGCCTTCAACGTGGTGGGCTCTCCATGTCGTCAGCTGCTCCCACCCCGTCCCGGCCGGAAGGCATCACCTATGTCGTTGGGCACAAGAACCCCGACGCCGACGCGATCTGCTCGGCCATCGCGTATGCCGCGTTCAAGGAACAGCGGGGTGACCATGGCTACGTGCCGGCGCGCTGCGGCAATTCGAACGCCCGGATCGACACCATCCTCTCGCGTTTTCACCAGCCGCTGCCGCTGTACCTCAGTGACGTCAGTCCGCGGGTGCGCGATCTCATGCACGGCGAGGTTGTCTCCGTGCCGGAACACGCCACCTGCGCCGAGGCGCTCGAGCTGATCGACCGCCACCACATCCGCATGCTGCCGGTGCTGTCCCACCGTCGCGGCATCGTCGGCACGGTCTCACTCGCCGCGCTTGGCAGCATCTTCATTCCGCGGGTAACCGAGCCGCGGCTCATGCGCCGGGTGAAGACCTCCCTCGCCAGCATCACGCGCGCGCTGCAGGCGCGGCCGCTGCATCTCGTCAGCGAACGCCGCACCGAGGAGCTCTACATTCGGCTTGGAACGATGGACATCCGGACGTTCTGGAGCATCTCCGAGCGCGAGAAGATCGGCGCCGAGGAATCGATCGTGATCGTCGGCGATCGCCGCGACGTCCAGAAACGCTCGATCGAGCTCGGCATCCGCGCGCTCGTGATCACCAGCAACCTCGACCCCCACCCCGAGATCGTGGAGTTCGCGAAGGAAAAGGGCGTGAGCGTGATCGTCAGCCCGTTCGATTCCGCCACCACCGCGTGGGTCGTCCGCACCGCGTCCACGATGGAGCGGGTGATCGACAAGAAATTCGTAACCGTCGGCGCCGACCTCCGCATTTCCGACGTTCGCCAGAAGTTCTCCACCGGCCACCAGAACGCGCTGCTGGTCACGGACGACGACGGCGCGCTGCAGGGCATCCTGACCAAGAGTGACCTCCTCAAGCCGGTGAAGACCCGCCTCGCGCTGGTCGACCACAACGAGATGACCCAGGCCGTGCCGGGCGCCGACGAGGTCACGATCGCCGAGGTGATCGACCACCACCGTCTGGGGGTGCTCAACACCCAGCAGCCCATCCTGTTCATCAACGAACCCGTCGGCTCGACCTGCACGATTGTCGCGGACCTCTATCGGCGCGAGGGGCTCACCCCTACGCCGGACATCGCCGGCATCATGATGTCCGGCCTGATCTCGGACACGCTGCACCTCAACAGTCCGACGACCACCGCGAAGGACGGCTCCATCCTGGCCTGGCTGTCGAAGATCGCCGGGGTCGACTCGCGGAAGCTCGCGGACGAGATCTTTAGCTCCGGCTCCGTCATCCTGGCCAACCCGCCCGAGAAGGTCGTCCGCTCCGACTTCAAGATCTACGAGGAGGAGGGCGTCCGCTTTGCCGTGTCGCAGGTTGAAGAACTCGGCTTCGGCAACTTCTGGCAGCACGCGAAGGAAATCTCGGCCGCGCTCAAGCACCTGCGGGAGGACGAGCGCCTGGCGTTCGCCTGCCTGCTGGTCACGGACATCAATACCCAGAACTCGCTGCTGCTCGTGAAGGGCGACGCGGGCCTGATCAACCGGATCTCGTACAAGCACGTGGAGCAGGATGAGATCTTCGACCTGCCGGGCATCGTGAGCCGGAAGAAGCAGCTGATCCCCTACCTCGGCAGCGTGTTGAAGGAAATGGCGGCGGACGGCTCGCTGCCGTCGGGTTCGTCGGCCACGCCGTTCCGGAAGCGCAAGTGAGGGAGCCCGCCGGCAACTGCGGCGTTGCCTCACAGCCGGGCGCCACGCAACGTGACGCGCTATGACCGTTGAGCCCACTGAGCCGGCCAGCCCGGCCCCGAGCGATTTCATCCGCGACATCGTCGCCCAGCACGTCGCGGAAGGGCGCTACCCGAAGATCGTGACCCGGTTCCCGCCGGAGCCGAACGGCTACCTCCACATCGGGCACGCCAAGGCGATCTGCATCGATTTCGGCATCGCGCGGGAGAACAACGGCCAGTGCAACCTCCGGATGGACGACACCAATCCGGCCAAGGAGGACGTCGAGTACGTCGAGTCGATCATCGCCGACGTGAAATGGCTGATCGCGGGCTGGGCCGACCACTGCCTCGGCTTCAAGCCGCGCGGCGCCGCTCCCGCGACCCAGCTCGTCAACGGCCAGCCCGACTTCTATCTCCCGCCCGCTCCCGTCGGCTCGCCTGACGCGCAGGTCGAGCCCTTCTTCGCGAGCCACTACTTCGACCAGCTGTACGCCTACGCCGTGCGCCTGATCGAGCTCGGCAAGGCGTATGTCTGCGACCTCTCGCCCGAGGACACCGAGGCCTACCGCGGCGCCCCGGACCGCCCGGGCCGCAACAGTCCGTTCCGCGACCGCTCCGTCGCGGAGAACCTGGACCTGTTCACCCGGATGAAGGCCGGCGAGTTCCCCGACGGCGCGCGTTCGCTGCGGGCGAAGATCGACATGGCCGCGCCCAACATGTGGCTGCGCGACCCCCTGCTCTACCGCATCCGCCACACCCCTCACCACCAGACCGGCGACAAGTGGTGCATCTACCCGCTCTACGACTACGCCCACTGCCTGAGCGACTACCTCGAGGGCGTGAGCCACAGCCTCTGCTCGCTTGAGTTCACCGACCACCGGCCGCTCTACGACTGGGTGCTCGAGAGCCTCTCCCTGCCCCGGCCCCTGCCGCACCAGTACGAGTTCTCCAAGCTGATCCCGACCTACATGGTCGTCTCCAAGCGGAAGCTCATCCACCTCATCAACCAGGGGCTCGTCCGCGACTGGGACGATCCGCGCATGCCGACGATCAGCGGCAACCGCCGCCGCGGCGTCCCGGCCAGCGCGATCCGCAAGTTCGCCATCGGCGCCGGCGTCACGAAGTTCAAGAGCGTGACCGAAATCGAGGTGTTCGAGCACGCCATCCGCGACGAGCTCAACGGCCTCGCGGTCCGGCGCCTCGCCGTGCTCGACCCGATCAAGCTCGTCCTCACGAACGTCGCCCCGGGCGAGACGCTGGAGTGCGCGGCCGTGAACAACCCGCAGGCCGACCAGCCGACCACCCGGCCGGTGGCGCTGACCCGCGAGGTGTACATCGAGCGCGACGACTTCGCCG
>CAYYGV010000166.1:0-7216 GCA_964471615.1 uncultured Opitutaceae bacterium
TCCACATCCGCACGAACAACGTCGGCGCCACCGCCGAGGGCGGCGAGCCCGCCCTGGCCGGCAGCGCCGCGCAGAACACGCTGTGGTGGTCCTGGACCGCCCCGGCGTCCGCCAATGTCACCTTCAACACCGCCGGCACCGCCTACACCGCCGGCTTCGCCATCTACACTGGCACCGCGCTCGGCGGCCTGACCAAGATCGCGGACAACACGAGCGGCCAGACCAAGCTCACCCTCGCCGTCACCGCCGGCCAGACCTACCAGCTCGCCGTCGGCACCAAGAGCGGCACGCCCGGCCTCACCGTCTTCTCCATCGGCGTCGTCCCGCCCAACGACGATTTCGCCAACGCGCAGCTCGTCACCGGCCGCACTTTCCGCGTCAGCGCCACCACGCTCAATGCCACCACCGAGACCGGCGAGGCGCTCGCCCTCTCCTACGGCGCGGGCCACACCGTGTGGTACAAGTGGGTCGCGCCGTCGGCCGGCACCTTCGCCCTGTACCTCTACAGCGACCTCTCCGACATGCTCGCAGGCGTCTACACCGGCTCCGCCGTCGGCAGCCTGACCAAGGTCGCGTACAACGACGACGCCGCCGACCAGATCACCTCCGGCACCTACAACGGCGCGGTGAACGCCTCCAGCCTCGTGCGCTTCAACGCCAGTGCCGGCACCACCTACTATTTCCAGATCGACACGACGAACGTGAGCTCGTCCGGCGGCGACTTCACCCTCGCGCTGACCGACGCCGCCTGGCAGTTCGCCGCGTACGGCGGCGTCATTTCGTCGCCCGCCGTCGGCAGCGACGGCACGATCTACATTGGCGCGGGCACGACCCTGACCGATGACCAGCTCGACAACAGCAACTACCCCGAGGACCACGTCTACGCGCTCAATACCAACGGCACCAAGAAGTGGAGCTACGCGACTGGCCAGCCGATCGACCTCTCCTCGCCGGCCATCGGCAGCGACGGCACCGTCTACATCGGCTCGGGCAGCAAGAAGCTCTACGCGCTCAACGGCTCGACCGGCGCCTTCAAGTGGTCGTTCAATGCCACCACCGCGGTCCTGGCCTCGCCGGTGGTCGCGTCCGACGGCACCGTCTATTTCCGCGACGACACCACCCTGTACGCCCTGACCTCGAGCGGCAGCCAGAAGTGGACCTTCGCCCTCGCCGGCAGCACCTACGGCTCGCCCGCGATCGCATCCGACGGCACCGTCTATGTCGGCGCCACCGGCGGGAATTTCTACGCGGTCAACCCAAGCACGGGAGCGCAGAAGTGGAAATTCACCGCCAACGGCGACGTCTACACGTCGCCCGCCATCGCCAACGACGGCACGATCTATTTCGGCACGCTCAACGGCTACTTCTACGCGCTCAAGGCGGACGGCTCCCAGAAGTGGGTCTGGAACATCGCCGGCAGCGCCATCACGTCGTCGCCCGTGCTCGCGCCCGACGGCACCATCTATTTCGGCGCCTACGACCACAAGCTGCACGCCCTGACCGACAACGGCACCAGCGCGAGTGAGAAATGGGCCTACCTGATGGGCGACGAGGTCCGCGCCGCCTCGCCGGTCGTGTCCGCCAACGGCACGGTCTACATGCCGGACTACGACGGCTACATCTATGCGATCAGCTCGTCCGGCTCGCTGGTCACCACCTACGCCACCGGCACGCTCCTGCGCTCGTCGCCGATGATCGCCAACGGCCAGCTGATCGTCGGCGGCGCCGACGGTCTCGTGTATGCCTTCACCCTCGATCCGGTGGCCGACACCGCGCCCGCCAGCTCGGCGTGGCCGGTCTTCCTGCACAACCAACGGCACGACGGACAGTACTCGTCGAATTTCGTCACGATCACCACCGCGCCCCAGGCGCAGACGATCGCCATCGGCTCTTCAATCTCCCTGAGCGTCTCCGCCACCGGCCCGGGCACGCTCAGCTACCAGTGGTACAAGGACGGCGTCGCCATCGGCGGCGCCACGGGTTCCACCTACACCAAGGCCAACGCGCAGACGTCCGACTCCGGCTCGTACAGCGTGAAGGTCACGAGCAGTTCCGGCCCGACCGCAACCAGCGCGAGCGTGAGCGTGTCCGTGCTGGCCGTCGTGGCCACTCCCGGCCACCTGATCAACCTCTCGGTCCGCACCGGCGCCGGCACCGGCGACAACACGCTCATTGTCGGCTTCGTCGTCGGCGGCAGCGGAACCAGCGGCGCCAAGCCGCTCCTCATCCGCGGCATCGGGCCGACCCTCGCCACCTACGGCGTCTCGGGCACCCTCGCCGATCCGTACATCGACGTCCTCCCGCAGGGCTCCACCACGCCCACGGCCAGCAACGACAACTGGGGCGGCAACGCCCAGGTCGTCTCGGTGGCCAACTCGGTCGGCGCCTTCGCCCTTCCCAGCACCACCAGCCTCGACGCCGCGCTCTACACCTCGCTCTTGGGCGGCCCCTACTCCGTGAAGGTCACCGGGGTGAACAACACCACCGGCATCGCCCTCGCCGAGATCTACGACGCCTCGGGCCTCGCGTTTACGACGTCCACCCCGCGACTGGTCAACGTCTCCGCGCGCGCCCAGGTCGGCACCGGCGACGGCGTCCTGATCGCGGGCTTCGTGATCGAGGGCTCCACGTCCTGCCGCGTGCTGATCCGCGGCGTCGGTCCCACCCTCGCCAGCTACGGCGTCTCCGGCACCCTCGCCGACCCGCAGGTCGAGCTGAGCCGGACGGTGAACAACGTCGTCACGGTCGTCACGAGCAACGACAACTGGGGCAACGACTCCTCCATCGCCGCCGCGGCCAGCGCGGTCGGCGCCTTCGCCCTCACCGCTAGCTCCGGCAAGGACGCCGCGATCCTCGTCACGCTCCAGCCCGGCGTCTACTCGGCCAAGGTGTCCGGCGTGGGTGGCACGACGGGTGTGGCGCTGGTCGAGGTCTACGAAGTGCCCTGAGGCGAAACGCCAAATGCCAGGCGGCCAAACGCCAAGCTAGTTGTGAGCAGAGGGTAAGGGATAAGGGGTAAGGTCAGGATGTGCCGGGCAGACTGACCTTCGCGTGCTTCGCGGTCTTGGCGGTGAAACCTGATTGGGACCGTCCCCGGATCACTTGGTCTCGCGGACGGTGCCCAGCGGCATCGTGCGGCGGAATTGTCCGGCGGGATCGTAGGCGACGAACGCCAGCGTGACGTGTCGCTCCCAGTCGGGCCACAACGACGTCCAGCGACCGTTCCGGATCACACGGGGCTCCTGCATCGTCGCCGTGCGCCAGGTGATCTGCACGCCCTCGAAAAAGGCCAGTTGGGAAGGCCGGTCGGCGGGGCCGCACCAGACCAAATCGCCGCGATCCCGGGTCAGGAGCCACGCATCGGTCCGGAGTGAGTCGGCCGCCCCCAAGCGAAGCAGGCTCCAAAACACGTCCAGCATCGATCCACTGCGCTGGGATTCCACGAGCACCACATGCCGGCCCTCAAATTCGAGTGGCGTGCCGTCCTGTCGGGACGGGGCTTTGAAGGTCTGCACATTGGCCACGCGCACGCTGTACGATCCGCGGTCAACGCGATCGCTGGCGGCGATCGGCAGTTCCACCAGCAAACGCGGCCGGCCCAGGGCGAAATCCGCGGTCAGGCTGGGCCGCGTCCGGGTCGTCGGCGGCTCAAGGGTCGCCAGCTCCCGGAGGAAAAACCGCAGCTCCGCGCGCCCGCGCTGCTCGTCCACCGAGCGCGGGCGCACCTCGGAGACCGTGGGAAACTGTCGCTTCCGCTCCTCCTCCCGAACGTCCAGCCAATGCTGGGTCTCGGCATCGGCAGCACGTTCGCCCGTGCCCAGCAGGCGGCGCACCGCGATCTCGCGGCTGGCCCCAGGGAAGCCAAACAAGGCGTCGCTGTAATCCGAGGTGCGCAACACCCCGCTGCGGCTGGTCCACGCCAGTTCCGCCAACTGGGGCACCCACGCGAGTTCCGGCGAGAGGCCGTCGGCCTTGAGGTCCACGTAGAGCGAACGGGGCAGCTTCGGTTGGTCGCTATTGCCCACATACACCAGATTCGCGTCCGTCACCGCGACGCTGATCGCCCGTGTGTCCGCTGAGCTGTCCGCCACCGGGCCCTTCCACGGGCCGACGAAGTCGTGTTTCCAGCTGCCCAGGATCAACGGCACCCCGATCACGATCATACCCAGGGTCACGTGAGCGGGGATCACCGAGTGGGCGCGGTACTGCCGCACCACCACGACGCCCACCCCGGCGACGACGAAGGCCAACACCACTGCCAGCCGCGAAAGCAGCAGGTTCCAAGTCAGGATTTCCCCGCCGGGAAAGTACGCCAGGCGCATGAGGGCCGTGAACACCACCAGCCCCACCGCGACGATGGTCAGCGTGAAATACCGGCCGAAGGTGCTGGAGATCACCGCCAAGCCGAGCGCCGGCACTACCACAACCGCCTCCCAAGCCATGACGTCCACTGCTGCGCACGCGATCTCGCCCGGCGAAAAGCCGCATGCCAACCACCATGGCAGGTCAATCAGCACCGGGAGCACGCCGAACATGAGCGCCAGGGTCAGGAGCTTCGAGCCGAGCAGCCGTGGGCCCGAGATCGGCCGGGTGCGCCAGAAAACCTGGGTGCCCGTCGGGGCGTCCTCGTGCACCACCACCGACACGAGCGCATAGGTGATCAACGCCTGCAGGCCAAGGCAGATGAGCGAATTGCTCTGCAACCGGTTGAACCACGCGGAGTCAGTGCCGCCGCCGGCGCGCAGGGCCGCGCCAATGAAAAGGCGGGCAACCTGCACAAGTATCAGACCCGCCAGCGGCCAGCGGAAGCGGGTCAGGTCTTTTTTCGTGATGTGCCAGGTCAGGTTCATGCTGCCACCCCTTTCTGCTCCTGCGTCCGCTCGGTGCGCGCCAACGTTAGGAAAATCTCCCGCAGGCTCATCGGCCGCGCCGTCACGGTCGCGCCGGGCAATCGCTCCCGCCAGCCCCGCTCGGTGGCGTCACCGGCGTAGTTGGGATCCACAAAGCTCACCAGTCCGCCTGCCCGCGCCCACTCCAGCCAGCCGGCCGCGGGCGACGCGGTTTCGGCCGCTCCCTGGACCTCGACGCGACGGAACCGGGCCAGCAGGGCCTCGGCCGGCTCGTTGAAGCGCAGCCGCCCCTGCTGCAGCACGGCAACCCGGTCGCAGAGCCGCTCCACCTCGTCGATGTCGTGGGACGACACCAGCACGGTCCAATCCTCGCCGGCGGCCACCTCGAGCAGCCCCCGCACGAGTTCCTCGCGCACGAGCGCGTCGAGTCCGCTGAACGGCTCGTCGAGCACCAGCAGCCGCGGCCGGTAGGCCAGCGACGACAGCAGCGCCGCCTTCATCAGCATGCCGCGGGACAGCTCGCGGAGCCGGCGCTGCTCGGGCAGTGCAAAATGTTCCAGGAGCCGCCGCTCAAGGTCGCGGTCCCACGACGGGTAGAATGGCCGGCAGTAGTCGAGCAGCTGCCGCACGGTCATCCAGCCCGGCTGCTGCTGGTTCTCCGAGACGTAGCCGATCTGGGCGAGCTGCGCCGGCCCGAGGCGCCGGGACTCGACGCCCAGGACGCGCGACTCGCCGCCGGTGGCCTCGAGCAGGTTCATCAGCAGCTTGATCGTGGTGGTCTTGCCCGCGCCGTTGGGTCCCAGCAGGGCGCACACGCTGCCGGCGGGGACGGCCAGGTCGAGGTCGTGCACCGCCTCGGTCCGGCCGAAGCGCCGGGACAACTGATGCGTTTCGATGATGTTCATGAGATTGGTTACCGGCCCCCGAGTTTCTTCCAGTGCGCGGCCACCGCGGCCTGCACCTCGTCGAGCGAGAGGCCGAGCTTGCGCGCTTCCACCACCAGCCGCTCGGCTTCCGCGCCCAGCAGCTCGGCGCGCTCCTTCCGGCCGCCGGCCTCGCGCTCGGCGACGATGCTGCCCACCGCCGGGGTGGTGACGAGGACGCCCTCCGCGACGAGGGCCGCGACCACCTTGTGGGCCGTGTTCGGGTTCACCTTCAGCTCCTGGCTGAGGACCCGCACTGACGGGAACCGGTCGCCCGGCCGCAATTGTCCCGCCACCACGGCTTTCTTCACGGCAAACAGGATCTGCTCGGCCACCGGCAATCCCGGCTTGAGCTCAATCGTGAACGGCAGCATGCCGTCCTAGTTGCACTAGTACAGTTAGGACAGCAAGCGTTTTCTTGGATTTTCTCGCGGACAGAGAGCTGGGGTTAAGAAACGCCAAACGCCAAACCGCCAAACGCCAAATAAGGGGGTAAGCGAGGGACAGTCGTAGAGGCACGAAGGCCATGCCGGCGAAACGACCCAATCAGCCCTACAGCTCTAGCGCCTTACCCGCCTACTCCTAACTTTGGCGTTTGGCGGTTTGGCGTTTGGCGTTTTCTCCCGCCCGCTTCTCGTTCCGCGTTTTGCTCCGCCCTCCAAGATATTTCTTTCCTCGCCTACGCGGAACCGTCACAAAAGGAGAACGTGGGCTCATCCCAGACCATTGGCGCGAAGGAGATACACGCCGCGATCGAGCGGTTGGCTGCGGGCATTGGACAGCGCCACCCGCGCACCAAGCACCTGATCCTGCTCGGCATCGCCAACGGCGGCGTCGAGCTCGCCCGCCGGCTGGCCCGCGCCCTCGCCGAGCCGTCCGGCCCCACGGTGGTGGCCGGCACGATCGATGTCTCCTTTCACCGCGACGACTTCGGCCGGCATCCGATCCCGAAGGAATTCGCCCCCACCCACATCCCGGCCGACGTGCATGGCGCGACGGTGGTGCTGGTGGATGACGTCCTGTTTTCCGGTCGGACGGTAAAGGCCGCCCTCGACGAGCTGTTCGACCATGGCCGGCCCGCCAAGGTGGAGCTGGCCGTGCTCGTGGAACGCGGTGGACGGCTCCTGCCGGTCGCCGCCGACTACCGCGGCATCACCCTGGATGCCGCCCACGACGAGAAGGTCGTGGTTCGCCTGGACGCCAAGGACCCCGGGCTCGACGCGATCGAGGTCCGGCCGCGCCCGGCCCCCGTCAAACCCGCCCCCAAGGGCCGACGACCGGCCCGCGCCTAGGTCCCGCCGCGCGCCCACCGCCGAATTTCGCCCCCGACCGATTCTCCTCCCATGCCCTGGACGCGCCGCCACCTCCTCACCCTTGAGGACCTGACCCTCGCCGAGATCGAGCAGGTCCACGCCACCGCCGCGGCCTTCAAGCGCACGCTCA
>CAYYGV010000167.1:0-7132 GCA_964471615.1 uncultured Opitutaceae bacterium
CAGACCTCGTCGAAATACGCGAAGTTCGGCACCCAGGCGTCGGGAAACTCCGGCAGCTCCCAGGCCCAGTACGCGATGTTGTACTTGCCGGCGCGGAAGCCCTTCCCGTGATGGTGGTCGATGTCCGGCGTCGCCGGCGGATCGAGGTGGACGACGTTGACCGGATGGGGATTCGAGTCCTGCAGGCGCGCCGCGAATGTCTGGTCGCCGAGGCGGTTCTTGCAGTTCAGCTTGAGCGCGACGAGGGCGCACGGCAGGCCGGCGGCGTCGGCCGCGCGCACCATGCAGCGCGCGGACTCGCCGACACCGAGGTCGGCCGTCAGGAAGCCGGCGATGTTGAGCCCGACCCGCGCGTGGCGGCGGGCGAACGCCGCGGAGTAGGGCGCGAGCCGGATCGAGAAGTCGAAGATCGGCTCGCCGTCCGGCGTGCTCAGCGACTGGATCCGCACCTGGCGGTTCTTGGCCTGGCCACGGTAGCGCTGCAGCGGGCCGAGGCCCGTGACGCGGCCGGCCCAGGCCAGGAGATTGGTGAAACCCACGCCTTCCAGCCGCAGCGAAATGACCGGCCCCCGGGGCAGGCCGGTCGGCAGTCCGAGGGTGAGCTCGAACGGTCCGGGCGCGCTCAGTTGTGCGCGGCCGGCGAGGGTGCCGTTCACGTAGCAGGAAAGGGCGGGGGCGGCGGCCTCGAGGCTGGTGAGGTCGGGGCTGGGACGGAACTCGCCGCGGAGCACCACGGCGCCCAGGCCGTCGCAGGGTGGCAGCTGCAGCTCCGCGTGGTCGCGGATCCAGGCCGAGTCGGTCACCACCGGGTCGAAATACAGGCCCGCATAGTGGGAAAGCCGTCCCGTGGACGCGGAGCCGGTGAAGGTGGAGCTGGGCGGGCGCATGGCGCTGTGGGAGAGGGAAAGGCGGCGCGTTTGCCTTGGCAAAGCTTTATCCCGCGGCTGGAATGACCCGAATGGAACCCGCCGAATATCGCCGGCTCGCCGCCGTCGAGGACACCATGGGCTATTTCCGCGCGCTGCACGGTCACGTGCACGTCGCGCTGGACCGCCACCTCGGCGGGCGCCCGGCGCGGATCCTCGACGCGGGCTGCGGCACCGGCGGGCTGATCCGGCGGCTGACCGAGTTCGAGCCGCGCTGGTCCTGGGTTGGCGTCGACCAGTCGACGCTGGCCTGCGAGCTCGCGCGCGGGCGGTGCGAGGCGGAGATCCGCGAGGCGTCCGTGACCGCCCTGCCGTTTGCCCCGGCGGAATTCGACGCGGTGGTCTCGGCGGACGTGCTTTACCACGTGGAGGACGACGCGACCGCGCTGCGCGAGTTTGCCCGGGTGCTCCGGCCTGGTGGCGTGGCGGTGCTCAATGTGCCGGCGCACCGCTGGCTCTGGTCGTATCACGACGTCGCGACGCACGCGGAGCGCCGGTATGCGCGGTCCGAGCTCCGCGCCAAGCTGGTCGCGGCCGACCTCGACGTGGTGCGGCTGACGCATTGGAACGCGCTCCTGCTCCCACTGGTGTGGGCGCGCCGCAAGGTGCTCCCGCCCCCGGCCGGCGGCAGCGACGTGCAGGCCTATTCGCTGCCCGTTGAGCTGCTGTTTGAAGCCGCGATGGCGCTTGAGCGCGGCTGGCTCGGGCTGGAGGGAAATTTCGTCTTTGGCTCCTCGCTCCTGGCCGTGGCGAAAAAGCGGTCCTGACCGGGCCGCGTGGCCGCGCTTGAATCCGGCCGGCCGCAACCTACCGTCCTAGGGCCATGGAGTTCTTCTTGGCCGCGTTCGGCCTCCTGCTGCACCTGCTGCTTTGGGGCGCCGGCCTGGCGATCCTGCTGGTGCCATCCCGGTGGCGGCGGTTCTGGCCGGCCTTCGCCGCGCCGATGGGCGTCGCGCTCCAGTCGGCCGTGGTCTGGGCTGGTGCCTATGCGGGATTGGCCGGGACCGACACCTACGCCCGCGCGAGTCTGCTGCTCCCGGTCGCGCTGCTCGCGGTCGCGTGGCGGCGCCGGGGTGCGCGGCTGCGGGCCGAGGTCGTCGCGTGGTGGGGGGTGGGACTCGTGATGGCGCTCGCGCTCGGCGCGCTCGTGCGGCCGATGGCGCAGGCGTCGAAGACGCTCACGACGGTCTCCCTGGGCAGCTGCGACGCCGCCGACTACGCGGCCGGGGCGCGCGTGCTGCAGGAATTCGCGCGGGGCGACCGCCGCGGGTTCCTGGGCCTGACCGAGGTGGTGCGCGTCGCGTCGGTCGACAATTTCTACGACTTCTGGCTCCGGCTGAATCATTTCACGCCCTCGGCCCTGATCGCGCTCAACGACTCGGTGCTGGGACTGCGGCCGCACGAGAGCACGGGACTCCTGACGGCGGTGCTGCTCGCGGCGACGCTGCCGGGCGTCTACTGGCTGGCGCGCACGCTGCTGCCGCTGCGTCCGCTCGGGGCAGGTTGGGTGGCGGCGATCTACGGGTTCAGTCCCGTGACGTGGTACGCCGTGGCCCACGTGGCAATCGGCCAGCTGCTCGCGGCCCTGTCGATCGTGTACCTGACGTGGGCGGGCGTGGCGCTGTGGCGCGGGCGCGCGACGTGGGCGCTGGCGGGCGTACTCGCGATGGCGTACTGGATCATCCTCGGGAGCTATAATTTCATCGTGCTGGTGTGCCTCGTCCCCGCGGTCGCCTACGCCGGCGGGCGCGCGCTCGGCGCCGGCGCCTGGGGCCGGCTCGCACGCTGGTGCGCAGTGATGCTGACGCCACTGGCGGTGTGCGGCGCGGTGTTCACCCAGCGGACGCTGGGCCTGGTCGAACGCTTCCAGCTCTTCGGCCAATTCGATTTCGGCTGGCGGATCCCGGTGGTCACCCCCGAAGGATGGCTGGGCGCGGTGGGCGGAACGGACCTGAGCCCGCTTGCGCTGCCGCTGCGGATCGGGCTCGGGGTCGTGCTGGCGGGCCTCGTGGTGGCCGCGTTCGTGGGCGAGCGGCGGCGAGGCGGCTTGGGCTTCATGGTCTTCGCACTCGTGGTGCCGGTGATGGCCGGGTACGCGTTCCTCGAGGCGCGGGGCGTGATGCGGGGCACCAATGCGAGCTACGACGCGTATAAGATTCTAGCAGTGTTCTTTCCCGGTTTGCTGGCCGCAGTGGCAGCCTGGACACGGTTGACGGGCAGTGCGGTGCGCCAGCTGCGCTGGCTCGCGTGGCTGGGCGTGGCGGTCTTCACCGTGGCAAGCGCCGCGTCCGCGACCCGGTTTATGGGCCAGCTCCGGAACCCGCCGCTGATCGTCACGCCTGCGATGGCGCAGCTGCAGCTGATCGAGGCGAAGCCGGAGGTCACGTCGATCAATCTCGAGATCGAGGATTTCTGGACCCGGCTCTGGGCGAACGCCTTCCTGCTGCGCCGGCCGCAGTATTTTCCCACGCACACCTACGAGGGGCGACTGAACACCCCGCTGCGTGGCGAGTGGGAACTCAACGACCAGCTGGCGGGCGTCGCGTCGCCGTCGCCGACCGACACCCAGCGCTTCGGCGCGAGCCTCCACCTGCTGCGCCGGGCGAGCCCCTATTACCTGCGGATCGAATTCGGCTCCGGCTGGTACCCGCGCGAGAGCGTGCCGCGCGCGGACCGCCAGTGGCGCTGGAGCCAGGGCGACGCCGAGGTGCGGGTGTTCAATCCCCAGGCCGCGGCGCGCACCGTCACGCTGCGCCTGCGGACCCGGAGCCTCGTCGACCGGGATCTTGAGGTGCTGAGCGGATCCGAGGTGGCGGGACGGATCGCGGTCCGGCGTGAGCTGGCCGAGGGAACGGTGCCCGACGTGACCTTGGCGCCAGGATGGACGACGCTCCGGCTGCATTCGCCGCAGCCGCCGACTCCCGGCAGTCCCGCCGATGGACGGACGCTGGGCTTTGCGCTCTACGGACTGGAGATCGTCGAGGGCGACGACTCGGGTGGGCGTTGAGGGGAAAGCGCAAGGGTCGAGGCCAGCCTCCTTACGTCGGCTGCTACGGGGCGACAACGGCGGCGACGGGATTTTTCTGCATCGCCTCGCGGGGGCGGGACATTTGTAGTGCTCAACCATGAGCGTCGCCCCGTCTTTCCGCCGAGCCTATGCCGGCCGTCGCGTGCTGATCACGGGCGGCCTCGGGTTCATCGGCTCCAACCTGGCGCGGCGACTGGTGGGGCTCGGGGCGCGAGTCACGATCGTCGACAGCCTCATTCCCGAGTACGGCGGCAATCGGCGCAACTTGGCGGGAATCGCCGGCCGAGTGAAGGTGCACATCGCCGATGTACGGGACTGGCCGCGGCTGCCGCAGCTCGTGAAGGGGCAGGATTACCTGTTCAACCTCGCGGGACAGACGAGTCACATGGACTCGATGACGGACCCGCAGACCGACCTGGACATCAACTGCCGGGCGCAGCTGGCCATCCTGGAGGCGTGCCGCGTGCACAATCCGAAGGTGCGGATCGTGTTTGCGAGCACGCGCCAGATCTACGGCCGGCCGGATTACCTACCGGTCGACGAGAGCCATCCGCTGCGGCCGGTGGACGTGAACGGCATCAACAAGATCGCGGGCGAGTCGTTTCACCTGCTGTATTCCCGCGTCCACGGCATCCCCGCGACGGCGCTCCGGCTGACCAACACGATCGGCCCCGGCATGCGCGTGAAGGATGCGCGCCAGACCTTTGTCGGCATCTGGGTCCGCAGTCTCGTGGAAGGCCGGTCCTTCGAAGTGTGGGGCGGCGAGCAGCGGCGCGATTTCACCTACGTGGACGACGCGGTGGAGGCGTTCCTGCTGGCGGCGTCGCACCCGGCCGCGGTGGGCGAGGTCTACAACCTGGGCGGACCGCCGCCGGTGACCCTGCAGCGTCTCGCCGAGCTGCTGGTCGAGATCAACCGGGGTGGCGTCTTCACGGTCCGGGAGTTTCCGGCCGACCGGAAGAAAATCGACATCGGCGACTTCTATGCCGACGACCGCCGGATTCGTCGCCGGCTGGGCTGGCGGCCCAAGGTCGACCTGCGGACGATGCTCGCCCGCACGCTGGCCTACTACCGTCGCGAGCTGAAAAATTATGTTTGAAATTACGAGTTACGATTTTCCCGCCGCCGCATCCCCAATCGTAACTCGTAAATCGTAATTCCAAAATCCCATGCCCTTGCTCACGGCCGATCCCCTCGCTGGCTACCTCGCTCATGCGGACGAGGTCCGCGCGGCCATCGACCGGGTGCTGGCGAGCGGGCACTACATTCTGGGCCCGGAGGTGGAGGCGTTCGAACGCGAGTTCGCCTCGTACCATGGTGGCGGCGAGACCATCGGCGTGGCCAACGGCACCGAGGCCATCGAGTTGGCGCTGCGGGCGGTCGGCGTGGGGCGGGGCGACCTGGTCGCGACCGTGGCCAACACCGTCACCGCGACCGTTTCCGCGATTGAGCAGATCGGCGCGCGGCCCGAGTTCGTGGAGATCGACCCGGCGACCATGCTGATGGCACCGGCCGCACTGGAAACATTGCTCGCGGCGCGGCGCGGCGCAGTGAAAGCGGTGATGCCGGTCCACCTCTACGGCAACCCGGCCGACCTGCCGGCGATCGCGGCGTTGACGCGGAAACACGGGGCAAAGCTCGTGGAGGACTGCGCGCAGGCCCACGGGGCGAGGCTCCAAGGGCGTCCGGCGGGCACGTGGGGTGACATTGCGGCGTACAGTTTTTATCCGACCAAGAATCTCGGTGCGCTGGGCGACGGCGGCGCGGTGCTGACCCGCGATCCGGCGGTGGCGGCGAAGGTGCGGATGCTGCGGCAGTACGGCTGGAAGCAGCGGTACGTCAGCGAGTCGCCGGGACGGAATAGCCGACTCGACGAGCTGCAGGCCGCGATCCTCCGCGTGAAGCTGCGCCACCTCGACCCGGAGAACCGGGTGCGGCGCGAGCGGGCGAACCGTTACCTGGCGCGCCTGGCGTCGGCGCCGCTGCGCCTGCCGGCCGTGGCGCCGGGGGCGGAGCCGGTGTGGCATCAATTCACGATCCGGGTGCCGGGCCGCGACGCGCTGCGGGCGCACTTGGCCGAGCGCGGGATCCAGTGTGGCATCCTTTATCCGGTGCCGGTGCATCGGCAGCCGGCCTTCGCGGACCCGGCGCTGCAGCTGCCCGAGACCGAGAGGGCGTGCGCCGAGGTGCTGTGCCTGCCGGTTCATCCGGCGGTCACGGAGGCGGACGTTGACAGGGTTGCCGACGAGATTCTTCGTTGGCGAAAACCATGACCGCGGCCGCGACTCCCGCCCTCAGCTTCGTGATCCCGCTGTACAACAGCGCGGAGACGATTACCGCGGTGGTGCGCGACATCGAGGCGCTCACGGTGGAGGGCGGCCACGAGATCATCCTGGTGAACGACGGCAGCCGCGACGCCACGGCGGAGATTTGCCGTGCACTGGTGGCGTCGGCGCGGGTGCCCGTGACGTATGTCGAGCACGCCCGGAACTACGGCGAGCACAACGCAGTGCTGACCGGCTGGCGGCATGCGCGCGGCGGCCATTTCGTGAACCTCGACGACGACGGCCAGAATCCTCCGGCGGAGGCGCTGCGCCTGTGGCAGGAAGCGAAGGCGTCGGGCCGGGACGTGGTGTTCGGCCACTACACCGACAAGCGTCACTCGTGGTGGCGCAACCTCGGCAGCTGGTTCACGAACCGGATGACCGACTGGGCGTTGGACAAGCCCCCGGGTTTCTACCTCTCAAGCTTCCGCTGCGTGAGCGCGTTCGTGGCGCGACAGGTGACGGAGCACACGGGGCCGCACCCGTACATTGACGGCCTGATTCTCCAGGTGACGCAGCGGATCGGCTCGATCGAGGTGCGCCATGCCGACCGGCAGGCGGGCGCGAGCGGCTACACGCTGCGGCGGCTGATGCGACTCTGGCTGAGCGCGTGGGTGAATTTCTCGGTGCTGCCGCTGCGCTTGGCGACGCTGCTGGGCCTGGCGTTGGCGGGGGCGGGCCTGGTGGGATTCGGCTGGGTGGTGTGGCTGCGCCTGACGGACCGGGGCCCGACATTTGGCTGGGGCTCGTTGATGGCCGCGCTGCTGGTCTTCTCCGGCACGCAGCTGGTGATGCTCGGCCTGATCGGCGAGTACATCGGCCGCATGTTCATCTCCATCAACCAACGCCCCCAA
>CAYYGV010000168.1:0-7131 GCA_964471615.1 uncultured Opitutaceae bacterium
CATGGAAACCGCCGAACAGCTCCGCGACCGCCTGCTCGCCCGTTTTCCCGGCGCGTCCGTGACCGTCGTGCCGAATCCGTCGCCGTCGGCCCAGCACTCGCTCGTCATCGGTCACGCCCAGGCCGTCGAGATCGCCACTTTCCTCCGCGACGATCCCGCGCTGCGCTTCGACCAGTGCTCCAATGTCACCGGCGTCGACTGGCCCGACAAGGAGATCACCGAGACCACCAAGGTCACCGTGCCCGACCCGGCCGGCGGTCCCGCCAAGGTCGTCGCCCAGACCTCGAAGCGCCTGGAGCCCGGCTATCTCGAGGTCGTCTACCACCTCTACTCGATCGCGCTTCGCCAGGGCCCGGTCATCCTCCGCCTCCGCACCGGCAACCGCACCGATCAGGTCACGGTCCCGTCGCTCACGCCCGTCTGGCGTGGCTGCGAATTCCAGGAGCGCGAGGTGTTCGACCTCTACGGCATCCGCTTCACCGGTCACCCGGACCTCCGCCGCATCCTGATGTGGGACGGTTTCCAGGATCACCCGATGCGCCGCGACTACGTCGAGCCCGATGACTACGAGTGGGAGCCGACGCCCCACGGCGAGGTGATGGCCAAGGCCAAGCGGCACTATCCCGCCGCCCCCGCCCCCGCCGACGCCGCCAAGGAAGGAGGCGCCGCATGAGCGTGTCCGACCTGACCCCGCTGTCCTCGCCTTCCGGCGCCCAGGTGCGCCCGGTGCATGACGAGTTCCACGGCGACCTCCTCGAGGTCTCGATGGGGCCGCACCACCCGTCGACCCACGGCGTCTTCCGGATGATCGTCACGCTCGACGGCGAGACGATCGTGAAGCTCAAGCCGGTCTTCGGCTATCTCCACCGGAACCACGAGAAGCTGGGCGAGAACACCACCTATCTCGCGTCGATGCCGTACACCGACCGGCTCGATTACCTGAACTCGATGACGAACAACTGGGCCTACGCCGTCGCCGTCGAGAAGCTGGCCGGGATCACCGTGCCGGAGCGGGCCGAGTACGTGCGCGTCATCCTCGCCGAGATGACCCGCCTGCTGAATCACACCTGCCTGGCGGGCTTCCTCATGCAGGACTGCGGGTGCATGGGCACGCCGCTCATGTACGCGTTCCGCGAGCGCGAGAAGATCCTCGACCTCTTCGAGGCCCTCAGCGGCTCCCGCATGATGTGCAACTACCAGCGCTTCGGCGGCTGCCGGGTCGATCCCTCGCCCGAGTGGATCGCGGCCGTCCACCAGCTGGTCGCGGCCTACGAGCCGTTCCTGGACGAATTCGAGACCCTGCTCTCGGGCAACGAGATCGTCATGGCCCGCACCCAGGGCGTCGGCCGCCTCTCCGCGGAACTCGCGGTCAGCGCGAGCGTGACCGGCCCGGTGCTGCGCGCGACCGGCGTCGCCCATGACCTCCGCAAGGTCGACGGCTACGGCGTCTACCCGAAGTTCGATTTCCGCGTCCCGCTCGGCGAGCACGGCGACACCTACGACCGGTACATGATCCGCATCCTCGAGATGCGCGAGTCGATCAAGATCCTCCGCCAGGCGCTCGCCGGCCTCCCCGGCGGCCCGATCATGGACCCGAAGGCCAAGCTCCGCGGCTTCCGTCCGAAGGCCGGCGAGGCCTACGGCCGCATCGAGGGCCCGAAGGGCGAGATCGGCTTCTACCTCATCAGCGACGGCGGCCCGAACCCGTACCGCTACCGGGTCCGTCCGCCTTCCTTCATCAACCTCACGATCCTCGAGGACATGTGCCTCGGGCACACCGTGGCCGACGCCGTAATCATCCTCGGCAGCGTCGACATCGTCCTCGGCGAGGTGGACCGATAGGTTCAGGCTCTCAGCTTTCAGCGTTCAGGCGATCCTCATTCCAACTCCCAGCTCCTAGCTCCCAACTCCTTCTCTCCAGATGCTCGGCACCGGCTTAATCAAGGGACTCGCGGTCACCGCGAAAAACTTCGTGGGCAGTTACCACGATCCGGCCCGCCTGACCACGATCGAGTACCCCGAGCAGAAGGCGCCGATCCCGGAGAACTACCGCAATTTCCCGTTCCTGGTCAGCGAGAGCGACGACGACCTGATGGGCACGCTGCGCTGCGTGGCCTGCCAGATCTGCGAGAAGGAATGCCCGCCGCAGTGCATCTACATCGAGAAGAGCAAGGACAAGAAGCCCGACGCCACCGGCAAGCTGCAGATCTACCCGACGATCTTCGCCATCGACACGTCGGTGTGCATGAGCTGCCAGATCTGCGTCGAGGTCTGCCCCTTTGACTCGATCAAGATGGACAAGGTCTACGAGATCGCTTCGGACGACCGCTACCACGGCCTGCTCGTGAACCGCGAGCAACTGGCCAAGTCCAACGCCTACTATCACCAGATCCGGCCGACCGAGGCCGCCGAGGTGGACGCCCGCCTCGCCGCCGAGCGGAAGGCCGCCGAGGAAAAAGCCAAGGCCGCCGCCGCCGCGAAGGCCGCGAAAGCCGCCAATCCCGCTGCCGCGCCCGCGGCCGCAGCGCCCAAGCCTCCGACCCCGCCCGCATGAGCGCCGCGCCGATGGTTGTCTCGCCCGCCCCGCTCCTGGAGCGGCTGCCGCTTGACCTGCGCGACGCGGTGCTCGGCTTCCTGCCCGAGTCGCTGCGCTGGCTCGCGTCTGGCCTCATCACGATTGTCGTCCTGCTCGCGGTGTTCGGCCTCCTGTTCGCCTACCTCACCCTCGCCGAGCGCAAGCTCCTCGGCCGCATCCAGAATCGCCCCGGCCCCAACCGCACCGGCTGGTTCGGCCTGCTCCAGCCGTTCGCCGACGCCGTCAAGGCGCTGACCAAGGAGGACGTCGTCCCCCGCGCCGCCGACCAGGTCCTCCACTATCTCGCGCCCGTCGTGCTGGTCGCCCTCTCCCTGATGGGCTTCGCGGTCATCCCGTTCGGCCGCCTGCTGGTGCCGGTCGAACTCGACGCCGCCGTCCTCTACTTCTTCGCCGCCGGCGCCGCCACCGAGCTCGCGGTCTTCATGGCCGGCTGGGCCAGCCGCAACAAGTACTCGCTCCTCGCCGCCATGCGCGCGCTCGCCCAGCTGATCAGCTACGAGCTCCCGCTGCTCCTCTCCTTCGTCCCGGTCATCATGCTCGCCGGCACGCTCTCCACCACGCAGATCGTCGTCGCGCAGGGCGGCTGGAAGTTCGGCTTCATCCCGCACTGGCACGTCCTCACCCCGTGGGGCTTCGCGGGCTTCGTGATCTTCATGATCGCCGCCTTCGCCGAGTCGAACCGCTCGCCCTTCGACCTCCCGGAGGCCGAGTCCGAGCTGATCGCCGGCCACCTCACCGAATACTCCGGCTTCAAGTACGCGCTCTTCTTCATGGCCGAGTACTTCGGCATGTGCGCCCTCAGCGCCATGGCCGTCACCCTCTTCCTCGGTGGCTGGCAGGCCCCGCTGCCTTTCCTCGAGTTCATCCCGTCGTACGCCTGGTTCGGCCTCAAGCTCCTCACCCTGCTGGTCGGCTTCATCTGGGTCCGCGCCACCATGCCGCGTCTCCGGATGGACCAGCTCACGCGACTCGCGTGGAAGTTCCTCGTGCCCCTCTCCCTCATCAACCTCGGCACCGCCGCGTTCTGGTCGCTCACCGGCGCCTGGACCGGCCCGCTGTACCTCGCGCGCTGGGCCGTCTCCCTGGCCATCGTGATCGTCCCGTTCATCACGCTCGGCCGCCATCTCTCCGCCGGCAACGGCCCCCGCACCTACCGCTACGCCAGCTGAAATCACGATTTACGATTGTCTTCCACCCACGCCCTTAGCCGCTGCCACTCATCCAATCGTAATTCGTAAATCGAAAATCTCCGTCCCGTGCTTCTGACGTTCATCATCATCGCCTCCCTGACCCTGGCGTCCGCCGCCGTGGCCATGATGCTGCGCAATCTGATCCACAGCGCGCTGCTCCTGGTGCTGAGCTGGACCGGCATCGCCGCCTTCTACCTGTGGGCCGGCGCCGAGTTCGTCGCCTTCGCCCAAATCCTTGTCTACGTCGGCGCGATCTCGATGGTGGTCCTGTTCGCGGTGCTGCTGACGCGCCCCGCCCGCGATGTTGATTCTCCCCTGCCGGCGCCGACCGTGATCCGCCTGGCCTCCGGCCTGATGGGCGGCGCGATGGTCGCCTCGGTCCTGCTCACCGCCGTGCTCGCCACCCGCATCACCGGCGGCCGGGTGCACGCCCCGTCGGTGACGGTGCGGGACATCGGGGCCCTGCTAGCCGGCCCCCACGCTGCGTCGCTGCTGGCCGCGGGTGTGATCCTCACGGTCGCCCTGCTCGGCGCCATCATCATCGCCGCCCCGTCGCCGCGGAACCCGGAGGACCCGTCATGAGCCCGCTGCACCTCTGCCTGCTCTTCTCCGCCGGCCTGTTCTGCATCGGACTGACCGCCGCGCTCTGCCGCGGCAACGCGATCCTCGTGCTGCTCGGCATCGAGCTGATGCTGAATGCCGCGAACCTCAACTTCATCGCCTTCTGGCGCTACGGCGGCGGCAGCGGCCCGACCGGCGTGGTCTTCGTCCTGTTCTCCATCGCCGTCGCCGCCGCGGAGGCCGCAGTCGGCCTGGCACTCGTGATCGCGGTCTATCGGCACCAGAAGAACATCCGGCTGCAGGAGGCAACGAGGCTCAAGGGCTGAGATTTTCGCTGCGCGAAAACGCCACACGCCAATTGCCAAACGCCAAACAAACCGGACCCGAAATTCCCATTTTCCAACCTCCGATGCCCCCAACCTCGCCAACTCCCTCCACTAGCGACCTACCCGCTAGAAGTTTGGCGTTTGGCAATTGGTGTTTGGTGTTTGCTCCCACCCTTTCATGACCCTCGCTGCCTCCCAGATCTGGCTGATTCCCGCGCTGCCGTTGGCGGCCGCGGCGATTGGCGCGCTCACGCCCCGGCGGGGCCGCGCGCTGGCCGCGGGCGCGGCGATCACCGGCATGGCGGCGGCGCTGGTCCTCGCCTGCGCGGCGCTCGCGGGCGCGCTGGCTGATCCCGCCGCCCATCAGGTTTCCAATTTCACGTGGTTCGGCATCGGGCCCGATCCGTTCCGTCTCGGCTTCCTGCTCGATCCGCTCACGGCGTTCATGTGCGTGATGGTCACCTTCGTCGGCCTGCTGATCTTCATCTTCAGCACGGGCTACATGAAGGAGGATGCGAATTTCACCCGGTTCTTCTGCTTCCTGAGCCTGTTCGCCGCCGCCATGCTGGGCCTGCTCGTCGCGAACAGCCTCCTGCTGCTCTTCATCTGCTGGGAGCTCGTCGGCCTCGCCTCCTACCTGCTCATCGGCTTCTGGTTCCACAAGCCTTCGGCCGCGGCCGCGGCCAAGAAGGCTTTCATCACCACCCGGATTGGCGACCTCGGGTTCCTGCTCGGCATCGTCTGGCTCCAGCACACGGGCGGCACGCTGCTGTTCTTCGACGGCGGAAACGGCTGCCTCGAGCCCGCCCTGGTCTCGCGCCTCGCGCTCCAGACCACCTGCGGCGGCCTCGCGGTCTCGACCGCGATCGGGCTCCTCATCTTCTGCGGCGCCGTCGGCAAGTCCGGCCAGTTCCCGCTGCATGTCTGGCTGCCCGACGCGATGGAGGGCCCGACCCCGGTGTCCGCCCTCATCCACGCCGCCACCATGGTCGCCGCCGGCGTCTTCCTCATCGCCCGCGTCTACCCGCTGATGGCCGCCGACCAGGTCCTTGAGCACGTCCGGGTGCACGCCCTGACGGTCGTCGCCTTCACCGGCGCGATCACCGCGCTGCTCGGCGCCGTGATCGCTGTGGCGCAGAACGATATCAAGCGCGTCCTCGCGTTCTCCACCGTCTCCCAGCTCGGCTACATGATGCTCGCGCTCGGCGTCGGGTCGTGGGTGGCCGCGATCTTCCACCTCCTCACCCACGCCTTCTTCAAGGCGCTGCTGTTCCTCGGCGCCGGCTCCGTCATCCATGCCGCGCATCACGAGCAGGACATCCGCGAACTCGGCGGCCTGCGGCCGCGGATGAAGCTCACGTTCGCCACCTTCGCGATCGGCATGATGGCCCTCGCCGGTGTTCCCTTCCTCTTCTCGGGCTTCTGGAGCAAGGAGGCCATCCTCCACGCCGCGCACGAGTGGGACGTTTCCCATCTGCCCCTCTACGCCGGCCTCTGCGCCGTGGTGCTGACCGCGTTCTACATGACCCGCCTGGTGGCCGAGACGTTCTTCGGCTCGCCTCGGTCCGGCCATGCGGAGCACGCCCACGAGAATCCGGCCTCCATGACGATCCCGCTGGCGCTGCTCGCGGTCGGCTCGGTGGTGCTGGGCTTCGCCGGCACGCCCGCCTGCCCGTGGCTGCAGTCCCGGCTGGCCGGCACGCCGCTCCATTCGAACCTCGGCCACCTGCTCGAGGGCGGCAGCCTGATGCTCCTCTCGATCGTGCTGGTGGGCGCCGGACTCGGCGCGGGCTGGGTGCTCTACGGCCGGCGCGTCCGCGCCGACGCTCACGCCGCCGACCCGATCGAGGCGCGCTTCCCGCGGTTCTTCGCCTTCCTCGGCGCGCGGCTCAAGTTTGACGAGCTCTACGCCGCCACGGTGTTCCGCCTCAACGACGGCCTCGCGGCCCTCTCCGCCTTCCTCGACCGCTGGATTTGGGGCGGCGCGGTCTCGGCGCTGGCCCGCCTGGGCGAGTTTGGTGGCGGCGCCAACCGCGACTTTGACGAGGAGGGCCTGAATCTCGGCTTCGACACCGTGAGCGAAAGCCTCCGCGGCACCGGCCGGCGTTACGCCCGGGCCCAGACCGGCGAGGCGCACGGCTACCTGCGCACGGTGGCGATTGCCTTCGCGATCCTTGCGCTCCTGCTCGTGTGGGGAGGTGGCCGATGAACAACCTGCCGCTCCTCTCCCTCGTGATCTTTGTGCCGTGGGCCGGCGCGCTCCTGCTCGCCGCGCTGCCCCGGATTTCCGACCACGCCGCCAAGATCCTCGCGGTGGCCTTCAGCCTCAGCACCCTCGCCCTCGGCCTGTTCCTGCTGCCCGGGTTCAACCCCGAGTTCAGCGGCTACCAGTACCCCGAGCACCACGTGTGGATCCGGGCGCTGAACGTGCACTACCGCCTCGGCCTCGACGGCATGA
>CAYYGV010000169.1:0-7060 GCA_964471615.1 uncultured Opitutaceae bacterium
AGCCACCACTGCTCGGTGAGGCGCGGCTCGATCGGCACGTCGGCGCGCTCGGAGTAGCCGACATTGTTGGCGTACGGCTCCTCGGCCACGAGGGCGCCGCGCTCGCGGAGGATCTCGGCGGCGCGCTTGCGGCCGGCGAAGCGGTCGGTGCCGGCGAGTTCCGGGCCGGCGAGGTCGTTGAGCACGCCGTTAGGGTGCAGCACGTCGATGGCCGGCAGGTGGTGCCGCAGGCCGATCTCGTAGTCCACCTTGTCGTGGGCCGGGGTGATCTTGAGCGCGCCGGATCCGAACTCCTTGTCCACCGCCGCATCGGCGATGATCGGCAGCTCGGCGGCGGGCCCGAGCGGGCGCCGCACCTTCTGGCCGACCAGCCGCGTGTAGCGCGGGTCGTCGGGATGCACCGCGATGGCCACGTCGCCCGGGATCGTCTCGGGCCGCGTCGTCTTGACCTCGATGAACAGGCCCGGCTGGCCCACCACCTCGTAGCGCACGCGGTAGAGGGTGCCGTTGACCGGCTTCATGATGACCTCCTCGTCCGACAGCGCCGTGAGCGACGCCGGGCACCAGTTCACCATGCGTTTGCCGCGGTAGATGTAGCCGCGGTTGAAGAGCTCGACGAACACGTGGAGCACGCGTTCCGAGTAGGCCGGGTCCATCGTGAAGGCCGTGCGGTTCCAGTCGCACGATGCGCCGAGCCGGCGGAGCTGCTCCAGGATGATGCCGCCCTTCTCGTGGCGCCACTCCCAGACCTTCTCGATGAACTTCTCGCGGCCGAAATCGTGGCGGGTCTTCTTCTGCTTGCGGAGCTCGCGCTCCACCACGGTCTGCGTGGCGATGCCGGCATGGTCCGTGCCCGGGAGCCAGAGGGCCGACTTGCCCTCGAGGCGCGCCCGTCGGATTAGGATGTCCTGGATCGAGTTGTTGAGCACATGACCCATGGTCAGGACGCCCGTGACATTGGGCGGCGGGATCATGATGCAGTACGGCTCGCGACCCGCCTGGGCGCGTCCGGTGAAGCACCCCGCCTGCAGCCAGGCGGCGTACCACTTTTTCTCGATCTCACGCGGATCGTAGCTCTTGGAAATCTCGGCCATGGGCGGTGTCCCTGAGGGAACCGCCGAGGGAACCCAGCCCCGCGTCCCGAGGCAAGTGCGTTCGCAGCCCAAGTCCATGGCGGCGGACGTTGCACAGGAGGCAACCGAGGGAACGGAGGGGGAAACCGCTAATTCGCGCAAATCTCCGCTAATCTAGGGTTCGGAACCCTTAGCGTGAATTAGCGTGGATTAGTGGTTCTAGATCCTCCGTTGCCTCCTGTGCGGACCGAGGATTTCCGGCCCGGGTCCTGCTTTGGTGAATCCCCTCGCCCACCCGGGCCTTTTCCGTTCACTGGATGACCCTCATGTCCGCCCCCGACATCCTGCCTGCCGCCCCGGTGCTCACCTTCGCCGACGACGCCCCCGTCGCGGAGCGGCTGGCCGCGTGCAAGGCGTACCTCCAGGCCGGCGACGCCCTGCTCCGTCGGCGGCACGAGGCCGGGGCCTCGGGGCTGGAGATCGCCCGGGCCCGGGCGGACCTGATGGACGCCATGATGGTGCGGCTGTTCGACCACGCCCTCGGCGGCTTCACCCGGACCGCCGGCAAGCCGCCCGCCGCCGTGGCCCTGCTGGCCCTGGGCGGGTACGGCCGGCGGGAACTGAGCCCGCTGAGCGACATTGACGTGATGTTCCTTTTCCCGGCCAAGACCCGGCAGCCAACGGTTAAGCCCCTGCTGGAGCATCTGACCCAGGAGATCCTATACCCGCTCTGGGACAGCGGCCTGAAGGTCGGCCACTCGACCCGCAACGTGGATGAAGTCTTTGTCGAGGCGCGGAAGGACGTTCAGACGCTCACCTCCATGCTCGAGGCGCGGTACCTGGCGGGAGCCACCGGGGTGTACGACGTGTTCGCGCAGGCCTACCGGCAGTTCGCGACGTCCGAGGACCCGAAGGGCTACATCGCGGCCCGGCTCGACGACCAGGCGCACCGGCGTGAGAGGTTCGGCGACACGGTGTTTCTCCAAGAGCCGGACGTGAAGAACGGCGTCGGCGGACTGCGCGATTACCAGAACGCAGTCTGGATGGCCCGGGTGAAGCTCGGCATCTCGAGCATCGATGAACTGGTGACCCAGGGGTACCTCCGGGAGGAGGAACTCCGGGAGTTCAGCCGCGCGTACGATTTCCTGCTCCGCGTCCGGAACGAGCTGCATTTCCTGAGCCGTCGGGCGACCGACCTGCTCGACCTCGAGCGGCAGGCCAAGGTTGCGCAGAACCTCGGCTATACCGAGGCCGACCCGCTGCCGCGCGTGGAGCACTTCATGCAGGACTACTACCGGGCGGCCCAGTCGGTTTTCCGGCTGTCCAAGGTGGTCGAGAGCCGTCTGGCCCTGACCATCGGGCGCGACGCCCAAGGCGAACCAATCTCGCTGCGTGAAAGCCTGCTCGCCTCGCGGTTCCGCCGGAGCCGCCGGCTCGACGGCTTCGTCCTGCGCGGGCGGGAACTGGCGGCGGAGAAACCCACGGTGTTCCAGGAGGATCCGGTGCGCCTGATCCGGGTGTTCCGGCACTGCCAGCAGCTCGACTGCCGGCCGGACTTCCATCTCGCAACCCTGATCCGGCAGTCAGCCGCCGCGCTGCTGACCGACACGGTGCGCTCCTCGCATGACGCCGTGGTGAGCTTCCGCTCGATCCTGTCGGAGGCCGGCGGCGTCTTCCCGACCCTGTCGCTGATGCATGAACTCGGGGTGCTGGGCCTGTTCATTCCGGAGTTCGACGGCCTCACCTGCATGGTCCAGCACGAGTACTACCACCGGTACACGGCGGATGTGCACACCCTGAACGCGATCCGGCAGCTCGACCTCATCTTCACCGAGGCGGAGCCGATAACGCTGAAGTACCGCGCGGCGCTGCACGAGACCACCGACCCGGCGCTGCTGTACCTGACGCTCCTCCTCCACGACATCGGCAAGTCGAACGGCATCCAAGGTCATGCCGAGAGCGGCGTGCGGCTGGCCGGCCCGATCATGGAGCGCCTGGGGGTGTCGCCCGAGGGCCGGGAACTGGTGTCGTTTGTCATCAAAAATCATCTCGTGATGGCACGATTCTGGCAGAAGCGGGACGTTGATGACCCCAAGACCGCCGCTGCCTTTGCCGAGCTCGTGCAGAACGCCGAGCAGCTCAGGAACCTGTACGTCCACACCTTCTGCGACGCCCGGGGCACGGCAGTCAGTCTCTGGAACAGCTACAAGGACACCCTCCACACCAATCTCTACCGCGCCACGCTTGAACGCTTGAGCCTTGGCGAGGGCGTCCTCGCCAGTTACGAGAAGAAGAAGCAAATGACCCTTCAGGACCTTACCGCCCGCCAGATCCCCGGCATCAGCCCCGACGAGATCATCGCCCATTTCAGCCTGCTGCCGGAGCGTTATTTCATCCAGACCGACGCCGACGAGATCGCGCTCCACATCCAGATGGTGAACCGGCTGCTCAAGTCGATCGCCACGGCCGACACGATCGGATCGCTGAAGCCGGTGATCGAGTGGAAGGACGACCTGAATCGTTCCCTGACCGTGGTGAACGTGGTCACGTGGGACCGTGCGGGCCTGTTCTACAAGCTGGCGGGTGCCTTCAGCGTGGCGGGGCTGTCGATCCTGGGGTCGAAGGTGATTTCACGTTCGGACCATATCGCGATCGACACGTTCTACGTGGTCGAGCCGGACCGCGGCGTCGTGCAGAGCTCGAACTCGCAGGAGCTGTTTGCCCGGACGATCGAGGCGGCGCTGGTGGCGAACAAGGACCTCTACCCCGACATCGTGGCGCAGGCGAAGCGGGTGGCGGCGACCCGCCCGCTGGCAGCCACGGGCGAGGGCCTGCACACGTCGTTCCCGCCGACGGTGGAGGTTTATCACGAGCTCTCGATGCAGCGGACGATCGTGGAGATCCAGGCCCGCGACCAGATTGGGTTGCTGTACCGGCTGGCAAAGACGATTTCCGACCAGGGCTTCGACATCACGTTCGCGCGCATCGGCACGGAGCGCGGCGTGGCGATCGACACCTTCTACATCGAGAGCTCCGAACCCTCGAAGCCCATCTCCGAGGAACGCCTGCAGACCCTGAAGGACACGCTGGCGGACATCATCAAGCCGATCGCGCCCGCGCGCTCTGCCTGATTGCGGATTGCGGATCGCGAAATGCGGATTCCTCATTCCGGATTTCGGATTCCGGATTCCGGATTTGGCCGGCAAGGCCCGCTGTGACGGACTGTGACCGGTTGGCTAATGCGATGCTGGTATGCGCTTGAGCTTTGGCGCGGATCGCCAGTCTCGCGGCGCGTGAATCGGATCGAACTTGCAGCCAGAACCAAGGCATTTGCTCTTCGAGTTATCAAGCTGGTCGACGCCCTCCCCCGAGACCGTGTGTCCCTGACCGTGGGACAGCAAGTGCTGCGGTCCGGCACGTCCGTCGCCGCGAACTACCGGGCGGCCATCCGGAGTCGTTCGACCGCGGAGTTTGTGGCCAAGCTGGGCATCGTCGAGGAGGAGTGCGATGAGACGCTGTTCTGGCTGGAGGTCTTGGTTGAGAGCGGACGGATGCCTGCGGATCGACTCGAGGACTTGCGCAAGGAAGGTGGGGAAATTCTGGCCATCACCGTCGCCGCAATTAGAACAACGCGTCGTGCAGCCCGCCAACCTTCCAGCGCCCGATCCGGAATCCGGAATCCGCAATCCGGAATCTGATAACCGCTGCCTCCCCGCCCTCTACCGGCTCAACTCCGTCGCCGGGCGGCTCGACGATTCCCGGGAGGCGCTCCGGGCGGTGCTGGATGAGCTCATCGCCACCTTCCAGGCCGACGCCGGGTCCATCGCCCTCGTCAATCCCCACTCCGGCCGGCTCGAGGTCGAGGTCCAGGTCGGGCTGCCCGACGAGTCCGGCCCCAGCGGCCTGAAGCTCGGCCACGGCGTCACCGGCTGGTGCGTCCTCAATGCCCGGCCCCTGCTCGTGCCCGATGTCGCCATCGAGCCCCGCTACATCGCCGTCCGGCCCGCCGCCCGCTGCGAGATGGCCGCCCCCATGCGCGACGGCGAGACCGTTCTCGGAGTCATCGACCTAGAAAGCGATCGCGTCGGGCACTTCGCCCCGGCTGACCTCGTCCTGCTCGAGCGGCTCACCCTCGAGGCCACGGTCGTCATCCAGCACCTCTGGCGGCGGCAGGCCCTGCAGGCCAAGGCCCGCCAGCTCGAGACGCTGCTCACGACCGGCCAGACACTCGTCGCCAAGCTTCAGTCGCAGGAACTGCTCGACACCCTGACGCGCGACACCCGCCGGATGCTCCAGGCCAGCGCCTGCGCGCTCTATCTCCATGACGCGGCCCGGGACCTCGTGCGGTTCGGCGCGTTCGACGCGGCGGGCAACCCGCCGCTCCCGGGCGGCGAGTACCCAACCGCCGCGAGCTTCGCCGCCGCTGCGCTGCACACCAAGCGTCAGGTCGAGTTCGCCGACGTGCGCTCACCCGGCTTCGCGAGCGTGCCGGACCTGCCCCGCGACTCCGTGCTCCACGCCGCTCTCCTCACGCCGCTGCGGTTCGAGGGCGAGGTGTTCGGCGTGCTGGCGGTGTTCACCGACCGGGCCCACCGCTTCGACAACGACGAGAAACGCGTCTGCGCCACCCTGGCCAACCTCGGCGCCGTGGCGCTGCAGAACGCCCGGCTCTACACCCGGGTCTTCCAGAGCGAGGAAACCCTGCGCAAGCAGGAGCAGCTCACCACGCTCGGCCTGCTCGCCGCCGAGATCGCCCACGAGATCCGGAACCCGCTCACGGTGCTTAAGCTCCTGCACGGCGGACTCGGCCTCGACTTTCCGCCCGCCGACCCGCGCAGCACCGACGTGCGGGTGATCCGCGAAAAGCTCGACCAGCTCGAGGCCATCGTCACGCGCGTCCTGAATTTTGCCAAGGCCCCCTCCAGCCTCCATTCACGCTGGGCGCTGTCCGACATCGTCGCCGACACGCTGGTCCTCGTGCGTCCCAAGCTCGCGCAGGCCAAGATCGCGCTGCGCTACGACCCGCCCGCCACCGCGCTGGTGGTCGAGGCCAACAAGGGCCAGGTCCAGCAGGTCCTGCTCAACCTCCTGCTGAACGCCACCCAGGCCATGCCCGAGGGCGGCGCCATCTCGCTCACGCTCGCCGCCGGCCCCGACGGCACCGCGACCCTCGACCTCGCCGACACCGGAACTGGCATCCCCGAGGCCGTCCGCGGCCGAATCTTCGACTCGTTCTTCTCCGGCCGCCCCGACGGCACCGGCCTCGGCCTCGCCATCGCCAAGCGCATCCTCCAGGCCCACCACGGCGACATCGCCCTCGTGGCCACCGGCCCCGGCGGCACCACCATGCGCGTCACCCTCCCCGTCGTTGCCGGATGAGACGGGGACGGTGGGCGGTGGACGGTCGGCAGAAGACGGTCGACCGCTACCGAAAAACGGTAAACCGTACCCAGCATCATCCTCCCCCGCCAGAATCCCACTCGTCCCTCGTCACTCGCCACTAGTCACTTCTGCCAATGTCTGTTGATCCCAAATCCGCCCAGCAGAAGTCGACGCTCACCTTCGTCCTGCTGATCATCAGCGTGAGTGCGATCGCCTCGCTCTTCGTCCTACGACGGTTCCCGCTGCCGATCCGGTTGTTTCTCCTGACCGGCGACCTAATCGTGATCGCCGCCATCTGGATGATCATCCGCCAGAAATTCTCCGGCAAGTAACCAGTGCGCGTGGTTGGAGCGCCTCCTGAATCTCCACCCTCTCCGCTCGCGGAAGATCCTCAGCTGGGCTCGGGATGACGACCAAGGGATAGTTCGACTTGGGGTCCCCGCGACCGCCACCGGCCGAAAGCGCCATCGTTCATGCTACTCGCTACCCGCTACGCGCTACTCGCTACTCTCGTCATCATTCATCCAGCTCGACGTTCCAGTACGCGAGATCGAGGAAGTCCTTCCACATTTCGCGGTGCTGGTTGCCGAGGACGAGGGAGATGA
>CAYYGV010000170.1:0-7039 GCA_964471615.1 uncultured Opitutaceae bacterium
GCATCATCGAGCGCTGGTAGAGCCGGGTGCCCTGCCAGTAGAAGCGCGGGCCCCAGGGCGTGCTGCCGGCGGCGAGGTCGTTCGGCAGGACCTGCCCGTCGACGAGCCGGCCGCCGTTGCCGCTGGTCCGGAGGGTCGGCCGCCGGTCGATGGTGCCGTGGCAGTCGATGCACTCGATCGCGGTCGCGGCGCGCGGCTCGCCGTAGAGCAGGCCGTTGCCGTGGACGTCGGTCGTGAAGTGGCAGTCCACGCACTGCATCCCCCGCGCGAGGTGGACGTCCTTGAGATGGACCGCCTTCGCCCACTTCTGCGGGTCGTCGGGCGGAATCACCTGGTCGTCGAGCGTGAGCAGGTTGCCCTCGCGGTCCTTCTTGAACACCGCGCGGAACACCCAGCCGTGGCCGTGGTAATCGGCGAACTGCGTCTCCTTCAGCTGCGGGTTGAGCTCGGCCACCTTCTCGAGGAACTCGGGGTCGCCCCAGAGACCGCGGGCCGCGGCGGCCTCGGGACTGCGCTGGAACGACGCCGCGATCTCCTCCTCGGTGGGGTTCTTCTGCACCTTGGGGTACATGAACGCGCCGTCGCTCTCCTGGTCCCACCAGATGTAGCCGAGGTACGGGTTCACGAAGAGGTTTCCCTGGTGCATGTGGCAGTTCATGCACTGGCTCGACGGGATGCTGCGGGTGAACTGGTGCTTGACCGGGTGGCCGCGCTCGCGCTTCGAGATCATCGGGTCGGCGCTGAAGCTCAGGCCCTGGTGGCCGTACTTCGACCACCAGCCGGAATTGGTCGGCGAGCGGTCGTTGGCGTAGACCACGTGACAGGCCGAGCAGCCGGACGAGCGGTAGTCGCCCGGGTGGTTGTTGGTGCCCATGAAGCCGAGCAGCGGGTCGTGGAGCCGGGTCTTCTGGAGATTGAGGTACACCGGGTCGATGCGGTTGAGCGTCCCGAGCCCGCGCTCGCTCAGGCGACGCGCCGGCCGGCCGGGTGGCTCGAAGGCGTTCGGGTTGCCGAGCTCGGTCTGCTTCTCCCCGCCCTGCTCGAACACGCGGAGCAGGTTGCTCGGCTGGGAAATCGCGAAACGCGGGAGCGGATCAATGGCCGGGAGGATGCCGTGCTTCAGCGTCATCTCCGGCGTGACCGGGATCGGGCTCTCGAGCCGCAGGGGGGCGCCGTCGAGCCCGTAGGCCTGGCCGAACTTGTAGTCCTTGTGGGGAATGGCGCCGTTGTTGTAGAGCGCCGCGCCCCAGAGCATGGCGCCGTGGTTCATCATGCTGTGCGTCACGGACCGGCCGATCTCGCCGTGGCAAGCGCCGCAGGCGCGGTCGGCCACGCGGAGGTCGCCGGGATTCACGAACTGGATGAACTCGGGCGACTCATGGTTGAGCAGCACGGAGGATTCGCTGGGGTTGGCGGAGCTCTCCCAGAAGACCGGGTTGCGCGGGGCGACGTGCGCCTTGCGCATCGTGAGGCCGGGTGTCGGGTTGCCGCCGTGGCAGTCGGTGCAGCCGAGCACGACATTCGGCGAGGCGTGCATGTCCTCGATCCCGCGGTGGCACTCCAGGCAGCCCGCGCTCTTGCGGTGAGCGTCGTCGCGCGACTGGTCCACGAGGCTGCGCGGCGCCGCGGCGGTGGCCGGCAGCGCGCGGTCGACCGCGATGGGCGGGCCGGAGACCGCGTCGGCCGGGTCCGCCGGCCGGACGTCGCCCGGCTGGGCCGACACGACGAGCGCGACCAGCCCGGCGCCCCAGGCCGCGAGGAGCGGCGCCAGCCAACGGAAAATCCGGCCCGATTCGTTGCGGTGGTTCATGGTCGCAGAGGGGTCAGTAGGTCAGCGTGACGGCCGCAACGGCACTATACAGCCAGTCGTCCACCCGGGGACTCAAGCCTGAGGTGTAGCCCGGCACGGGCGGCTGGGTCGTGCGGTAGAGGTCGCGGAAGCCGGCCGCGGGCAGCAGCGCGCCGAAGCCCGCCGAGAGGATGACATTGTCCTTGAGCCACGGGCGCCACTGCACGCCGACGCTGAGGTCCGTGCCGAAGTCGCGGCCGAGCTGGTTGGTGAGCAGGACGGTCTGGATCGCGTCGACGTCGTCGAACTGGACGTAGTTCGCGTTGACGAACAGCCGCACCTTGGGCGTGAGCTCGGCGTCCGCCCCGAGCCCGGCGAGCCGGAGGCCCGGGTTGACGAAGTTCGCCTGGCCCTCGGTCTTGCTCGTGCGGATGTCGGGCAGCAGGCTGAACCGCTGCTTCACGTTGAGCGCGGTGCCGGCGAGGTTGAAGCCCTGCCGCACGAAATAGCTGAATGGCCCGCCGACGAAATTCACGTTGTCCACGATGCTGTCGAAGCCCGTCGCCTTGCCGTCCTTCGCCGCGCCGTCGCCCGACGCCCAGAAGAGCGACGCCTTGTACCGCAGCCAGTCGCGGTCGTAGCTCACCTCGACCGCCGCCATCTCGCCGCGGATGTTCACCGGCCGCCCGGCGATGCCGTTGAAATCGTCGCGGCCGAGCGCGACGTAGGCGGCGTGCGAGAGGTTCCAGCGGCCCATGTGACCGTCGCCTGCCCAGCCGAGGTAGCCGACGTTCACGTCGTGGGCGCGGACCTTCCCGATCGGCGCCGGCCGCACGATCGAGCCGTTGGTGTCGTAGTAGGTGCCGCCCTGGTCGAAACTGAAGTGGACACTGGCCTGCGCGGTGTAGCCGTGGAAAAGGAAGTCCTGCCGGTAGACGTTCGCGATGGCGACGTACTGGTGGCGGCGGTTGAAGGTGTTCAGCTCCGAGTTGGTGTCCTTCTCGCGGAGGTCGAAGAACGCCAGGTTGTACTGCCAACGGTTGCTGTCGTAGTTGCCGAAGAGCCGGACGCCGAGGTTCGTGTCGTTGAAAAGGAAGCCCCGGAAATCACTGTTGAAAGTCTGGTTGCCGACCTTCACCGCCACGAAGTCGTAGTTCACCGAGAGATCGCGGAGGTGGATCTCGACGAACGCCTCCTGCAGCGCGACGTAGTCCTTGTTCCGGTGCGTCGCGCTCGCGTCGATGACGGCCGGGGTGGCGAGGCCGCCGGTGAGCAACCCGTCGATGTCGCCGGGATTCAGCACGCCGCCGTTGTTCGCCCCGGAGCCGTTCCCGGCGCCCACGCGACCGCGCGGGTCGGGCGACACCAGGGTCTCGCGCAGATCCACGCGGTTGACGTTGAACACGGGCTTCACGCGCACGAGCCACTCGACGGGCTTGAAGACGGTCTCGCCGCGGAAGAGGTCCGCCTGCAGCGCGAGGTTGCCCACGAACACCTGCGAGCGGCTCTGGCCGAAAAAGTCGAAGCTCGCCGGCCGCGCGGAGCTGACGTTGCTCGGCAGCGTGATCCGGCGGTCCTCGTAGACGAAGTCGGCGGACGCCGTGAGACTGAGAAACAGGTCCTGGCCGCGCACCGGCGCGTCGCCCTTGAGGATGCTCTGCCGGTAATAGTGCCAGAGATCCGGCTGCGCGTGGTAGTACGGCAGCTCGTTGGTGTCGCCGCTCGTGTAGCGGCGCCACGGGAAAAAGTGCGCGTCGCGCCAGCGGTTCAGCACCGGTTTCGTGCCGAACGGCAGCTGCTGTTCCGGCCCGGGCGCCGAGAGCGGGTACTCCTCCGCTGCGTGCCACGAATTCGTGATGAACCGGTTGGCGCGCAGCCCGGCGCGCGGCAGGGCCAGGGGCGCGTGCACAGCATCGGTGCCGTCGCGCGGCTCGGCCGCGGTCGCGCGCTCGCGCACCACGCTCGTCTGCTCCAGCGGGCCGCGCGGCAGCGCCTGGGCAGCCGGCACCGGGGCGGTCTCGGGCTCCGGCGGATACGCCACCTGGTCGGCCTGGAAATACGGCGCGGTCGCCTTCGGGGCCGGGCGCTGGGCGGCGCCCGGGTCGGGATTGAACTGCGCGGGCGGCGCGGCGGGGCCTTCCTGATCGATGCGGCGCTCGGTGCGGAGCTTCTCCGGCGCCGGGGTCGAAGGAGGAGGCGGCAGCGTGATTCCGGGATCGGGGTTAACCTCGGTCGGCGACTTGGCCGGCGGTTCACGGTCGGAACGCTGGTGCGGACGCGGTTCGTCCGGCGGCGTCTCGCGCTCGCCCGGCGCGGGCGGCGTCTGGCCCCCGGCCGGGGCCAGGGCGAACAGCACCATGGCGGCCGCGAGCGCCGTCCGCGACGGCCACCGCGCTGTACCCCACCCGTTCATGGCTGCGGCGCGGGCGACCAGCCGCTTGGCGGCGCGTTGTGATAGCGGTGGCACTCCGTGCACGCGAAGTTCACGCCGCCCTTCGGGCTGTGGCACTCGACGCAGGTCTGGCGGTCCGGCAGCAGGACGTCGCTCGTGAGCCGGCTCCGGCTCGCGTCGTGGCACTTGGTGCAGCCGACCTGGACGTGCTTGGCATGGCTGAATTCCGCGTGGGTCATCCAGCGGTCCGGGATCTCCGGCGGGGTGATCACGGGCGTGGTGTGGGGCTGCGCGGTGACCACGTGACAGGTGGCGCAGCCGGCGAACTTGGCGCGGCCGGGGCCGTCGAGGCCGGCTAGGCCGGCGGCGGGACCCTGGCGGAGATCGCTGAAGAAAACCTGCTCCTCGAGCAGCTCGCCGGTGCGGGCGCGGTCGCGGAGCGCGAGCATCTGGGCCGCGACGTAGTCCGCGACGGCCTTCTCGCCCGTGAGTCCGAGACGGCGCACGGCGTGGTCGGCGTACTGGGCGGGCAGGCTGCGGAGAAAGGCGCGGACGAAGGCCGCGTCGCCGTGGGGCAGCTGGAGGCCGGGGTTGCGCTCGTCGAACTGCAGCGCGTGGCACGAGCGGCAGTTCCGCTCGAACGTGACCCGCTGCATGAAGGCGCCCGAGCCGTCGGGCTGGTGGCAGGAGGCGCACTCGAGCGGCTTGCCGTTGAGCAGCGGCACGTCGTCGCCGGCGAGGTGACGGGCGTGGTTGAACGCGAGCGCGGTGCGGTCGCGCGCACCGGGCCGGCGCGGCGGGAACTCGGGGTGGTCGGTGGCAAAGGAACGGATGACCTGGGTGAAGCCCTCGGGCGGGCGCACGCGTCCCACGGCGACGACGCCGGGCAGCGTGGGCCGCGCGAACCACGCGGCGGGCTCGGTCCGGCCGCGCTGGGCGGCGGCGGACATCCGGGATTGGTCGCCGTGGCAGTCGGTGCAGTTCGCGCCGGCCACCGGCAGGAGCGACGCCCGGCCCTGGTGCTCGCGATGGCAACCCGAGCAGGTCGTCTCGCGCGGCAGGTTCGGCTGGTGGAACGACTGGTCGGCGTGGCAGGAGAGGCAGTTCGCGTCGAGGCGCGAGAAATCCTTGGCGGTCGCCAGCGCGAGCTGCTCCGGGCGGAGCGAGGCGCGGCCGGCGGCGAGGGCGGAGCGGGCCCAGTGGGACGGACCCTCGCCGACCTCCCGGTGGCAGGCGACGCAGCCCTGGCCGGGCGTGGCGGAAAGCGCGCGGGCCATCTTCACGAACTCGGGGCCGGTGTGGTGCGACGAGAGGGGCGCGGGATTGATGAACGTCTCGCGCGACGGGCCGGTGAGGCCGATGATCAGGCTGGCGAACGCGACGGCGATGGTGGCGCGCACGACGAGGCCGCGGCGACTGCGCAGGCTGCGCTCCGGCCGGCAACGAGCGATCGGGCGGCAGCAGGAGCCATCGGGCAGCGGTCCCTCGGCGCAAGGGCCGCCCCACTCCTTCGGGCGCGTGCACTTCCAAGTGCCCTTGGTCTCGCCCGGGCGGCAGACCAGCTGGGGCTGGCATTCGGTGGTGGCCCGGCACTGGCCGGACGGACTCGGGCCGATGCGGCACGGGCAGCCCTCCGCGGCGTGGCCGCAGATCCAGTCCTGGTTCGGCCGCTCGTAGCGCGAGCGGTCGAAGTCGGGCGAAGGCACGCGGGCGTCGCTCACCGGGCACCTCCTGAGAACGCGTAGACCAGCACGACATGGACGACGCTGTAGAGCAGCAGGGCGTAGGTCAGCGGGATGTGGACGAACAGCCAGGCCTTCAGGGCGAGCTGTGACGAGCGCTGGAAGTCGAGCGCGTCCTTCTGGCGGATCAGGTCGGCCAGCCGGTCGGCGTTGGCGTTCTCGGCGGCCGTGAGATATCGCCGCGTCTCCGCCAGGCTGCCGAGCAGCGCGTTCAGCCGACGGCGGGTGCTGAAGATGCTCCGCCAGAACGGCTGCGTCGCGGCGAAATAGCCGCTCAGGTCGCGGTTGTAGAAGTCGGCCAGCGTCGTGGCGCCCTGCTCCGGGATCGCCTTGAGCGCGACGGCTTCGGCCTCCCGCTGGAGTTCATGCCGGATGAGCGGGATGCGCTCGTAAGGCACCTCGCCGCCGACCGTCGTGAGCCGCCGCGGAATCTGGCGCGAGAGCCACCACCCGACGAGGCCGCTGGCGGTGACGAGCGTGAAGAGCGCCGCGAGGATGCCCTCGAACCACCCCGCGGGCACCCGCCAGCCGGCATGGAGCCCGTATACCACGGCGGTGACCAGGCCGGCGTAGACGTGGATCTGCAGCCACAGGCGCGAGCTGAAGAGCGGGAGGAACGGCAGCTTCTTGCGGGCGTTGTAGGCGGTGAGGCCGAGCATCAGCGCGAACAGGACCCAGCCGCTGGCGTAGGGCAGCAGCGGGTGGGTGGCGCTCAGGTTCCCGTGGACCCACACGACGGCGACCGCGGCCGCGAGCGTGGCGCAGCCGAGGAGGAGACGGCGGAGGGCGAGGCGGTGGATCATCGCCGGAGCCAGCCCACGAGGTCGTCGAGGGTGTTGAGGTTCACGCGCTCGAGCGCGTCGTGCGGGCAGGCGCGCACGCAGGCGGGGCCGCCGTACTGGTCGATGCACAGGTCGCACTTGGTCGCCTTGAAGATCGGCCGGGCGTCGGCGGCCACGAGGATCTCGCCGGTCGGCGCGCGCTGCTCGACCATGCGAATCGACTCGTACGGGCAGTTGGTCGCGCAGGTCGTGCAGCCGATGCAGGTGGCCGGATTGATCACCACCTCGCCCTCGAAGGCGTCGCGGTGGATCGCGCCGGTCGGGCAGCCGACCA
>CAYYGV010000171.1:0-6990 GCA_964471615.1 uncultured Opitutaceae bacterium
GAACGACGCGTTCAACTGGCTCTCGGCGGCGGTGACCAAGGACGTGTACGTGCCGCTGCGGAAGCGCGCCGGCCTGCCGCCGGCGACGGACCTGCACCTGATGCGGACGGCGCAGCTGACGATGCTGGTGATCGGCGTGAGCGGCGTCGCGCTGGCCTTCGTGATCTCGAAGCTGGGCGGGGCCTTTGATTTCGCGCTGAAGTACTACTCCATCGTGGGCCCGGGCTTCATGATGCCCGTGGCGCTGGGCCTCATGTACCGCCGCACGCCGTGGTGGTCGGGCATCGCGTCGTGCACCGCGGCCTTCGTGGTCGTGTTCACGCTGATCGGCCTGAACGCGTTCCCGGAGAACGCCTATCCGCGCAACGTCTACGGCGCCGTGATCGGCTCGACCGTGGTGTTTGTGATCTCGGCGTTCTTCTGGCGGCCGGAGGACCCGAAGAGCGCGAGTGCGATCCAGCTCGACCGCGACCTGCAGACCCCGGTGGCGGAAGGCGCGCACCCCGCCGAGGCCGGGGCCATGGCCGTGTACGGGGTGATCGGCAACCTCAGCCTCATCATCGGCGTGGTCTTGCTCGCGTGCTGGTTCGTGCCGGCGACGCCGGTCGCGCCGGCCCGGGTGAACGTCGTGGGCGGGGCGATCATGATCGCAATCGGCCTGGTGCTGCGGTGGGTGGCGCGTCCGCGCCCCGTCGCCGAGCGGCCCGCCGGCGAGTCCGGCCGCCGCGGGTTGGCGCCCTGAACCCTACTTCCGACCCAGTTGACCGTGCAGCCAGTCCAACAGTTCTCCCTCGCTGAGCTGGGCCGGCCGGTCCAGTCGCCGCCACCGCACCTGGTTGCTTATCGAGCCGCCGACCGCCGGGTTGGCCAGCCCGCCAAGGGTCTCGAGCTCCGCGTAGGCGGGACCGAAGAACAGCTGCACCGCGACCTGCTCGGCGTACTCGCCCTCCGGGAACGGCTCGACCTCGTGGACGAAAATGTAGTCGGCGTAGACCGCGGCGATCCAGCCGCCGTGCGTGCCGATCAGGTAGGCGTGGTCGGACGCTTCCGCCCGGACGACGCCGTGCACCGAATCCGCGCGCACGGCCGCGCCGGGATCGAGGGTGGGGCGGAGATTCACGAACGGCGCCGCCCCGGGACGCGGCCGGCTCTCCAGCCAGCACCAGCGGGGCCGCGGCACCACGCAGACGGTCCAGAGCTGGAGACGCTGCGGGCTGGGCCGAACACGGGTAAATCGGTTGTGCACGACGAGGCCGTCGCCGGCCGGGTCGAGCACGATCTCGCGCTCGGCGCGGATGCCGACCCACGGGCTGACGGCGCTCAGCATGCGCAGCCGGTCGGGCGCCCGTGCGGTGACAGTCCAAGGACCGTCGAGCGCCTCGTCGGGCGGAAAGCGCCGGCCCTGCACGGCCTGCCAGTCGATCTGGGGGCCCCACCAGAGCTTTTCCCCGCCGTAGTTGACCCAGCCGGCCGAGCGCGCCGAGGACAGCGGGTGCGGGTTCACCCAGAGCAGGTTGTCCCGGCCGGTCCGGCCGAAGCCGAGGATGAGGCCGTGCGGGACGTCGATCCCGACCTCGATCCGCGCGTTCGACAGCGTGACCGGGCCGTCCGCCGCGCGCAGCAGCAGCGGAACGGCGAGCAGCCAGGCGAGCAGGGCGGGGCGCATGGGGAACGCGGGCAGGCAACCGCGCCCGGCGCGCCGGCGCAAGCCCCTAAGTAACCAAAAGGTTTCTAATTTCACCCCCGACCACCATGGCCTCCTCCCGTCGCCCCGATCCCTCGCTCAGCCGTCGCGCCTTCGTGAAGGGCGCCTCCCTCCTCGCCGCCGCCGTACCGGCCGCGGGCCTGCTGGCGCCGCGCGCCCTGCCGGCAGCCGAGCCGGCGCCGGCCCCGGGCGCGGTGCGCCGCCGGGGACTGCTGTTTGACGCGGCCGACCTGCCGCGGATCCGCGCCAACCTGCGGGACCCGCGCTTCTCGAACCTGTGGCGCGAGATGTCGACGATGGACCAGGCGACGACCGTCGACGTGGCCGCCGAGACGGCCTTCCTCGAGAAGGAGATGCGCTTCACCAACCACGGCAGCCACATGGTCCGGGCGCGGGCGGCGCTGGAGCGGGCGGCGTTCCAGTACGTGACGACGCGCGACACGGCGCAGCTTGGGCTGGCGCGACTCGCGCTCCGCAAGGTGTGCGAGTTCCCGAAGTGGGACTATTTCCTCGAGGGCGGGCGCGACGTGATCGGCCTGCAGCGGGCCCCGGAGGCGACGATCGCGGTCGCCTGCGCGCTCGACTGGCTCGGCGACGCCCTGACCCCCGCCGAGGTGGCGCTCGCGGAGCAGGGCCTCGCGGAGAAGGGGGCCCCGGCCTGCTACCGCACGCTGTACGGGATGAAGTACCCGGACCGCGTGCGCGGCTGGACGCTCGATCCGGAGGACGAGTTCCCGTTCAAGTTCGATCTCGGCCGATGGCCGCTGATCCTCAACTCGACCAACCTCAAGACCGTGCCGATCGCCGGCCTCGGACTGGCGGCCTGCTGGCTGCACGGGCGGCACCCGCTGGCGGCGCAGTGGCTCGCGCTGGCGCGTTCGAGCGCCCGGGCGTTCGTGGAGATGTTCCACCCCGACGGCAGCTACGACGAGGGCCCGATGTACTGGAGCTACACCGCGTCGCACCTCGCGTTCTTCGCCGAGGTGCTGTACCGGACGCTCGGCGTCGATGACCGGTCGCTGTTCAACTACCCGGGGACGATGCGCTATGCGCTGGTGATGAGCATGCCGACCGCCGGGGCGCCGATCGTGCCGCCGGAGTCGCAGCGGAAGCCGTCGGTGCCGTACGCGGTGCTCGAGCCGGCGAATGACATCGTGAACTTCGGCGACGCGGGGGTGAACCTCGACACGAGCCTCGCGCCGTGGGTGGCGCGCGTGCACCGCGACCCGCTCTCGCAGCACCTCGCCCGCCAGGTCGGCGTGATCAAGTCGCACTGGGGCGCGATCTGGTACGACCCGGCGCTGCCGGAGGCGGCGCCCGGGCCCGAGTTGCTTGACGTGCGCCTCGACAATGACTGGGTCGTGTCCCGGACGGGCTGGACGGCAGCCGACGGCGTGCTGGCGTTCCGCAGCGGCGGGCCCGGCAATCACGAGCACGCGGACCGAAACAGTTTCATCTTCAAAGTCCACGGCGAACGGTTGCTGCACGACCCGCTGCGCGCGGGCTACTCGCCAAAGATTGAGCGCTGGAAGCTCCGGCAGACCAGCGCCCACAACGCAGTGCTGATCGACGGCAAGGGCCACCAGTATCACGACGGCCACGAAGGCACCAACGCCTCATGGGCGTGGGCCCACATCCTCGAGTATCGGACGGGACCCGGCTGGATGACACTGACCAGCGACGCGACCGAGGCGTACGCGCTGGTGCAACCCGACGTGGCGCGGGTCCGGCGGATCGCGCTGTACCTCAAGCCCGGCGTCCTGGTGCTGCTCGACCACGTCGTGCTCACCGGTGAGCCGAAGCCCGTGCAGGTGCGCTACCAGGTCTTCAACGACGACGGCCACGGTCGCGTCGTCTCGCAGGGGTCCGGCTTCGAGATCACCCGGCCGCTTGCCGCGTTGACCACCATGGTCCGGGCCGCCGGCGGCCTGGCGGTGCGGACCGGCCAGCTCGACCTGCCGGCGGAGGAGGGCGTCTATCCGTTTGCCGAGGCGGAATCGGCGGCGGCGAAGGAGCACACCGTGCTGACGGTGTCCGCCGCGCGGGCGCGGGGCGGCCGGGCGGCGGAACTGACCGTTACCCGCGCCGGCGCGGGCTGGCGCGTGACGGGCACGCAGGAAGGCCGGCCGATCGACGTCGTAGTTACGCCGGAAGGCGTGGAAATGAAAGCGCCGGCCTGAGGGCCGGCGCGTGGCTTCCGAATCGCGGCTGATGGTCGGTCAACGCGCGAGCCGCGTGGCGACCGTGCGCACGGCGCGGGCGACCTTCTCAATGTAGGCGTCGGACATCGCCTCGTTGAGGCGCAGCGTGATGCAGTCGCGGATGATCGCCTCGGCGACCGGGCAGGAGACGCTGCGGTAGTCCATTTTGGTCAGACCGAGCATCTTCACGGGCCAAGTGCCGCCGAAGAAATTGTGATTCTGGAAGACGGGGTACTGGTAGACGGTCGTCGGGATGTAGCCCGGGCCGGCAGCGACGCCCTCGGCGTTGAAGGCGGCGGCGAGCTCGTTGCGCGACAGGCTGAAGCGGGCGAGGTCGACGCGGAGCATGTAGAACCAGTAACTGTGGTAGTCGCCCTTTGCGACCGCGGGCAGGTGCAGGCCGGGGGTGCCGGCGAGGAGCGAGGTGAGGAGCTCGCCCGCGTGGTGGCGGCGGCGGACGATCTCCGCGAGTTTGCCCATCTGCGCGGCCGCGACGGCGGACTGCGGCTCGCTCATGCGGTAGTTGGGCGCGAGGTCCTCGGGGGCGCGGCCGCCGGAGACTCGGTCGTAGCACTTGTCGCCCCACTTGGAGAGACCGGCGCCGAGGTCGTCGCGGTTCGTGGCCACGAGGCCGCCGTCGCCGCACGCGATGTGCTTGAAGTCGTTGAACGAATAGCAGCCGAAGTCGCCGACGAGGCCGACCGGCTGGCCGCGGTGCTGGGCGCCCCAGGACTGCGCGCAGTCCTCGATGAGGGCGAGATTGTGCTCCTTCGCGATGGCGGAGAGCGCGGTGGTGTCGCAGGGATTGCCGGCGAGGTGGACCACCATGATGGCGCGGGTCTTGGCCGTGATGCGGCGGCGGACGTCGGCGGGATTCAGGTTGTACGTGTGCGGGTCGAGATCCGCGAACACGGGCACACCCTGCTGGTAGAGCACGCCGATGACCGAGCCCATGTCCGTGATCGGCGACGTGATGACCTCGTCGCCCGGCTGGAGCCGGAGCGCGGCGACGGCGATGTGCAGCGACGCGGTGCCGGACGAGCACGGATAGCAGTGCTTGAAGGGGTAGTGCCGGCGGAATTCCTCGAGCAGCGCGGTCGTCTGCGGGCCCTTCCAGTAGAACAGCGACGGCTGCATCACCATCATGGTGAGGCGGGCGAGTTCCTCGGCGCCCCAGCGCGCGGGCTGCGGGACGGGTTCGTCGACGATCGGCTTCGTGGCGGCGGGAGTGGCGGTGGACGTGCTCATGGTCGAAAAGCAGGGAGGCAGGAAATTACAGGCCGAAGAACCGGCGGGCGTTGTCGCCGCCGATGAGTCGCTTCGCGGTGGCCGGAATGTGGGCGCCGGTGAGCTTGGCCACCTCGGCGGAGGTGGCGAGCAGCGGCGTGCACGTGCCGAGCATGAGGCGGCGGGCGGGAATCGTGGGCAGCATGTGCTCGAGGGTGTCGGTGACCTCGCAGAAGGCGATGTCGGCGGAGAAGTTCGCGTGCTTCGGCGCCAGCTTCTCGACCTCGGGCTTGTAGATGCCGATGAAGAGGACGTGAAGCGAGGGGAAACGATCGAGGAAGCCGGCGAGCTGCGGCACCGGCACGCCCTTGATCTTCAGGGCGAAATACTTGTGCCGCTCGTCCTCGAGGCGGACGTTGAGCACGAGCCGCAGGCGCGTGCCGGCGAGTGTCTCGACGAACTCGAGGAAGCGCCGCGACCGGAGCGAATAGTTGTGGTAATTCGGGAAAACCTTCACGGCCTTCAGCGGCGCGGCGTCCTGGCACTCGGCGAGTTGCTCGCGCCAGTTGGCGAGGGCGGGGTTGATGACCGGGACGGGCACGAGGCCGGGCGTGCGGCGCAGGGTCGCGAAGAGCTTTCGGTTCGCCGGCATCGGCTCGGGCAGGAACACTGCGCCGAGGTGGGAGACGAGCGCGCGGCGGATCCCCGCGCCGCGGAGGTGGGCGGCGAGCGCGGGACCGTCGCGGTCCGGAACCGGGGTGAACGGCCAGGGGCCGAGGTTGACGTTCGTGTCGATGAGATTCACGGAAATGGGAAGGGGTGGGCGGTCAGAGGAAGTCGAGCTTGAGGAGGCGGCGCGTGTTCCCGAACAGGAGCTTCCGCTGGTCGGTCGCGGAGATCCGCGCCCCGCGGATGCGCTCGATCGTGACGGTGTTCTCGCGGATCGGCAGGTCGGAGCCGTAGAGCACGTGGTCGGCGCCGAGGTGCTCGACGGCGAACTCGATCAGGCCGGACTCGGGAAAGCCGCCCGAGGTGTCGACGTAGAGGTTGGGCAGGCCCTTGGCCTCGAGCACGCCGCGGAAGCCGATGCCGGTCAGGTGGGCCATGATCACGGTGACGTCGGGATTCCGGCGCGCGAAGCTGGCGGTGTCCACCGGGTCGCTCTGCGCGACACGGTTCTTGATGTTGGTCGTGCTCCAGCTGTGCTGCAGCACCGGGAGGCCGAAGGTGCGCGCGGCCTTGGCGACATGGCGCATGACCGGGTGCGCCGAGTTGTTCGCGATCTCGAGCTTGATGCCGCGGACGCCGGGGTGGGAGGCGCAGCGCTCGGCCTCCTGCATCGTCGCCTTCTCGCCGAGCCGCGGGTTCAGGTAGACGAACGCGGTGAAGTACTCGGGAAACAGGCGCGCGATCCGGAGATTGTCGTCGTTGATGAACCGCAGCTGCTCGGCGTTCGGCTGCGCGCCGAAGACCAGCACGTCGCCGAGCACGATCATGTGCTCGATGCCGCAGCGCCGGCCGTACGCCATGAGGCGCTTCAGCTCCTGCACCTTGCGGCCGCGGTGGTTCATGATGGGGTGGGTGTGAACGTCGATGACGCGCATGGCGGAAGGTAAACCCGGCGGACTCGCCGCCGTCGAGGGGATACTGGACGCGGCCGCCGAACTGGCGAGGCAAAAAGTATCTAAAAGGTTACTAAAGGTTGACGCCGCCGGCGGAGTCGCTTGGCTGCGGATGATTGCATGACGCCTCCCTCGCTGACCGATCTTGAGATTGAACAGGACCTGTCCACGCCGACTGCCGGCGCGGTGGCGGCGGTGCGGGCGCTGGACGGCGACTACGCGGTGCTGGGGGTGG
>CAYYGV010000172.1:0-6948 GCA_964471615.1 uncultured Opitutaceae bacterium
TTCGAACTAGTCGCCGGAGCGAGGATCTCGCCGCCCCTTTTTCATCACCGCCCCGAGCATTTCTGCGCGGTAGTGAATCGAAGGGAGGCGGGAACATGAGAACCACAGATTTTGGTTCAAGTACTTTTTTGAAGGAATCTTTGCCGCTATCTCAAAGAATTTATTAACAACGTTTTAGGATCATATGTTTTCGGTGCGAAAGCGAATTTCCCCTGAAGGCTAAGCGCCGTCTTTTTGATGCACCACTGATTTCGGAATGTGTATCAGCTGATTGGATTCACTGTTCTCCTCTGGGGCCCGCTCGGGCCTCGATTTTTCGCCTCGAGTTCAACCCGCCCAAAACCTCTACGGAGACGTTCGCCGATCGCCATCCCGTCTCGGGCAATTGCCCTGTACTAGGCGTCCTTTCCATGCGCCGGGCCATTCGATTTCCCGTCGGTCGCCTGGCAATCGGCATGGCCTAGAGGCGCAGCGCGGCGCCAGGGCAGACCTTAGCCGCTAGGTAATCGTCGATCCGGCAGGCTCCTTTCCGGTCGCCGCCTCTCCTCGTTGAGCAGCCAATGAACCCGAAGAGGCAAACCGGTCTTGCCAGAATCGGGGGGCCTGGCGGACTCCCATACCCTCGGACCCGAAGGACAATGGAGATTTGCCATAGCTCACTGTCCGTTTCGCACAAGAGGACCGCCGTCACTCTCTCCTCAACGGCGCGCCCGATGGCGCCGCCCAGTATCAACCGGGAAACTCGCCCAGCTGGTAATCCGATCACCGCCGATGCGATTAAGCTTTCCTAGGTTCAACTGCTCTGGTTCTCCGAGCCCTGTTAACTAGCTTCGGGTCTCTTGAAAGTTGGGCAAATTCGTTGTTTTTCGTCATTTTCGCACGAAAAGTGGCCTATAATAGCGAAAAACAGCCCAATTTTACCAAGAAATCGGGTTCAAACAAAGATAGTAAATAGGCCCACTAGCGCACTCAAATGGCGAAAAACAGTGCAATCTGGGATCAAAATAGGCCGAAAAACAGCGCATTTCTTGCGGTTTTCGAGCGAAAATGGGCCCCTTTCTAGCTGAATTCCTGATGAAATCCCATTTTTGTTGCTTCAGGGTTCCGTTTTCTTTTGAACGCGCGGGTTAGTTTTTCAACTAACACTCCAGTTTCAACCTAACCAAGGCGCATTTTGGACCTAAAACAAATCAAACAGATCATCGAACTCATGAAGCGCTCTGAGCTGAGTGAGTTCGCCGTCGAGGAAGAGGGTTTTAAGCTCAAGATCCGCCGTGGCGGCACCGGTATGCCGGTTGTTACCCAGGGTGTGGTGGTTTCGAATCCGCCTTTTGCCCAGCTGACCGAGGCTCCCGCTGTTCCCGCTCAGGCAGCTCCCGCCCCGACAGCGGCGGCCGCTCCTGCCGCTTCAAAGGAGGAAGAGGGGGTCGTTTATATCAAATCCCCCATGGTTGGCACCTTCTACCGCGCGGCATCTCCTGAGAGCAAACCGTTCGCCGAAGTCGGTGCGAAGGTCGTGGAAACGACGGTGGTCTGCATCATTGAGGCCATGAAGATCATGAACGAGATCCAGGCCGAGGCCAAGGGCACCGTGGTGGAAGTTCTCGTCGAAAACGGTCAGCCGGTCGAATACGGCCAGCGGCTCTTCAAGATCAAGCAGGGCTAAGGACATTTCCTGCCCCATCGCCAGCCTTCCTGGCCGGCCCAGTCGTGGGTTGGTAGACCATCGTTTTCCAAATGATTCAGAAAATCCTCATCGCAAATCGCGGAGAAATCGCGCTGCGTATCGTCCGCGCTTGTCGTGAGTTAGGAATCAAGACGCTGGCCGTTTACTCCGAGGCTGACGTGCAGTCGCTGCATGTTCAGCTGGCCGACGAGGCGATCTGCATCGGCGGACCCAAGAGCTCCGATAGCTACCTTCGCGCCGACCGGATCATCAGCGCCGCCGAAATCGCCGACGTCGATGCGATTCACCCTGGCTACGGATTCCTCTCCGAAAACGCCAAGTTCGCGGAGCAGTGCGAGTCCTGCAATATCAAGTTCATCGGGCCGAAATCGAAGTCCATCAAGATGATGGGCGACAAGGCAATTGCCAAGGATACCGTGAAGAAGGCCGGTGTCCCGACGGTCCCGGGCTCCGACGGCCCAGTCGACAATGAGGCTGAGGCGGTCAAGATCGCCCGCAAGGTTGGCTATCCCGTTATCATCAAGGCCGTGGCTGGCGGCGGCGGTCGCGGCATGCGCATCGCCCACAATGACATTTCCTTCGCCAAGGAGTACCACGTGGCCCGCGGCGAGGCGGAGAAGGCCTTCGGCAATGGCGCGGTCTATATCGAGCGCTACATCGAGAAGCCCCGCCATATCGAGTTCCAGATCCTCGGCGACAGCCACGGCAAGATCGTGCACTTGGGCGAACGCGATTGCTCGGTGCAGCGCCGTCACCAGAAGCTGATCGAGGAGTCTCCCTCGCCATTCCTGACGTCCGACCTGCGCAAGAAGATGGGCAAGGCCGCCGTTCGCGCCGCGGAGGCCGCCAACTACGAGAACGCCGGCACGATCGAGTTCCTCGTCGATGCCAAGGGCAATTTCTTCTTCATCGAGATGAACACCCGCGTGCAGGTCGAACACCCTGTCACGGAGGAGTGCACAGGCATCGACCTCATCAAGCAGCAGATCCGGGTCGCCAACGGAGAAAAACTCGAATTCGACCAGGGCGACATCAAGTTCGAGAAGCACGCCATCGAGTGCCGCATCAACGCCGAGGATCCGTCGCGCAATTTCGCGCCGTCCCCGGGCACGATCGGACTGTACTACCCTCCGGGCGGCCACGGCGTGCGCATCGATTCCCACGTCTACAGCGGTTACGTCATTCCGCCGTACTACGATTCAATGATCGGCAAGCTCATCTGCTACGGCACCACCCGGAAGGTTGCCCTCGAGCGGATGTACCGCGCGCTGAGCGAATACCTGATCCGCGGCATCAAGACCACCATCCCGCTCCACAAGGCGATCATGGCCGACCCCGTCTTCATCGAGGGCAAAGCCACCACCGCCTACATGGAGGACTTCATGAATCGCACGCCTCCCGACCTTTTTACCTGAGGTCGCGAGATTGGCCGGATTCGATCACCCAAGGCCCGCCGCTAGGCGGGCCTTTGCTTTTCCTAGGCGTTCGCCGGCCGCCGGAGCAGCACGTCGCTCCATTCTCCCATCTCCCGATATTCAATAGCCCAGCCAGGCGCTGCGGCGCGGTACGCCCGGCGGACGTCCTCGTTTTCCTTGGCCAAAATGCCGCTGAGAATCAGCGCCCCACCAGGAGCCACCGATGCCACCAACTGCGGGGCAAACTCGATCAGCACGTTCGCCAGGATGTTCGCCATCACGATCTCCGCAGTCCGCCCGCGCAATCCGCTCACGAGGTCGCCAACGTAGAAGTCCACGCTCCCCGCCATGGCATTCAGTCCGGCGTTTTCCTGACTGACTCGCACCGCCTCCGGATCGTTGTCGAAGCCCGCGACGGCCTGAAACCCCAGTTTGGCAGCCGACAGGGCGAGAATCCCCGATCCGCATCCGGCATCGATAACGCGCACGTGGGCTTTGTCCGATTTCCGGCCAATGGACTCGTCCAGTTCGACCAGCCGTTCGACGCACAGCCGCGTCGTCTCGTGGTTTCCAGTGCCGAACGCCAAGCCAGGATCAAGCCAGAGCACTTCCTCGCCTCCCGGGACCCGATAGGTCGCCTGTTCCCATACCGGAACCCAATGCAAGCGCCCAAACTTCCAGGCCTTGAAGTGAGCCTTGTAGCTGTCCCTCCAATCTGACTCCGCCAGCATCCTGATCTCCGGCGGTCCCATTGGCGGCACGGGCAATTGCGGCTGCAATTCGGTCCAACGGGCTTCGGCCTCCGCTCGGTCGGAAAAGACGCCAACGATCCAAGCGCGCCGGACGATCACGTCCTCCGCCAGGCTCCAGCCCTCGACACCCAGCTCAAGCAGCAGGTCGTCGGTCACCTCCACGGCCTGGGGCGGTATCTCCACCCGGATTTCAGCCAAGTCCATGGCTCAACCGTTCCCAGCCGTTCCGCGATCGGCAATGCGAATCGCGACCCAACCCCGCGTCAGCCTTCGCTTCGGCGCTCCCGGTACTCCCGCGGGCTCATCGACACCGTGGCCCGGATGGTCTTGTTGAAAAAATGGAGGTCGGGCAAACCCACCTCTCCCGCGATCGTCTTCACCGGCAGCGTCGTGTGCCGGAGCAGGTGCAGAGCCCGGTCGACCCGCCGCCGCCGGATGTAGCCTTCGATCGTCGCGCCAAACTGCGCCCGAAAGAGCCGCGTCAGGTGATTGTGTGAAATCTCCGCCCGCCGCGCGATGGCCGGGATCACCAGCGGCTGACCCAGGTGGAGTTCGATGTCCCGCACCGCCCGGCTCAGCGCCGGATGCAGCCGCTTGTTCGGTTCGCGCTCCGCCATCGGCTGTCCCGCCAGCTGCCACAGCACATCCCAAAGTCGCACCGAGGCCCGGCGCGGTTGCGACGGCAGCCAGCCGGCGGCTTCCTCCATCGCCTGGGTCAATGCCCCAAAGGCGTCGCCCACATCCTGGGTCACCGCCATCCGCACGAGGTCGCCACCAGCCGGCAGCCGGAAATGAGCGAAGAGGTGCCGCGATTCGCCGCGAAAGCGATAGACGATCCGCGAATTTGGCGGCGTGACGCTCGCGAATCCGGGCCGGATCACGAACTCCTTTCCGTCCAGCTCGAATGCCCCGTCATAACTGTAGAGGTGCAGCGCCCAGAGCTCCGGCAGCTGGTACTCCTCGCGCCGGGTCTCGCGCCCGTGTACGGCCTGACCCGCCTGGACGAGCTCCGGCGGGTTCTTCAGCGGCATCATCCAGACTGCCGAGTCCATGGGTGGCGGTCAGCGTTCGCTCAACCGGGCGATCACCGCGGGCAACAGCGCGTGCTCGGCCACATGGATCTTGGCCGCCAAGGTCTCCAGGGTGTCCGTCACCTCGATGCGCACGGCCGCTTGGTCGAGGATCGGACCCGCATCCACTTCCGGGGTCACCTCGTGCACGGTGCAGCCCGTGATTTTCACGCCGCGGCGGAAGGCCTGGCCGATTCCGTCCAGTCCCGGGAAGCTCGGCAACAGGCTTGGATGGAGGTTGATCACTTTCCCGGCAAAGGCGTTTAAGAACCCGGGCTTCAGGACGCGCATGAAACCCGCCAACACCACCAGATCCGGCTGACAGGCCTTGATGGCCGCGATGTATCGCGCCTCACCCTCGCCCTCGAGCTTCGTCTTGAATGGCGCCGGGTCGAGAAAGGTCGCCGGGACCCCGAACCGCGGCCCCAGCGCCAGGATTCCCGCCTTGGGCTGGTCCGAGAAAATCTGCACCACCTTCGCATGACCCAGCCGGCCAGCCTGCTGGGCCTCGAGGATGGCCTCGGCATTCGAGCCGCGACCGGAGCCAAGGATGACCACGCGCATGAGGCTCAAATCTCCCCGGCCGCCTTGATCTTCGCGATCAGGCTGGTCGTGCTGAAGCCCGGGAGAAACGGCACAAACACGATCTTCGCCCCGACTTCCTCCAATGCCGTCCGCTCCTCGGCGTTGAGCGTGGCGATCGTGTAGTCGCCCGCCTTGCAGTAGACATCCGGCCGCAGCGCCCGGATCTCAGCCGTCAGCCGCGGCTCGCCGAAGATCACCACTGCATCCACGCAGGCCAGCGCCCCGAGCGCAAAGGCCCGCTCTCGTTCGCCCTGCACCGGGCGCGTCGGGCCCTTGATGGCCCGGACGCTTGCATCCGCGTTGATCGCCACGACCAGCAGGTCGCCCTGCGCCCGCGCAGCCTGCAGCGAGTAAAGGTGGCCTGTGTGCAGCAGATCGAAGACCCCGTTCGTCAGGACCACCCTTCGTCCAGCCGCCCGCCACTCCTGGCGACGGGCCGCCGCCTCGCTGAGGGTGAGCAATTTCGGGTTCGGAAGATTCACGCCAGCCACAGGCTCACAGGACGCTCCGCCGTTGTAAATTATCTTTCCCCTGTTTTGATGCCCGCACCCCCGCCCCGATGAAATCCCGGATCGCCCTCGTCGTCGTCTCCCTCGTCCTTTCGCTGCTCATCGGTCTCACGCTGCGGCGTGGCGCCGGCGGCGACACTGCGGGCACCCCCACCCGGCCGCTGATCGGCCTCTCGATGGACACGCTGGAGGTCGAGCGCTGGCAGCACGACCGCGACCTGTTTGAGGCCCGCGCCAAGCAGCTCGGCGCCGACGTGCTGGTGGTTTCCGCCAACGGCAGCGACACCCGGCAGGTCCGCGACTGCGAGGCCCTGATCGCGAACAAGATCAGCGCGCTCGTCATCATCCCCCACGACGGCGCCGCGATGGCGAAAGCCGTCAACCTCGCCCACGAGGCCCACGTGCCCGTGCTCGCCTACGACCGCCTCATCCTCAACTGCGACCTCGATCTCTACCTCACGTTCGACAACGTCCGCGTCGGCGAACTGCAGGCCGGCTACCTCGTTGACCATCTCAAGGGCAAGAAGGCCCGCATCGTTCGCCTGCTGGGCTCCAAGACCGACAACAACGCGTTTCTGTTCAAACAGGGTCAGGACAACATCCTCAACCCCGCCATCGCCCGCGGCGACATCGAGATCGTCCACGAGGACTGGTGCGACGGCTGGCGGCCCGAGAACGCCAAGAAGATCCTCAACGCCGCGATCACCAAGGCTGGCCGCAACATCGACGGCGTGCTCTGCTCAGCCGACATCCTCTCCGCCGGCGCGGTGCAGGTGCTCCTCGAGGAGGGGCTCGCCGGCAAGGTGCTCGTCACCGGCCAGGACGCCGACCTGGCATCCTGCCAGCGCATCGTCGAGGGCACGCAGAGCATGACCATCTACAAGCCGATCAAGAACCTCGCCACCGTCGCCGCCGACCTCGCGGTCAAGA
>CAYYGV010000173.1:0-6912 GCA_964471615.1 uncultured Opitutaceae bacterium
AAACGCAGCGGCTCGCGACGCAGCTTGATCCCCGCAACGTCGCCTACGCGGACCGGCTGGTGCAATCGCTGTGGAATGCGCGGCGGTATGACGAGGCGCTGGCCGAGGTGCGCCGCATGATGGCCCTGCAGCCGGGCCGGATGCGCTTTGAGGCGCTCGAGATTGCCATTCGGGCGGATGCCACAGGCGACGACGAGGAGCGCATTCGGGCTACCGAGCGATTGATTGCGAATCATCCTGATGCGCCGGAGACGAAAGAATTTCGAAAAGGTTTGGCGATGGCCCGGGGGGATGTGGAGGAGTTTGCTCGGTTGGATCAGGGCAACTCGTCGATCCAAGCTTTCTACAGTTCCTACGACACTGAAACAGCGGGGGCCATTAACGCCGCGGAATTTTACCTAAGGCACGGCGATGCAGCGAGGGCGCGGCAGCGCCTCGGCAACCTGCCGGAAAGGCTGCGGGCCCAGCTGGAGTTGGAACCGAACAATACCCAAGTGCTGCGGAGCCTGGCGATGGCGGACAGCATTCTCGGTCACCACGACGATGCTTTGAGGTGGCTGGACCGGGCCGCCGAGGTAATGCCCCCATCAAAGGACGCCGGCATTGCTTTGGCGATACGATCGGTGCGAGTCCGGGTGCTGCTGAGGGCGGGTGACTTTGATCGGGCGCTGCCGGAAATCGAGTGGCTACTTCGCACGCCAACCATGTTCAAGGTGCACTGGCTCAAGCCCGGCGGTTTCCTCGCGCCGGCGAAGCGCGATCCCCGCATCGAAGCGCTGATCAACGATTCGAAGAACAATGCGCCGCTGTTCTGAGCCGCATTGGCGCTCGGCGAAACCGACGCCATAAGCAACGCTTCAACCCGCAGTGAGCTTGCGACGTAGGGGCTTTGTGCCGAACAGCCCCCCCGTTTTTGGGACAGCCGATTTCTAGTACAGAAGGGGAACCGGACTCTCTCAACCGGCGGCGGTCATCGGCAGCGGAATTATCGGTGCTTGGTTCATCGAGCGTTCATAATCCTCCAAAGGCGGCAGGGTCACTCGCGCATTGCGGGCGTAAGCTCGATGTACGGCCTTGCTGTTGTGCCCCAGGGCTAGCTGGGCGAAACGCTCGGGATAGCCCGCAATTTTGGCCCGCTCGGCCCAGGCGTAACGGTAGCTGTGCAGGGTGACTCCAGTGATGCCTAGGCCAAGACAGCGCTGACGAAATTCCGTAGCCCGGTGCCCAGGCTCAACGGTCTGGAGGTATGGGAAGAGCGCCCCTTGCTTCTGCAGTGTCGCCAGGATGGCTTCGACCTCGGGGCCAAAGCGGATTTGCGGTGGCTGGACGTTTCGCCAGCGGAGTTTCATGCGGACAAAGCAGATGATCCGGGCGGTCCAGTCCACGTCCTCGGCCTGCAGGTGGGCCAAGTCGGACTGCGACGCACCCAGGTGCCAGGCGAGCTGGTAAAATGCCTTCCGCTCCGGGTTGTGTTCGCGGGCAATGATCCGGCAATGCTCGTCCCACGTAATGGCACGCTTGGGCTTGAAGCGGATCACCGGCCACTGGCGCTTGGGCACGAGCGGCCAGGGCAGCCAATTCATGTCCACGCAGAAGTTGTGCAGCCGACGGAGGTAGATGTTCGTCGAAACGCAGCCGACCTGAATGGCCTTGAGCAGCGCTTCGCCGGTCGTCTCGGTGATGACCTTCGGCAGGAGCGAGGCCAGGGCCTTGTCCTTTGCCACAGTCCGCCACCGGCGCTGGTTCTCGGGCTGTTTGGAGGCCGCAAGGGCCTCCAGGGCGTCGCGCCAGGTGCGCTTGGCCATCTGGCTGTCCGTGCCCGCCAGATAGGCCTTGGCTAGCTGCAGATTGAGCGCTGGCTGGCTCTCCGCCTGATTCTTGGCCGCGATGATCTGCCGGGCGGCCCGAAGGTCGGAGGTCTGCAGGCTGGTCCGTTTCCCTGTGTGGTTGTCCACGCAGTAGAACGTGCCACCGCGGCTGCCGCGGCGAGTGAGGCGGAATCGGTCTTTCATGTTTGCGAGCGCAAACACGACTCTAGGCCAAACCGCATCCGGGAGGTTAGGGAGCAGCGGGCGAGTTAACCCGATTTACCCCAAGCTCTGACAGAGTGACGTTTTTGGTGTCCGTTTTGGTGTCCGTTTCGGACCCCGGAGCCCCTTAACTCCCTGCAGCATCGCTGCTAGAAATTGGAGGCGCGGGCCGGAATTGAACCGGCGCATAGAGGTTTTGCAGACCTCGGCCTTACCACTTGGCTACCGCGCCCTAACTGGGAGCGCGGAACTTGCAGGAAATCGCTCCGCGCCGCAAGTGCTGAAATCTCGTTGGGGAAAAACGCCAAATGCCAAACGGCGGAGGGCTTTAGGCTGTAGGCATTAGGCACCCAACGGCCAGGCTGGCTTGGATAGGCAAGGCCCTGTTTGGCGTTTGGCGGTTTGGGATTTGGCGTTTTCCCCAAAAAGGTTCTGCGCCCGCTCAACCCTGAAATCCCGGCTGTCCCAAAGCCTCGTCGATGAACGCCAGCATATTCTCCAGCGGGACATCGCCCTCGACCGCGTGCGCGGGGGCCAGGATGTAGCCACCGTTGCGGCCGAGCTCGATCAGGCGGCGGGTCTCGGCGCGGACGTCGGCCGGCGTGCCGTAGGGCAGGGTGCGCTGGGTCGACAGGCCGCCGTGGAAGGCGAGGCGGCCGTGGAAGCGCGGGATCAATTCGGCCACGTCCATGACTTCCGGCTGGAAGGGGTTGAAGCAGTTCACGCCGTCCGCGACCAGCGAGTCAAAAAGTTCGTCCACGTCGCCGCACGAGTGGATGAAGACGTACTTCCCGGCCGAGCGCACCTCAGCGTACATGCGCTTGAGCTCCGGCTCGATGAACTCGTGCCACAGGCCCGGCCCCATCTGCAGGCCGTGCTGCTGGCCCCAGTCGTCGCCGAAGTACACGCCGTCGATGTCGTATCGCAGTGCGTGGCGCACCTGCGCCAGGTTGAAGTCGGCGATCGCGCGGAGCAGCGTGCGCACGAAATCCGGGTTCTCGATGAAGTCCGCCATCAGGTTCTCCATCCCGCGCAGCGTCCACGCACGCTCGTACAGCGAGAAGCCGATGGGGAACACCCGGAAGCAGTCTGGCCGCCGCGCCAGCATCGCCGGCACCTCGTCGAAGAAGATCCCGGCCGCCGGGTCGGGAAACCGGTAGCCGGCGAGCGTCGGCTCCGCGAGCTGCGGGTTCACCACCTGGCCGATGTCCTTGTCGACCCGCCGGTCCCACACGACGCCAAACGGGTCGCGGAAATGGTCGTCGCCGAGTTCGACAAAGCTGCCCGCCGGATTGCCCGCCCACACGAGGTGGTCGTGGAGCCGGATGTCGAGGTCCGTCGTGCCGTAGTGCGCCTCAAGTTTCTGCCGCGCCTCGAGCGTGAACGAGAACGACCACGGCACATAGGGCGGCGGCTGGTGGGCGAGGATGCGGCGGACGACGTCGCGTTTGGTCATGGCGGGGGCAAGTTGAAAGCTGAGGGTTGAAAGTTGAGAGAGAGGCGAGGCGCGAGGCGGAACAAAACGGGCGGGGGGGGCGATTGGCAGGCTATCGACAGGCGGGAAGGCGGGCTAGTCCTTTCAACCTTCAACTGTAGCCTTTCAACTTGCGCGCGACGCCGAGGGCGCGCCGAAAGGGTCGGAATTCAGAGGGAGCGACGCTGGTTTCGCCCGTCTGCGACGGGAGTAATCGGCGGAGTTAGCCGGCCTGCTAACGTGGACGCGGGAGCCGGGCCGGCCGCTCAACCTTCAACTTTCATCTTTCAACCCCCGAGAATGGCCTTAGCCATTCTCGGAATGAAGTCCCGGTTCAAGCGGCCCAGCGAGATCAAGGTCGGCGTCATCGGCTACGGTGGCGCGTTCAACATGGGGCGCATGCACCTCCAGGACATGATGAAGGCGGGCATGACGCCGCGGGCGGTGGCCGAGCCCGATGCGGCGCGGCTCGCGGTCGCGGCCCAGGAATTTCCCGGGATCCAGACCTACTCCAGCGTCACGGAGATGCTCGCGCAGTCCGACGTGAATCTCGTCGTGCTGATCACACCGCACAACACGCACGCGCCGCTCGCGCTGCAGTGCCTCAAGGCGGGGCGTCACGTGGTGTGCGAGAAGCCGTTCGCGATCACGACGCAGGAATGCGACGCGATGATCGCCGCGGCCAAGAAGGCGGGCGTGATGGTCTCGGCCTTCCACAACCGTCACTGGGACGGCTCGATCCTGAAGGCGCTCGAGGTGGTGCGCAGCGGCGCGATCGGCGACCTCGTGCGCGTCGAGGGTCACATGGGCCAGTGGGCCAAGCCCGGCGACTGGTGGCGGTCGAGCAAGTCGATCTCCGGCGGCGTGCTCTACGACTGGGGCGTGCACGTGCTCGAGTACACGCTGCAGCTGGTGGACTCCGAGATCGACGAGGTGGCCGGCTTCGCGCGCAGCGGCTACTGGGCGCCGCAGACGAAATGGGGTCAGGACACCGTCGAGGACGAGGGCTTTGCCGTGGTGCGGTTCAAGAGCGGCGTCTGGGCGACACTCTGCATGACCAACATCGACGCCAACCCGAAGCGCGGGATGGTGGAGGTCACGGGCACGAAGGGCACGTTCTGGTGGGACTATGAAAACTACGAGCTCACCGTGCGCGACGGCGACCGGACAGTCGTGACCAAGGGGCGGAATCCGCCGGCGCAGTGGGAGAAGTACTACGCCAACGTGGCGGCGCACTTGGTGAAGGGTGTGCCGCTGGTGATCACCGCCGAGTGGGCGCGTCGCCCGATCCACATTCTCGACCTGGCCGGCCGTTCGGCGAAGCAGGGGAAGGCGCTGAAGGCGAAGTACCGTTGAGGCGTATGGCGGCGCTGGCGCCGCCGTTGAAAGTCGTCAGTTGAAAGTTGAAGGGGTTCGGGCGGGAGAACGCTCAACTTTCAACATTTGACGTTCAACGTTTAGGGACCGGAGGCTGGCGGCGAATCCGCCAAAAAAAGCAGCCGCCCGGAGTTGGGCGGCCGCTGAATTCCTGCGACCTGAGACCTGTGACCTTCGACCTGACGCGCAAAGCGCGTCATGCGCGTCACACGCGCTTCCACGCCTTGTCGAGCTCCTTGCGGAGGACGACGGCGTCGGGCCAGGCGGGCGGGAGGCCGGTGATGTTGTAGCCGGCGCCGCCCTGGTGGTACGGTCCCATCTCGGGGCACACGAACAGCGTCCGGTGCTTGTTCTTCGGGGCGGATTTCCAGCACTTGAACAGCGCCTCGCAGAACTTGAGATAGCTCTTGGCCTCGTCGGTGAGCTTGCCCTTGTGCGTGACGGGCACCTGGCAGTGGTGGCCGTTGAAGGGCCGGCAGTGGGACTGGTCGGAGTTCTGCACCAGCTTCGGGTGGTCGAGCAGGCGCTCGGCGTAGTTGCCCGGCCCGAGGTGCTTCACGACGGAGAGGTGGGAGAAGTCGAAGTTGATCTTGATCATCTTGCCGGTGGCCTTCTGGTAGCGCTCGGCGATCTCGTAGGTCTTCTCGGGTGTCTCGGTGCAGCAGTCGCGGTGGACCTCGAGCGACAGCACGACACCGCCGATCTTCTCGCCCTCGCGGACCATCTGGATCCAGTGCTTGGTCGCGACCGCCGGGGGCGTGTCATGGTCGTCGAGTTGGACATTGATCTGGACCGCGCCGGCGGCCTTCTGGGAGCGGATGCGCTCGGCGAAGTCCTTCGGGTCGCCGGACGACGTGGAGACAAAGCCGAGGACGTGCTTGAGGCCGTATTTGTCGGCGAGGCGCTTGTGCTCGGGCGTGAGGCCGGTGGTGAAGCCGTCGAAGCCGGCGTCGGCGACGGCCTTGATCTTCTTCTCGAGCGACCACTCCTTGGCGGCGGAGGGGTATTGGACGAGGGACCAGAGATTGGCGATGTGGACGATGGAAGACATAGGGGATTTCGGATTTTCGATTTACGATCTACGATTGGGAAGGATACGACGAACCGGGGCGTTGGTGGGCGGTGCGAATTACGGTAGAGAGACGATTTCGGTCAGGTGGCGAATGCCGCCCCGCTGAAGTCCGAAATCGTCAGTCGTAAACCATGAATCGTAACTGCGCTCAGGCGTGGCGGCCCTTGAACGTGAGCTCGGCGACGCCGGACTTGTCGAGGCCGCCGAGGCCGAGCTTCACCATCTTGTCGAACTGGGCCTTGGTGGCGTTGGCGAGCGGGAGGTTGAGGCCGACGTCGACGCCGAGCTGGGCGGCGATGCCGCTGTCCTTCGCGGCGTGGGCGGCGGAGAAGAAGCACGAGTGGTCGCGGTTCTGCATGTCCTCGCCGTCGGTCTTGAGCACCTGCGAGTTGGCGCCGGTCTGGAGGAACACCTCGCGCAGCATGGCGAGGTCGAGCCCGAGCGCGGCGCCGAGGCCGAGACCCTCGGCGAGGCCGGCGGTGTTGATGTTCATGACCATGTTGACGAGCGCCTTGACCTGGGCGGCCTGGCCGGTGGTACCGATGTAGCGCAGGGCGGTGGAGAGCTTCTCGAGGATGGGCTTGATCTGGTCGAAGGTGGCCTTGTCGCCGCCGCACATGAGGTAGAGCGTGCCGTTGCGGGCCTGCGGGATGGAGGAGGCCATGCAGCCCTCGAGCGACACGGCGCCGGCCTTCTTCGCGCGGCGCTCGACCTCGACGTGGGTCTTGGGGGTGATGGTGGCGCAGTTGACGAAGACCTTGCCCTTGGCGTTCACGAGGAGCGAGTCGCCGCTCTCGGCGAACACGCCGAGCTGGGCGGCGTCGTCGGTGACGACGGTGAAGATGACGTCGGCGGCGGCCGTGACATCGGCGAGCTTGGTCGCGTGCTTGGCGCCGATCTCCTTGGCGAGCTCGGCGGCGGCGGGGGCGTGGGAGTCGTAGACCGCGGTGACGGCATAG
>CAYYGV010000174.1:0-6906 GCA_964471615.1 uncultured Opitutaceae bacterium
GCGAGCGCTACTACTCGGAGCGCAGCGGCTACCTCGGCAGCTACAAGATCAACACGTACTGCGAGTATCCGGCCAACTTCATCCGCATCGTCCATCGCTTCGTGCTCGGCGGCTGACCATGGCATCGTCCGACTCCCTCTCCCCGGTTGGCGCGCGCCCCAAGGTCTCGATGGCGGGACCCTGGCGCGAGCCCGGCCAGGCGGTGAGCGAGGAGTACCGGCGCGACGGCGCGCTGCGCTACGAGGCGGCGGGCCATGAGATCGTCGGGCGCAACGGGCCCTACTTCAACAACCGGCCGCTGTACTGCCGGCTGAACACCGACGGCGCGGTTCTCACCGGCGACCGGCCGTTCGTCCGCCTCATCGCGAAGCCCCATCTGCTCGGCGCGCTGGCGCTCGCGGTCCGCCGCGGCGAGACGGCGGCCTGGCTGCACGAGTGGCAGGAGGTGGAGTCGCACTACCGGGCCGGGCGCATGACGTGGCACTGCCACGACCCGCGCATCCCGCACTTCGCCCTCACGCTCACGGTCGTGCCCCTGCGCGAGGTCGCCGGATTCGCCGCGCACCTCGAAATCTCGGGCGCCCTGCCGGGCGACATCCTGATCTGGTCGTTCGGCGGCGCGCGCGTCGAGGAGGGCGACCCGCGGCTGAACTGGGACCCGGTGATGCGGGGCAATCCCGACATTTGCCGCTCCGGCGACCCTCGCCGCCCGCTGCTTTTCCACGGTCCCATGCCGGAATTCGCGGCGGGCAATGTCGTCACTGCTGCCGGCACCTCGTTCTGCGTCGCGGCGAAAGCGGACGCCACGCACGCGGCGTTCGGCGGGGTGACCCGGACCGACCTGGCTGGCATCGGCGACGCCGACGCGGCCGGCGATCCAGTCAGGCTGCTGGAATCAAAACCCGGGGCGCGTCCCGTCGCGGTGGGGCAGGTGGCGCTGCAGCCGGGCACCGATGAGCTGCACTGGGCCGTCGAAGGCGCGCCGGCCGGCGCCTCGCCGGCGGCACTGCGCGCGGCGAATCCGGAGCGGGCCTTCGAGGAGGGCTTGGCTTACCTCGCCGGCACGGAGCGGGTGCGGTCCGACAGTCCTGACGCGCGTCTTGACGCGGCGCTCACCGCCGTGTGTCACGCGATCGACGGCAACTGCGAGCGCGAGCCGTACATTTTCCGTCACGGCTGCATGGCCTTCAGCTGCCGCTTCGTCGGCTGGCGCGTGATCTGTGGCGCCACGGCTCTGGGCTGGCACGAGCGAGTCCGGGGCAATGCCGAGTACACGATCGGCCTGCAGAAAAAAGACGATCCCGTCCGCACCCGGCCGCAGGCGAACCCGGAGCGGATGCTCTGTCACGAGGGCCCCGACTCGCGCCTCTACGGCCGTGGCTCGCTGGATCGCGACTACACGATCTACGACGTGCAGTCGCAGTTCTTCGACCAGACGATACAAGGGTGGCGGGCGTCGGCCGACCCGGAGCTCGAGCGGATCCTGCGACCGGCGCTGGAGCTGCACTGCGAGTGGATGCGGGAGTGCTTCGACCCGGACGACGACGGCCTTTACGAGAGCTACATCGACACGCTGCCGACCGACTCGGTGTGGTACAGCGGCGGCGGCGGAGCCGAGCAGACGGCGTACGCCTACACGGCCCATCGCGCGGCGGCCGACCTCGCGCGGCGCGCCGGCGACCGCGAGGCGATGCAGCGTCACCAGCGGCAGGCGGCGAAGATTCAGCAGGCGATCCGGGAGAAGCTCTGGCTGCCGGACCGCGGCCACTTCGGTCTCTTCCGCGAGCAGGGCGGACTCGGGCGCGTGCACGAGGATGCGTGGACCTACAGCGTGTTCCTGCCGATCGATGCCGGGCTCACCACGCCGGCCGAGGCGCTGGAGTCGCTGTACTACACCGAGTGGGGCCTCGAGCGGATCCCGCTGCCGTTCGGCGGCGTGCTCGTGCAGCCGTCCAACTGGGTCCCGTGGAAATGGTCGGTCCGCGACATGTTTGGCGGCGACCTGTTTCACCTCGCGCTCGCGCATTTCCAGTCCGGGCTCGGCGACGCCGGGTACGAGATCCTGCGCGGCGCCACCCTCGAGAGCGCCTACGCCAGCGCGGTGCCCGGCGGCTTCAGCCACATCGGCGCCGCCACGGATTTCGGCGACAACTCCCACATGTTCGCCCGCGCCGTCGTCGAGGGGCTCTACGGCTACGTCCCGGACTATCCCAACGACCGCGTGCTCATCCGGCCGGCCTTTCCGTCGCGCTGGCCGCGCGCCGAACTGACGACGCCCGACTGCACGCTCCGCCACCATCGGGTCGGCGACGCCGATCATTACGACCTGCGGCTCGCGCGGGCGGCGGTCGTGACTTTCCGCGTTCCGGTCCGCGCCAGCCGCGTGGTCCGCGTGCTCGTGAACGGCGCCGAGGTCGCGCCCAACATCGCGCCCGGCATGGGCTGCACGCTCCTCGACATCGAGGCCGGCCGGGGCGATCGCTTCGAGGTCGTGATCGAGCTCGAGCAGCGGACGCCCCAGACCGAGTCCATTTCGCTGACTGGCCGCGCGGGCGACGTGCTGCGGCTGCGGACCGAGCTGGAGCGCGTCGAGAGCTGGCGGGACCATCATGAGATTCTCGAGTGGTGCTCCCGCGACGAATCCAGCCTGCAGGGCACGCTCGCGGGCCGGCCGGGCCATCACCTCGTCCTCGCGCTGGGCCACTGCGGTGAACTGCCGCGCTGGCAGGTGTTCAAGGTCCAGATCACCGACCCGGCCGGCGAGGCCGCCCGCCAAGCCCGCACCCCGCGGACCGCGGCCCCGGGGGCGCGGTGGGACTGCGTGCCGCTCGGGGCTCACTTCAACGGCGACATCCGCACGATCTTCCAGCAGCGCTACCTGTCGCCGCGGCCGGCCACCTGCTCGGTGCGGATCGGCGACGACGGTTACACCGCCTGGACGCTCTACTACTGGGGCAATCGGCCGCCGCCGATCGACCTGCGGCACGTGGCGGCGCTGCGCGAGGCCGACGGGCGCATCGCGACGCCGGCCGGGGCGCGATTCGAGCTCGGCGGCGACGGGCGGAACGTAGTCTTCACCTCGCGCTGGGACAACTGGCCCACGGAGGTCACGGTGCCGGTGGGCCGGGCCGGCAAGGCGGTCTGGCTGCTCGTGGCCGGCTCGACTTTCCCGATGCAGACGCGCATCGCGAATGCGGTGTTTCGCTTCGACTATGCCGACGGGGTCAGCGAGCACCTCGAGCTGGTGCCGCCCTTCAACTACTGGATGCTCTCCTCGTGGGGCGGCTGCGACTACGACCTCGCGCTCGACGCGTACTGTTTCCCGACCGGTGCGCCGCCGCAGGTCCAGCTCGGCCAGGACTGCCGGGCCATGGTGTTGTCGTGGACGCTCCGACCCGACGTGCCGCTGGCGCGCGTGAACCTGACCGCGCTGTCGGAGGAGGTCGTCGTCGGCCTGATGGGGTTGAGTCTCGAGCTGGGCTGAACCGATCCCTTTTCCCGTCATGTCGTCATCTGCGTCCACCGCCTCCGACCGTCCCGAGCTCTGCCTCACGCTGCTCAACCACTGGAGCTACACCGGCATCGGCTGGAACCTCGGGCTCGAGTCGTGCGCGCAGTCGATCGCGGACAGCCTCGACATGGCCGACTTCCAGCCGAGCGTGAAGACGGGCATCAACCTCGACGCCTACACGTACGAGCTCGTCGCGGAGTGGTACCCGCATCTGATCCGGCGGCTCCAGCGGTACCTCGAGGCGGGCCAGGTTGAGATCGTCGGCGGGACCTTCGGGCAGCCGATGGGCTCGATGGTCTCGGGCGAATCGAACCTGCGCCAGCTGGCCGTCGGCCAGCAGACCATCCACCGGGTGCTCGGCCGGCCCGTCGCGGTGTTCCTCGAGGAGGAGGAGATGAGCCACCCGCAGATCCCGCAGCTGCTCGCGCTGACCGGCTACCGCTACGGCAGCCTCGCGCAGTGCGACACCTGGGGCCGTCACGGCGCGCCGGTGGTGGAGGAGCCGGTGGTGTGGTGGGAAGGCGTCGACGGCACGCGCGTGCTCGCGGTGCCGATGAACCCGCTGGTGTTTCATCCGCCGATGGTCACGCACGACATCGACTGGCTCTGGACCGACGCGGGGCGCGACGCCGCGCGGCGGATGGGCCGGACGCGGGTCCCGCTCGCCCTGAAGTGGACGGAGTTCGGCTGGGAAAAGCTCACGGGCAAGGCGATCAACAAGTTCGACCCCGACCTCTTCCGCACGCTCTCCGAACGCTGCCGGGTCGAATATCTCACGGTCGAGCAGTACCTCGATCGTCAGGCGGCGGCCGGTGTGGCAAGGGTGCCGGCGCTGCGGTTCCGGGCCGACGACTTCAACAAGCTCCTGCCCTGGGGCATCGGCGGTGACCAGGTGCGCCGGTTCGGTCGCGAGGTGGAGGCGACGCTGCTCGCGGCGGAGCGGTTCGAGGCCGCGGCGCATGTGCTGGGGCTGGGCGTCGACGACGCCGGCACCCTGGCGGGGGCGTGGCGGCATCTCCTCGCGGCCCAGAGCCATGACGTTTCCCTCTGCGAATACACCCGGCACCAGGGCGCCGCGCCGCCGGCCGACCCGGTGCTCGATGCGCATTTCCAAACGTGGGGCTCCTACGGCTTTCGCCTGATGGACGACGCCATGGCGGCGGGCCGCCAGGTGCTGAACCGTTCGCTCCTCGCGCTCGCGAACCGCGTGGACGCGCGGGCGGGTGGGCGAGCGGGCGAGCAGGTGGCAGTGGCGTTCAATCCCTGCGGCTTTGCCCGCGATGCGTTGGTCACCACCGGGCCCCTCCAGCTTGAGGACCTTTCTTGCACCGCGATCCGGGTGCGCACTGCCGCCGGCGCCTCCGTCCCGGCGCAACTCGTCGCCGGCGAGCGCTCGAAGGACGGCCGTCTCGTGTGCGCCGAGGTGGTGTTTCCGGCCCGGGCGCTGCCGTCGGTCGGTTATGAGACGTTTTGCCTCGAGCCGGCGCGGGTCGAGGCGGCCCCGGCCGTCACGGACCTGCGCGTCGACCCGGCAGCCGGCGTGCTCGAGAACGAGTTCGTGCGCGTGACGCTCGACCCGGTCAGCGGTGCCGTCCGGAATCTGGTGGACAAGCGCAGTGGCCGTGAATGCCTGCGCGGAGCGGAGCGTCCGTTCCCGACGCTTACGGGCGAGGCCAACGGCTCGTCGCCGCTGGCGCGCCCGCCGAACACGCCCGTGGCGCCGTACGACACCGCAAAGACTCAGGCGCAGTTCACCTGGCTCGAGACCGGACCGGTCCGCGCGCGGGTGCGGGCGACGCATCCGGAGACGCGCGGACTGCGGTTCGAGATCACCGTGTCGCTCACCGCGGGATCGCCCGATGTCGAGGTGGCCGTGCGCGTGTTTCCTGATCTGCCGCCGAAGGTCGGCGAGGCGAAGATCAACGGCTGGCAGTTCCCGCTGGAGATCACCGAGGGCTACTGGCTCGAGCTGGTCCCGGGCTTCGCCGTCGACCAGGTGCTCCGCGACTATCCGTTCGGAGCCGAGCCCACCGCGAAGCCGGCGTTCACCGCGCTGACCTGGCTCGACCTGCTCGCCGCCGACGGCAGCGGGCTGCTCGTGGTGCACAGCGGCACGCAGTACTTCAAGCGGCGCGCCGACGGGAGTTTTGCCAACCTCGTGGTCCGCGAATGGGAGTCCCATTTCACCGGCGAGTTCGGCTGGCCCCGCACCTGCGCCTACCGGTACCAACTCCGGCCGCACGGCCCCGGGCTCACGACGGTGGAGCGGGGACAGGCGGCCGCAGCCTTCGATCTCAAGCCTCGCTGCGTCGTGCTGCCGCCTCCGTTTGGAAGCGCGCCGCGGCGCGCCAGCCTGGTCGCGGTCGAGGGTCCCGGCGCGGTGCTCTCGGCGTTTCGCCGTCCCGCCGCGGGCGACGCGCGCTGCGAGCTGCGCGTGATCGAGGGCGAAGGCGCGCCGGGCGAGGCCCGGATCACGACGACACTGCCGCTCGCGACGCGGCAGGACTCTGACGCGCTGGCGCAGCCGCGCGGCGAGACCGCACCGCTGGCCGCCGCCGTCGCGCTGCGGCCCTGGGAGATCCGAACTTTCCAACTGCCATCATGAATTCGACCTCACCTTCCTCCCCGCCGGCGGAACTTTCCGCCCGGACCGGCGACCGCGCGTTCCTGCTTCGGCTCTACGAGCAGCTCGTGCTCATCCGCGAGTTTGAGGAGCGGGTGAAGTTCCTGTTTCTCGAGGGCACGATGCCCGGCACGATTCACCAGTGCCAGGGCCAGGAGGCGACGGCCGTCGGCGTGTGCGGCGCGCTGCAGCCCGACGACTACATCACGTCGACCTTCCGCGGCCACGGTCACGCCCTCGCGAAGGGCCTCAGCGTGCAGGAGATGCTCGACGAGCTCTTCGGCGCGGTGACGGGCTGCTGCAAGGGCAAGGGCGGCTCCATGCACATGGGCAACATGGACAAGGGCATGGTGCCCGGCATCGCGATCGTGGGCGGCGGCATCCCGCTCGCGGCGGGCATGGCGCTGGCGTTCAAGATGCAGCAGCGGCCGCAGGTGGTGGCGTGCTTCTTCGGCGACGGCGCCGTGGCCGAGGGCGCGTTCCACGAGGGCGTGAACATGGCGGCGATCTGGAACCTGCCCGTGGTCTTCGTCTGCGAGAACAACCTGTACGGCGCGTCGACGCGCATCGACAAGGTCATGAAGAACCCGCGGGTCTCCGACCGCGCCTCCAGCTACGGCTTCCGGGGAGAGACGGTCGACGGCAACGACGTCCTCGCCGTGCTCAACGCCGCCCGGCGCGCCGCCGCCGAATGCCGCGCGGGGAAGGGGCCCGTGCTCCTCGAACTACTCACCTACCGCCGCACCGGCCACTCGCGCCGCGATGCCTGCCA
>CAYYGV010000175.1:0-6878 GCA_964471615.1 uncultured Opitutaceae bacterium
TCAACGAGATGGTTTCACGCTACTGGGACCGCATTTATGCGATGGTGAACCAGCTCCTGCGCAATCCCGAGGATGCCGAGGAGGTTACCCAGGACGCCTTCATCCGGGCCCATCGCGGCCTGGCCAATTTCCGGGGCGACTCCGCGTTCTCGACCTGGCTCTACCAGATCGCCACCAACCTCGCCCGGAACCGCTACTGGTACTGGTGGCGCCGCAAGCGGGACAAATCCATCTCGTTCGACGCCCCGGTGAGTGCGGACAATCCGACCACGCTGGCCGACATGATCCCGGCCGAGGTCGAGACCCCGGACGACATCACGGTCACGAGCGAGTTCGTGAACCGGATCGGGCAGGGGATGGAGAAGCTCAGTGCGAAGCACCGCGAGATCCTGACCCTGCGCAACATCAAGAACCTGTCCTACGAGGAGATCGCCGAGATCCTCGGCATCTCCGTGGGCACGGTGAAGAGCCGCATCGCCCGCGCCCGCGAAAGCCTGCGCGCCAAGCTCGGCGAGGATTTCAAGACCTGACCAACCTGACCCGTGCGACTGACCATCGCACACCCTGACCACCACAACACCATGAAAGAGTCGAAGTTCATCGAACTACTGAACCTCTACGTCGACCACGAGATCACGTCCGAGGAGGCCGCGCTGCTGGAGGCCGAGGTCCGCAGCAATCCGGAGCGTCGCCGCGTCTACCGCCAATATTGCCAGATGCAGAAGGCCTGTTCGCAGCTGGGCGCCGCCTTCCATTCGGATGCGCCGGAGCCGATCACCGCGCCCGAAGTCGCCGAGTTCCAGCCACGCCGCTCGTTCGGTCTCGCCGCCTATGCGGGCGCGCTGGGCGCCGTGGCCGCGTGTGTCGCCGCCGTCCTTTACGTCCGCTCCACCTCCACGCCGATTCCCGCGACGCAGAATGTCGCGGTCGCCCACCAGGCTCCCGCTGCTTCCGTCGCGGGCACGCAGGTCGCATCCGTCATGGCCCAGCGGCCGGCGCTGCAGCCTGTGCTCGGCCCGCGCGTCCTCACGCTGCGCGAGCAGGGTTCCGATTCTGTCGAGGTCACTCCGGCCGCCTACCAGGTCGCGTTCGGCGACTGGATGAACGATGTCCGCCTCTCGTCAGTCGACGCGAACCTGCTGGACGAACTCCAGTTCAACGGCCGCTCGGCCGCACCCGCGGGCGACCGCGCTCTCCGCAACGTCCGGCCCTTCCAGGGGAAGGTCGAGATGGCGGCGGTGCGGTTTCAGAAGTGACCCGGCCGGAGGCCGGGTCGTTGAAAGTTGAGAGTTGAAGGTTGAATGGCTCGGAGCGGCCTGACGCCGATGCTGATTTCCTTTCGAGGGTATCGGCGCGCGGCGTCCAGGCGATGACGACTGGAGCCAGGTCATCGCGAAAGCCTTACGGCTTTCAACAGACGACCTTCAACTTTCAACTCGCCATCGCTCCGCTCAGGCCAACGCCTTCTTGATCAGCGCCTCGGTCGTGGCCTTCGGGCCAAGCGTCAGCGCGGCGCGGCGCACGGCCTCGTCGGCGTCGGCGGTCTTGTAGCCCAGCGCCACCAGCGCCGCTACGGCGTCGCGGTGCGGGCTCGCGGCCGAGGGTGATTCCGAACCGCCGACGGCCACGGGAGCGGCGCCGCTGGCGCCGCCGACCTTGGCCTTGAGTTCCACCACGAGACGCTCGGCAGTCTTCTTGCCGATGCCGGGACACTTCGCGAGGGTCGCGATGTCGCCCATGCGGATCGCGTCCTCCAAAAGTGACAGCGAGAGCCGGCTCATGATGCTCAGCGCCATCTTCGGGCCGACGCCGGTGACATGCTCGATCATCAGGCGGAAGAAATCGCGGTCGGCCGGCGAGGCGAAGCCGTAGAGCGTCTGCGCGTCCTCGCGGTAGATCACGAGCGTGTGCAGTTTCACCTGCGCACCCGGCGCCGGGAGTTTCTCGGCCGTCGTGACGGGGATGTTCACCTCGTAACCGAAGCCGCCGACCTCGATGACCGCGTGGAGCGGCGTCGCCGAGGCAAGGGTGCCCTGGATGGACGTGATCATGCGGTCACTTCAGGCCGAGCACATCCTGCATGTCGTACACGCCGGTGGGCCGGGTCGCGACCCATTGGGCGGCACGCAGGGCGCCGCGGGCGAAGATGCCGCGATCGCTCGCCTTGTGGGTGAGCTCGATGCGCTCGCCGAGCGCGGCGAACATCACGGTATGGTCGCCGACGACGTCGCCGCCCCGGAGGGCGTGGATGCCGACCTCGGTGGGGGTGCGCTCGCCGGTGATACCCTGACGGCCGTGCCGCAGGGCGGCGGCGGTGAGTTTCCGCTCCTCGAGGATGATCTCGAGCAGCCGGGCGGCGGTGCCGCTGGGCGCGTCCTTCTTGAACCGATGGTGCATCTCCACGACCTCGGCGTCGTAATCCGCGCCGAGCACGGCGGCGGCGCGACGGGTGAGGGCGAAGAGCAGGTTCACTCCGACGGAGAAATTGCCGGCCCAAACGCACGGCACGCGGGCCGCGAGCGGGAGCAGATCGGCCTTGGCGGTCGCGCTATGGCCGGTGGTGCCGATGACGACGGGTTTCTTCCGGGCGGCGGCCAGCTCGAGCAGCGCCTTGGTGGCGTGGTGGGAGCTGAAGTCGATGACGACGTCGCCCTGGTCGAGGGCGGCGCCGAGGTTGTCGCCGACGTCGACCGCGGCGACGACGGTGAGACCGAGCTCGCCGGCAGCCGCGGCGACGGCCTGGCCCATGCGGCCCTTGGAGCCGTTGATGACAATGCGGACGGACATGGCGTTATCTCCGGAAGGCCGCGATCGACTTCACGAGCGCGGGCAGGTGGGCGGGCGTGAGGTCGCAGAGCGGCGGACGGACGGCCGGCGAGCCGATGATCCCGGCGCGGGCAAGGGCGACCTTGATCGGCACAGGGTTCGGATCGAGGAAGATCGCCTTGAAGAAGGGGTAGAGCTTCCGGTGGACCCGACGGGCCTTCTCGTAGTCGTTCTCGAGCGCGTACCGCACCATCTGTCCGACCTCGCGGACGGCGAGGTTGGAGGCGACGCTGATGACGCCCTCGGCGCCGACGGCCATGAAGGGCAGGGTGAGCGAGTCGTCGCCGCTCAGCACGGTGATGTCGTCGCCCATGGCCTGCTTCAGCTGGTCAACGCGGTCGACGCTGCCGCCGGCCTCCTTGATCCAGCGGACGTGCGGGTACTGCGCGCGCAGTCGTTCGACGACGCCGACGCTGATCTCGATGCCGCAGCGGCCTGGGATGGAGTAGAGGATGATTGGGCGGTCCGTGGCCTCGGCGACGGCGCAGTAGTGCTGGAACAGGCCTTCCTGGTTGGGCTTGTTGTAGTAGGGGGCGACGACGAGCATGCCGGTCGCGCCGGCCGCGTGGGCGAGCTGGGTGAGCTCCACCGCCTCATGGGTCGAATTGGACCCCGTGCCGGCGATGACCGGCACGCGGCCGCGGGCCGCGGCGATGACCGCGCGGACGACGTCCATGTGCTCCTCGTGGCTCAGCGTCGGCGACTCACCGGTCGTGCCGACCGGCACCAGGCCGTTGATCCCGCCTTTGATCTGATGCTCCACCAGTTTCGCGAGATCGCGATAGGCGACCTCGTGATTCTTGAAGGGCGTGACAAGCGCCGTGATGGTGCCGGTGAGCGGGCGGAGTTTCATGGATTCAGGCAAAGTTGCCTTGCGGAACAGCGCATGGCGAAATAGAGAATCCGCAACGCTTTTCTACCTATGGGCACCCCGCATACGGATATGATGAACGACCTCCTGAAGCTGGCCGTCGATAGCGGCGCCAGCGACATCGTGGTCAAGTCCAACAAACCCGGCTATGTGCGGCTGTCCGGCCGGCTCAAACCCGTCGAGATGGATCCGATCACCTGTCCCGAGGCGCAGGCCTTCGTGGATGAGCATGTGCCGAAGATCTTTAGGCAGAAATGGGACAACGACGGCCAGGTCGACTTTGCCTACGCCGCCGACGGCGTGGGGCGCTTCCGCGTGAACGCCTTCCACCAGCGCGGTCTTGTGAGCATCGTGATGCGTCACATCAAGAGCCGCGTCCCGACGTTCGAGGAACTCGGCGTCCCATCCGAGCCGCTGATCAAGCTCACGCAGGCCAAGGACGGCATCCTGCTCGTCTGCGGCGCCACCGGCTCCGGCAAGAGCTCGACGATGGCCGCCATGCTGAACTGGGTGAACCAGAACATGGACAAGCACATCGTCACGATCGAGGACCCGATCGAGTACACCTTCCAGGACGAGAAGTCCTTGTTCCAGCAGCGCGAGATCGGCCTCGACGTGCCGAGCTTCGAGCAAGCCATCAAGGCGGTGCTTCGCCAGAACCCGGACATTATCCTCATCGGTGAAATGCGCGACCGCGAGACGTTCGAGACCGCGATCTCCGCGGCCGAGACGGGCCACCTGGTGTTCTCGACCATGCACGCCGCGACGGTGGCGCAGTCGCTGACCCGCCTGTTCGAGTTCTTCCCGCCGGAGGAGCAGATCCAGGCCCGGCGCGCGATCGCGGGCTCCCTGCGCGGCTTCATCTGCCAGAAGCTGATCCCGGCGCTCGAGGGCGGCGGCCGCGTGCCGACGAACGAGATCCTGAACGCCGACGCCGTGGTGAAGAACCTGATCCTCGAGGGCCAGTTCGAGAAGATCCAGGGCATCCTCGACGGCAACACCGACTCGAACAGTTTTTCGTTCAACAAGGACATCTACCGGCTCATCAAGGCCGGCAAGATCAGCAAGGCCGAGGGGCTCCGCTTCTCGCCGAATCCGCAGGCGCTGGAGATGAACCTCAAGGGCATCTTCATCAAAACCTGATCCTGCCATGTCCGGTCCGCGGCCCAGCCACCTCCTTTGCCTGGCGGTGTGGGCGGTTGCCGTCCGCGCCAGCGATCCGCCGCCGAAGCCAGCCGCACCGTCGTCGCCCGACGGCATCTCCGCGGCCAAGCGGGAATTCGACACGCTCAAGGGCCCGCGCAATCTCACGGAGTCACAGAAGATCGACCTGCCGATCACCACGCCGCCGGTGCTCAACGCCGGCAACGACGAGATGACGCAGCTGCTCAACGCCCAGGCGGAGCAGCGCAAGCAGGGCGCGAACAAGAAGAACAGGGGCCAGCGCGGGACCAACTGGCTGGTCGACGCGATGACCCAGAAGTCCGACGCGAAGGTTGGCAAGGATCACGTCGGCACCGCGACGGCCGACAAGCTGATCGCCGGGAACGATACGGAGGCGAACGACAATCCGCTCGCGGCCACAACCGCGCTCGCCGCCGATACGACCAGCCGCGAATCCAACCGACCCGAACCGCGGCACACCGACCCGCGCGACAATCCGCTCACGACCTATATGTCAGGGTGGATGACGTCGAAGGATTACGAACTCCTCAACGTGAAGCCGTCGGCTGACGGGCTTCCGGCGGTGGCGGCGCCCTTGGGCGGATCCACGAGTTCGGTCGACAGCCTGGTCCGGACCGGCGGCTCGGGTCCAGCCTACCAGTTGCCCGGCCGCTCAGCGGCGTCCGATTCGCCGGCAAACCCGTACCTCGGCGGCCTGGGAGACAGCGGCGGGGGACTGGCAGCGGCGGCCAGGGAGTTCGCGAACGTTCCTCCGCCCGTGAACCCGGCGGTGGCACCCGTGGCGCCGGCATCCGCGCCGCCACCCGAGACGGTTCCGCCGCCGACGCGCAACGAGCCGCCCATCAACGACGTCCTCAAGCCCAACAACGACGCGAAGTACTTCCGGCAGCTGAAGCGCTTTTAGGGCTTGGTTTTTGCGGAGGCGGCCGATTTTCTCGTCGGTTTAACCATGGCATTGGCACTCATTTTCTCCGGTCAGGGCGCCCAAAAAGTCGGCATGGGTAAGACGCTCTTTCAGCAGTCGGCCGCGGCGCGGACCCTCTATGGCGAGGCGAATTCCGTCCTCGGCTGGGACCTGGCGAAGACCTGCTTCGAGGGTCCGGAGACCGAGCTGACCCAGACCAAGGTCTGCCAGCCGGCTCTGTTCGTCCACGGCCTCGCGCTGCTGGCGGCCATCCGGGAGCAGAACAAGCTGCCGGCCGGCGAGCCGAAGATGGCATTGGGCCTCAGCCTGGGCGAGGTCACGGCGTATTGCGCCGCGGGGGTTTTCGACTTTGCGACCGGCCTCCGGGTGGTCGCGGAGCGCGGCCGCCTGATGCAGCAGGCCTGTGAGCAGACCACCGGCGGCATGGCGGCCATCATGGGCGAGGAGCGAGCCAAGGTTTACGAGCTGTGCCGCGAGTTCGACATCGAGGCCGCGAATTTCAACGCGCCCGGCCAGATCATCGTGTCCGGCGAGAAGACCAAGGTCGATGCGGCCGTCGCTGCCGCCAAGGAACGCGGCATTAAGAAAATCATCCCGCTCAACGTGGCGGGCGCTTACCACTCGCGCCTGATGGAGCCGGCGCGGGCGGCATTCGCGGCGTTTCTCGAGACGGTGACGTTCCAGGCGCCGAAGTTCACGGTCTTCACGAACACCACCGGGCAGACCGTCGCGAGCCCGGCCGACCTGAAGGCCGCGCTGGTGAAGCAGGTCGTGTCCTCGGTGCTCTGGGAGGACTGCATGCGCGCCGCCGCCGCGGCGGGTGCGACGGAATTCTGGGAGCTTGGGCCGGGCGGAGTGCTGGCGGGCCTGGCTCGGCGCACGGAGAAGAGCTGGGTCGTGAAGAGCCTGGCCGAATACGCGGACGTGACCGCCTGATCGTGATGCTGCCGCTGCACACCAGGAATTTCTGCATCATCGCGCACGTCGACCACGGCAAGACCACGCTGTCCGACCGGCTGCTCGAGTACACCAACACCGTCGCGGAGCGGGTCATGACCGACCAGCACCTCG
>CAYYGV010000176.1:0-6806 GCA_964471615.1 uncultured Opitutaceae bacterium
TGCACGGCTCGTCCTCCGTCCCGCAGGACGAGGTCGCCCGCATCAACGCCGCCGGGGGCAAGATTGCCGGCTCCATGGGCGTCGACCCCAACGAGTACCTGCCCGCCGCCAAGCTAGGCGTGACGAAGGTCAACATCGACACCGACGGCCGGCTCGTCTGGACCCGCGTGCACCGCGAGTTCTTCCGCGATCACCCGGGCGATTTCGATTTCCGCCCGCCGGGCAAGGTCTTCATCGAGGAGTACGCGAAGTTCATCGCGAGCCGCAACGTCCTCCTCGGCAGCGCCAACCAGCTGGCCGACGTCCGCAAGTCGCTCGGCAAGTAAGCGGCGCACGTCCGCGTCTTTCAGGGCGGAGCCACCGGCTCCGCCCTTTTTTGTGCCCGGACGACCGGCCTCGTCCGCCCGTTCGTCGCTTTCGCCTTTCCGCCGTCCTCCTCCGGCCACATCCTCACCCCATGCGACCGTTCCGGTGTGTCTGCCTGCTGGCGGGCCTTGCCCTCAGCCTGTGCGCCGAGGACCCGCCGCGCCGCCTCGATCCCGTCGTGGTCCACGCGCCGCCGCTGCCCGCGAAGCCCGTGCCGCCGCTGATCCGGCTGAATCTCGACCACCATCTTGGCACCGCCCGTTTCGCGGCGGCCGCCGTCGCCGACGGCGACTTCATCTACATCGTTGGCGGCGCCAATTCCGAGGGCACGCGGCTCCGCAGCATCGAGCGCTACGATGTCCGCAACGGGAAGTGCGAGCCGTTCGCCGAGCTCAAGCGCGGCCGCCGCAATCATCGCGTCGTGGTGGTTGACCACCGGCTCTACGTCATCGGCGGCTATGCCGAGACCACCTGGGTCGGCGACGAGCCGTTCGAGCCCATGGTCGAGATCGTCGATCTCGCGACCGGACGGGTCACCCGCGGCCCCGACATGCCCGAGCCCCGCGCCAACTTCGCCTGCGTCGCCACCGGCGGCACGATCTACGTGATCGGCGGCGCGCGGCGGCGCGGGAGTGCCATCACCAACACGAACACGACCTGGGTGCTCGACCTCGCCCGCCAGCACTGGAGCGCCGGTGTGCCCATGATCACGCCGCGCATGGCCGGTGCGGCCCTCGTGGACGGTGGCTTCATCGTCGTGCCCGGCGGTTTCGGCGGCAACATGGCCGTCGCGAATGTCGAGGTCTACATCCCGTCCGAGCATCTCTGGCGCGTCCTCCCGCCCCTCCATGCCCGGACGCCCGCGATGGCCGTCACCTTCCTCGGGCACTACCTGTTCCTCTTCGGCGAGCACGAACTCGTCGCCTACGACCTCGTGACCAAGCGCTCGACGCCCTACTCATTCGAGTACGAGGCGGGTCGCGATGTGGCTTCCGTGATCGCCGGTGGACGGGTCTATGTCTTCGGCGGCGACCACTCCCGGGAACCGCTCGACATGGAGTACTATTTCCCGACGCCCAACGCCGACAGCCTCCCCACGCCTGGCGCGCCGCGCAGCCAGTCCATCGCGACCCGGGAGAGCGGCCCGAGCGACGTGGATCACGAGGCGATGGACACGATCCAGGTGTTCGAGCTCCGCGACGTCGCCCCGGTCAAGCCATGACACGGTGCGGCGGCTTGTCCCCAATCATTGCCGTTGCGCCGGCTGCGCCCATCCCTGAGACCATGGGGCGCTCGTCCGGGTCGCCGGGCGACTTGCCCGCGTGTCGTCGCCCTCGCTCATCCGCCCTCTCCTCCGTCCGCTGTCGCTGATCGCGGTCCTCGGCGTCGGCGCCTGGCTGCTCTGGCCCCCTCCTGAACGGCGTGCCGACACGACGAGCGCCGCCGGCCCTGAGCGACCGGTGAAGCACGTCATCCGCTTCGCGCCGGGCGGAAATTACTTTCCCGGCACCCTCCCGCAGGGCGTGGGCCAGCCGCTGCAGGGCATCACAAAGGTGATCGCGGCCTTTGAGGCGCGGTTTCCTGACACCCACGTCGAGGTGATCAACACGCCGTTGCTGCGCGAATTTCTCGTCACCCAGCTGAGCGGCGGTTCGGCGCCCGACATCGTGACCGTCAATGTCGAGGATGTCTGGGTTGATACGCAGAAGAACTGGTACGTCCCGCTCGACCGTTTTCTCGAGGCGCCGAATCCCTTCGTCGCCGAGCGCGACCCCAAGGGGCCCGGCGCCCGGCAGTGGTGGGACATGTTTCGCTACCAGGCCATCTCGCGCGGGAAGAAGGGCCCCGACGGCCGGAACTACTGCATCAGTTACGACATGGTCGAGACGGGGATTTTCTACAACAAGACGTTCTTCATCGAGCACGGCCTGAAGGTCCCGACCACCTGGGGCGAGCTGCTCGCGGTGTCGGAACGCATCCGGCAGCTCGGCCGCACGCCGCTCGCGGTCAACATCGACGCCCTGGCCGACTGGGGCCAGGACCTGATCTTCGACCAGATCTACCAAGAGCTCCTGCCGGGCATCGACCTGAAGAAGGACCCGGACCGTGATGCCTACCAACCGGCGTACCTCGATCCCGACGAGATCGCCTTCCTCTACCAGAAGGGATTCTTCGGCCGCCGCGACCCGCGCTACACCGAGGTGTGGCGCCACATGGAGGAGCTCGTGCCGTACATCACGCGCGACCTGATCTCCGCCGACCTCAACCGCGATTTCGTCAACCAGGGCTCGATCATGTTCTGGAGCGGCAGCTGGCTCACCGGCCGCCTCGCGAACGACCGCAGTCTCGGCTTCGAGTATGACGTGTTCTACCTGCCGCCGATCACCAAGCGGGAATCACCCTACGCCATCGGCGCGCCGATGTGCGTGATCGGCGGGTCCGGCACCCAGTACGAGATCACGAACTCCGCGGTCGGCGACACGGACCCGCGCCTGCCGTTTGCCGAGCGGCTCGAACGCTCCGAACGGCTCCAGCGCACAGTCCAGCTGCTCCAGTTTCTCTGCCTGCCGGAGAACGCCGAGACCGTCGTCAACGAGTACGCCGGCTTCATCCCGAACATCGTCGGCGTGCCCGTGCTGAAGCCGCTCGCCCCGTTCGAGCGCATCCTCGAGCGCCGCTACACCTCGACCAAGTGGGCCTTCACGTTCGACCTCCGGTACAACGACATCACGCGCCGGATGCTGCTGCTGTTCCTGACCCGCGGCATCGACCTCAAGGGCTTCCTCGCCTGGCAGGAATCGAACCTGCGCGCCGCGACCCAGAACTTCATCGACCGCAAGCGGCCCGACTTCGCGCCGTTCGAGGCGGAATGGCGGCGCCTCGCCCCGGTCCGCGCGCGCCTCCGCGACCTGCCCCCGCCGCCATGATCGCCGCCAAGACCAGCGCCCGCCTCCGCTTCGCCGCCGGCTGCCACGTGCTCCTGCTGCCGTCGATGGTGCTGCTGCTCACGTTCGTCTACCTGCCGGTCGCGTGGGCGTTCGTGAAGTCGCTCTACCGCTTCGAGGTCGGCGGCGACTCCGAGTTCGTCGGCCTGCAGAACTATGTGGAGTACCTCACCATCGATCCGCCGACTTGGCCGTCGATGCTGAACATGTTCCTGCTGACCGGCTTTCTCGTGCTGGTCCGCCTGACTGTGCCGCTGGTCGTCGCGAAACTCATCCACGCCCTGCCAAACGAGCGGACCCGCTACCTCTACCGCGTCGGCTTCCTCGTGCCCATCGTCGTCCCGGGCATCGCGGTGCAGCTGCTCTGGGCCCGGCTCATCTACGCGGACTACGGCATGCTGAGCGAGACGCTCCGGTTCCTCGGCCTTGGCGACTGCGTCCGCGGCTGGCTGTCGGACCCGCACACCGCGCTCGCCGCGCTCATGTTCGTCGGCTTCCCGTTCGCCGGCGGCTTCGAGATCCTGATCTACTACGCCGGGCTTTCCGCGATCCCCGAGAGCGTGAACGAGGCGGCCGCGCTCGAGGGCTGCACCGGCATCCGGAAGTTCTTCCGCATCGATGTGCCGCTCGTGCTCAGCCAGCTGAAGCTGATCCTGGTGCTCACCGTGATCGGCGGCTTCCAGGGCTTCGAAGGCGTCTTCGTCCTCTCGCAGGGCGGACCGGGCTTCCGCACGATGGTCCCCGGGCTCTGGATGTACTACAACGCCTTCTCCTACCAGCGCATGGGCTACGCCTGCGCCATCGGCGTCGTCCTGTTTGCGATCATCTTCTCCCTGACGATGCTCAACCTCCGCTATTTCCGCTCGGCCGAGGAGGTGCAGGGCCACACGTCATGAAGCCGCGCACGGCCACGCTCCTGATCCACGCCATCCTGGTCGGGATGCTCGCCCTGACACTCATCCCGTTCCTCTTCATGGTGAACAGCGCGCTCCGCGACAGCAGCGAGTTCTACCATGGAACGTTCGGCATGCCGTCGGCGGTCCGCCATCTCGGACGGCTGGGGCTCGACGCGCTTGCGGGCCGCGACCGCCCGGTCGTGATCACCGACGAGCTCGACAACCGCCGCACCGTGTCCCGGTCCGAGGCGGCGCGGTTCTACGTCGGCCGGCTCACGGCCGGCACCACGCTCGCCTGGACCGTCCTCCGGCGCTACGTGCTGAATTCCTTCCTCGTGTCGGGCCTGACCGCGCTCGGGGTCTGCTGCCTCGGCTCGGGCACCGCGTACCTCCTCGCGCGCTACCGCTTCGTCGGCCACCGGTTCGTGTTCACCTTCATCCTCGCGACGATGGTCTTCCCGGGCGTGCTCACGCTGGTGCCGAGCTTCCTGCTCGTGAAGGAACTCGGCCTGCTGAACACGTATGGCTCGATGATCCTGCCCTACGTCGCGGGCGGCCAGGTTTTCGCGATCTTTGTCTTCAAGAGTTTCTTCGAGGGCCTCTCGGAGGAGCTCTTCGAGTCGGCGCGCCTCGACGGCGCCGGGCACTGGAGCCTCTACTGGCACATCGTGCTGCCGCTGTCGCGCCCGGTGTTCTCGGTCGTGACGATCATGAACATCCTCGGCACGTGGAACAACTTCCTCTGGCCCTACATCGTGAACACCGACGACCGGCACCACGTGGTGGCGTCGGGCATCTACACCATGGCGTCGTCCACGATCTCCTCGAACCCGGCCACCCTCTATGCGGCCTGGACGATTAGCAGCATCCCGCTGCTCGTGCTCTTCATCTACGCCACCAAGCCCTTCATCCGCGGGCTGACGAGTGGCGCATTGCGGGCGTAGTGCGCGATGCGCAGGTAACAGGGGTCAGGTATCCAAGTATCAGGAAGCCGGCACGAGAATGGTCGCGGGTGGTCGAGCCACCAGGCTGCGCCGCAGGCGCGGATTTTTCCTGATACTTGGAAACCTGTCCCCTGTTACCTGCCCGCCGCGGGCCACCGCCCTATGGCAGCCAAGGAAACTTCCGCGCGTCAGGCTTCCTCTTCTCGCGCTGGGCCGAGTGGAATTCCTTCGCCTCCTCGCTCATGTAGTAGAGCAGCGTGGCGTTGCCGGCGAGTTCCTGGATGCCGGCTTGGCCGTCGAGCTCGGCGTTGAAGCCGCTCTTGAGCAGGCGGATCGCGAGCGGGCTGTGGCCGAGAATCTCGCGGGCCCAGCTCACGCCCTCGGCCTCGAGCTCCGCCACCGGGACGACCTTGTTCACCAGGCCCATCTCCAGCGCCTGCGCGGCGTTGTACTGCCGGCAGAGGAACCAGATCTCGCGCGCCTTCTTCTGGCCCACGATCCGCGCCAGGTAGCTGGCGCCGAAGCCGCCGTCGAAGCTGCCCATCTTCGGGCCCACCTGACCGAAGACGCCGTTGTCCGCCGCGATCGTCAGGTCGCACACCAGATGGAGCACGTGCCCGCCGCCGATGGCGTAGCCGGCCACCAGCGCGATCACGACCTTGGGCATCGAGCGGATAAGCTTCTGGAGATCGAGAACGTTGAGCCGCGGGACGCCGTCGCCCCCCACGTACCCGGCGTGCCCACGCACGCTCTGGTCGCCGCCGGCGCAGAACGCGTACTTCCCGTCGGTATGCGGGCCCGCCCCGGTCAGGAGCACCACCCCGATCGACGCGTCGTCGCGCGCGTCGCTGAACGCCTCGTGCATCTGGGCCACGGTCTCGGGCCGGAACGCGTTGCGCTTCGCCGGCCGGTTGATCGTGATCTTCGCGATGCCGTCGGCCTTGTGGTAGAGGATGTCCGAGTACGCCTTGACGGCTTTCCAGGTGATCTGACTCATGCGCAGGACCGTAGGCAAAACCGGCGGCTTGTCGATGCGGGGCGCCGCGCCGTCGGCATTTTTCTCGAAACTAGCGCCGCGGCCCGCTTCCCTAGGCGGGTTCCATGTCCACCCGCCCTCCGCTAAACCTGCCGGCCCGGGCCCAGGCCGCCCTGAGCATCGGCGCCCTCGGCGTCGTCTTCGGCGATATCGGCACGAGCCCGCTCTACGCCATCAAAGAGTGCATGGCCCACCTGCCGGCCGGCGACCGCACGGAGGGCATCCTGGGCGTGCTCTCCCTGATCTTCTGGTCGCTGATGCTCGTCGTGAGCCTCAAGTACCTCTTCTTTGTGACCCGTGCCGACAACCAGGGCGAAGGCGGCATCTTCGCGCTGATGGCGCTGATCCACACCAAGCGGTCCGCCGCCCCGCGCGCCGGTCTCGGCGCGGCCGTGATCATGATCCTCATCGGGGCCGCCCTGCTCTACGGCGACGGCGTGATCACGCCCGCCATCACGGTGCTCAGCGCCGCCGAGGGTTTCCTCAATCTCAGCGACGGCTTCCGGCCCTATGTCGTGACCATCGCCTGCGTCATCCTTGCCGCCCTGTTCTGGGCCCAGCACAAGGGCACCAAGCGCATCGGCGGCGTCTTCGGCCCGGTCATGCTGCTCTGGTTCGG
>CAYYGV010000177.1:0-6698 GCA_964471615.1 uncultured Opitutaceae bacterium
ACCTGAAGAAGGCGCTGTTCGAGCACTACTGGGGCTACTTCGCCGTGGCCCGCGCCCGCCGCACCGAACTGGCGGCCAATCCCGATTACGTCGACGGCGTGCTCCGCGAAGGCGCCGAGCGCGCCCGTGCCGTCGCCCGCGTCGTGACCGCCCGCGCCCGCAAGGCCTGCGGTTTGGACTGAGGCTGAGGTCCAGGGCGGTTGGCGGGGCAGGGCAGTTTCGCGTGGGTGGATTCTTCACCACGAAGATCGCGAAGCACGCGAAGGCCGATTCGTTGTCCGGCTACTTCGTTTTGCTGTTTTGGGTGGCGGCTTCCTTGTTCGGGTTTGGATCCTGGTTTGGAGTTTGGCGGGTTGGTGTTTGGAGTTCTTGAGGTTGGCATTTGGAGTTTTGTCCTCGTCCGGATTCGACAAACCCCGCTTCGCCTGTGAACCTCCGCGCCCATGAGTACCCCGCCCCCGCCTGATCCTGGGCCGGCCCGGCAGCGGTCGATTTACCTGCCGGGGCTGGCGGGACAGCGGCCGCTGGTGCCGGTCGCGGCGGCGGAACTGGAGGCCCGCGCGCGCGAGGTGATGTCCGGTCCGGCGTTCGGTTATGTTGCCGGCGGGGCCGGTGCGGAAGGCACCATGGCGGCGAATCGCGCGGCGTTCGACCGGCGACAGATCGTGCCCCAGGTGCTGCGCGATGCCTCCCGCCGCGATCTCTCGGTCGAGCTGCTCGGCCGCACGCTTCCCGCGCCGCTGCTGACCGCGCCGATCGGCGTCCTCGACCTGGCGCACCCCGACGGCGACCTCGCCGTGGCGCGCGCCGCGGCCAGCCTGGGCGTCCCGGTGATCTTCTCCAACCAGGCCTCGGTCCCGATGGAGACCTGCGCGGCCGCCATGGGCGCGTCGCCGCGGTGGTTTCAATTGTACTGGAGCACGAGCGACGAATTGGTCGCGAGCTTCGTGCGGCGCGCGGAGGCGGCTGGCTGTGAAGCGGTGGTCGTGACACTCGACACGTCCATCCTCGGCTGGCGGCCCCGCGACCTTGCCCAGGCCTATCTGCCATTCCTCGAAGGCCGCGGCATCGCGCAGTACACGAGCGACCCGGTGTTCCGGGCGCAGCTTCGGGAGCCGCTCCCGGCCGGACCGCGGCCGCCGGTGAATTTCCGCACCGTCGCCGCCGCGCTGGCGCAGAAGGCGAATTTCCCGGGTGGACTCTGGCGCAACCTCTTCTCGGACGAGCCGCGCGCCGCCGTGCAGCGGTTCTTCACGACCTACTCGCGACCCTCGCTCACGTGGGCCGATCTGCCGCGCCTGCGGCTGTACACCCGCCTGCCGATCATCCTGAAAGGCGTGCTGCATCCCGACGACGCGCGCCGTGCCGTCGACGCCGGCGTGAACGGCCTGATCGTCTCCAATCACGGCGGACGGCAGGTGGACGGCGCCGTGACGAGTCTCGACGCACTGCCCGGGGTGGTCGCCGCCGTCGGCGGGAAGTTCCCGGTGCTTCTCGACAGCGGCCCGCGTGGAGGGGCGGACGTTTTCAAGGCGATCGCGCTCGGCGCCCGCGCGGTACTGGTCGGCCGGCCGTTCGTCTATGGGCTCGCGTGCGCCGGCGAGGCCGGGGTGCGGGAAGTGCTGCAGAACTGGATCGCCGAGCTCGACCTCACGCTCGCCCTGACCGGCTGCCGCAACCTCGCCGAGGTGAATCCCGCCATGCTACGGGAAACCACCTGAGGCGGTTCACAGGAGGCAACGGAGGACACGGAGAAGAAGAAACCGCCAAAGGTCCCGAACCCGATTAGTGCGAATTAGCGAAGATGAGCGGTTCCCCTCTCCGTTTCCTCCGTTGACTCCTGTGAGACAAAACCACCGCGTTCCTAGATGACGCGGATCTCGGGCGGCCGGAGTTCGGCGATGCGGCGCATGATGCGCTCGCTGGCGATCTGATAGCGTTCCTTGCCGGCGTTCGGCTCGTCGTAGTCGCTTGGCGCCAGCGGGGCCCCGAACACCACGCTCACGGGCACGCCGAGTCGCAGGCCGCGGCCCTTGCCGAAGGCTTCGTACGAGCCGAAGATTCGGGCCGGCACGACCGGCACTTGGGCCCGGCAGCAGATGAGGCCGACGCCGGCCTTGGGGGCCTGCAGCTGGCCGGTGGGGGAACGGGTGCCCTCAGGGAAGAGGATCAGGCCGCGGTCCTCCTTGAGGACCTTGAGCACGCGCTTGATCGCGCTCACATCCTGGCCGCCATCGCGGTCGACCGGGATGGTGCCGACGGTGTCGAGCCACCAGCTCACGATGCCGCCCTTCCACAGGGTCTTGCGGGCGAAGTACGAGATCTGGCGCTGCACCTGGCAGCCGATGAACGGCGGATCGAGGAAGCTGAGGTGGTTGGCGGCGATCAGGAACGAACCCTCGCCCGGCAGGTGCTCGAGGCCCACCACATTGCCGCGGTACAGGATGTCGTACGCCGAAAGCGCGAGGTAATGAAAGAAGCCGTAGATCGGCTCCATCTCGCTCTGATTGTAGATCCGGCTCATCAGGAGTTGAGCTTGGCGGCGACGGCGGCGGACATCAACTCGACCACCTGCTCGAGAGAGACGTGGGTCGTGTCGATCGACGTCGCGCCCGGCGGACAGGTGAGCGGCGAGGTCTTGCGGGACGAGTCGATGCGGTCGCGCTCGCGGATCTGGTCGTGCAGCCCCTGGCCAGCCCGCCGGCGTTCGCGCTCGCCTGGGTCGGCGTGGAGGAAAAAGCGGAAATCGGCGCCCGGAAAGATGGCGGAGCCGATGTCCCGGCCTTCCATCACCAGGCCGCGAAAGTGGTGTTGCCGGCCGAACTCAGCCAGCCCGCGCTGATAGGCGAGCAGGGCTGCGCGCAGCTCCGGGACCGCTGCGTAGTGGGAGACGTTCTCGTTCACCTCGCGGCTGCGGATCTCGTCGCCGGCCACGCGGCCGCCGATCTCCATCTCCGCCGACCGGCCCGCGAGTCGCGTCGTGAGCCGCAGCGCCCCCAGCGCCTGCACGAGCCGCGGGTGGTCGTCGGCGCGCACGCCCTGCCGGAGCATCTCCGCGGTGATGGCGCGGTAGAACGAGCCCGTGTCGACATGCAGGAGGTTGAAGCGCTCGCTTAGCGTCCGGGACGACGACGACTTGCCGGAGGCGGCGCCGCCGTCGATCGCGACTATGATGAAAGGGGGGGGAGCCATCAGTCTGCCAACGATTTTGCGCGCACCGTCTCCAGCAACTCAAAAAAGTGCGGGAAGGTCTTCGCGCAGCAGACGGGTTCGCGAATCGTGAGCCAAGGCTGGCCGTCGCGATGCAGGTCGTGACAGCCGAGGATGCCGAAGCTCATCGCGAAGCGGTGGTCGTGGTACGTCTCGATCACCTGCCCGGCCTTCAGCGGCCGCGGGTGGATCTCCAGCGCGTCCTCAGTCTCGACCACGTGCTGGCCGATCCGCTGCAGCTCGCGCGCCATGCCCGCCACCCGGTCGGTCTCCTGGCGGCGCGTGTGGGCGATGCCCGTGATGCGCGTAGGGCCGTTGAGCAGCGGCGCGAGGGCCGCGAGCGTGAGAAACGTGTCCGAAATCTCACGGAAATCCTCGTCGAGCATCCGCCCGGTCGGCCGCGCCCGGACGCGCGCCAGCACCTCGACGAACGCGGAATCGCCCTGCAGTCCCGCGCCCGGCGGGCGCAGTCCCGGCAGTCCCAGCTCGCCGCCGGCCACGAGGGGCAGGGCCTGGAAGTAGCTCGCCGCCGTCGCGTCCGGCTCGATCGCGTAGGTGCCCGGCGGAGCATAACGTCCCGGCGACACCGTGAAGCGCGAGGTATCCGCCGGCGGCACGGCCGGCAGGCCGAACTCCGCCATCAGGCGCAGGGTCATCTCGATGAAGGTCCGCCGGACCCCGCCCACGAGATTCACCGTGACGGGGCCCGCCGCCAGCGGCGCCGCCATCAGCAGCGCGGAAAGGAGCTGGCTGCTCGCGCTCGCGTCGAGGCGGACTTCGCCGCCCCGCAAGCCGTGCGCCCGGATCTCGAGCGGGAAAAATCCCTCGGTACCCGTGCAGCGGATCTCCGCCCCGAGCGCGCGCAGCGCCTCGATCAGCCCGGCCATCGGCCGCTGTCGCATCTGCGGCACGCCGTCGATCCGATACGTGCCCCGCGGCGCCGCGGCACACAGCGCCGTCAGGAATCGCGCCGCCGTGCCCGCCAGTCCGACAAAGAGGTCCGTCTCACCGCCCGGGAAAGCCCGGTCCTGTCCGCTCACGCGCACGGTCAGCGCCGGCTCGTTCGCGTCGACCGTGAACCCCAGCTGGCGCAGCGCCTGCGCCATCAGCCGCGTGTCCTCGGAAAACAGGGCCCCGGTCAGGGTCACCGGCCGGTCGCCTAACGCCGCCAGCAGGAGCGCCCGGTTGGTCAGGCTCTTCGACCCCGGCAACACCACCTCGCCGCGCACGGGACGCGTGAAGGGCACGACAGGGAGCAATTCGGGCAGGGCCATGGAGGAACCCAGCGTCAGGAAAAGTCCCGCGATCCGCCAGCCTGCATTTTCGGTGCTCTGGGTTCGCCACGAAGGACCCCAAGCACACGAAGCCCAGTCCCGGTTTGCTTCGCGGCCTCAGCGGCCTGGGCGGTAAACCAAAACTAACTCCCGCCTTTCACACCGCAAAGCCCGCCGAGATCGCGAAGACCAACCCCGCTTGGGCTTCGTGTTCTTCGTGCCCTTCGTGGCAAACCCAACCACCCGCCAGCAAGCTAGGGACGGAACTGGTCGCGGTAGGCCTTGCCACGCTCGAGTCGCGCAACGACCTCGAGCCAGTCGCGGTTCGACAGCGCGGCGTGGAGACCCTGCAGCTCGTCCTGGTACTGGCGCAGGGCGCGGAGGAGTTCGTCGCGGTTCTGCTCGAGAATCGTCCGCCACAGCTGCGGATCGCTGCCGGCGATGCGCGTCGTGTCCCGCAGCCCGCCACCCGCGTGGTTGCGCCACGCCGGGTCCTTCTTCGCGAGGAACGAGCAGAGCGACGACGCCAGCACCTGCGGCAGGTGGCTGATGTGGGCCACGATCTCGTCGTGGGTGTCCGGGGAAACCGTCACGGGCTCGCCACCCAATTCGCGCCAGAAGCGCACGACGGCCTCGACGGCCGGCTCGGCGGTGGCGGTGAGCGGAGTGACAAAGCAGGTGCGGCGCACGAACAGCTCGGCGCTCGCGTGTTCCCAGCCGGTCTTCTCGGAGCCGGCCATGGGATGGGAGCCGACGAAGTGGGCGCGCGCGCCGATCTTCGCCTGGCCGAGGCGAGTGATCTCGCCCTTCACGCTGCCGACATCGGTCACGATGGCGCCCTCGGGCAGGTGCGCCGCGATGCGCTCGACGAGCGGCACGATCCGGTCGACCGGCGCCGCGATGACGACGAGCTGGGCCTGACGCACCGCCTGTTCCGGCGTCTCGGCGACCTCGTCGCACCACGGCTGATCCTTCAGCTGCAGCCGCGACTCCGGCCGCCGGGCCCACACCACGATCCGGCTGGCCGCGCCGCGGGCCCGCGCCGCCTTGGCGACGGAGCCGCCCAGCAGCCCGGGAGCAAGGATGGCGAGGGTGAGGGACATGGTCTCTGCAAACTTGAGATGGCGGGCGGAGTCGAAGGAAATCGAACGGGCAGATTCCGAGATTCGGGCCTCGCGAAAGTTGGTTTGATTCCGAAATCCGGAATCCGGATTCCGGAATGGTCAGACCTACGACTTCGCGAGCCGCAGAATCGCCGCATGCTCCGTCGCCGCCAGCGGCATCACCGACAGGCGGCTCTGGCGGAGCAGGCCGATGTTCGCGAGGGCGGGGGTGGACTTGATCTGCGTGAGGGTCACCGGCGCAGGCAGGGCGGCGACGGCCTTGAGCTCGACTGCGACCCAGCCGGGTTCGTCGGCGGTGGTGTCGGGAAACGCGGTCTTGGTCACTTCGGCGATGCCGACCACGGCCTTGGTGGTTACACTTTCGTAAAAGAGAACCTGGTCCCCGCGGCGCATGGCGTTGAGGTGGATGCGGGCCTGATAGTTCCGGACGCCGGTCCACGCGGTCCGCCGGTCGCGGACCAGGTCGGCCCAGGCGTAGGCCTCAGGTTCGGATTTCACTAGCCAGTATTGGGTTGTCATGCCGGGACGGGTTTGGTGCGCTCGGATCGAAATGGACGAGGATTCTCCTGAAAAGGCAAAAGCCGAACGCACGATCCGGGTGCTTTTTGTGCTGATCGCGGTCGGCATGTTTCTGCCGATTGCCATGCTCTACCTTTTCCGTCAGTAACGACGGGACATGAACAAGACCATCATCGCCATCCGCTCGGTCTTCTTCGTGCTTTGCGGCGCGTGCGGGTGGCTCGTGTGCTACGCGGTGGAGGAGTGGGATGCCCACCGGCGGCTGGCCGTGGTCATCGGCCTCCTGCTCGGCGCGCTCGTGATCCTGGTCGACGTGCTGCTGAAGGGCTTCTCCCTGCGCGGCCTGTCGGCGATCACCTTCGGCCTCGGGATGGGCACGCTGATCGCCTACTTCATCGGCAACTCCCCGCTGTTTCGCTTCGGCGACCCCCAGATCATCTACCTTTCCCAGCTCGGCCTGTTCATCATCGTCACCTATCTCTGCACCGTCATCGCGCTGCGCGGGAAGGACGAGTTCAACCTGGTGATCCCGTACGTTCGCTTCGTGCCACACGACGTGGACGTGCCGCTG
>CAYYGV010000178.1:0-6654 GCA_964471615.1 uncultured Opitutaceae bacterium
CTTGAACGCCTCGAGGATCGACGTGCTGTTGGCCTTGCCGCCGCCGAGGTTGTAGACCTCGCCGACTCGGGGCGCGGCGACGAACGCCGCCATGAAGCGCGCGACGTCGAGCGAGTGGATGTTGTCGCGCACCTGCTTGCCCTTGTAGCCGAAAACCTTGTATTCGCGGCCCTCGAGGTTGCACTTCACGAGGTAGCTCAGGAAGCCGTGCAGCTCGACGCCCGAGTGGTTCGGGCCCGTCAGGCAGCCGCCGCGGAGGCAGCAGCAGGGCAGGTTGAAATAGCGGCCGTACTCCTGGACCATCACGTCCGCGGCCACCTTCGACGCGCCGAACAGCGAGTGCTTCGACTGGTCGATCGTGAACGTCTCGGCGATGCCGTGCTCATACGCGGGATCCGCGTAATCCCAGCGCGTCGCGAGCTCCTTCAGCGCGATCCGGTTGGGCGCGTCGCCGTAGACCTTGTTCGTGCTCATGTGGACAAACGGGGACTCCGGCACGGCCTGGCGAACGGCCTCGAGCAGGTTCAGCGTGCCGACCGCGTTGGTGTCGAAATCGTCGAACGGGATCGCCGCCGCGCGGTCATGGCTTGGCTGGGCCGCGGTGTGGACGATGGCGGCGGGCTTGAGCGATTTCACCAGCGCGAGCACCCCGGCGCGGTCGCGGATGTCCAGCTCGTGGTGCACGAAGCCCGGCAGCTCCTTGGCCAGCCGGTTCTGGTTCCAGCGGGTGTCGCCCTGCGGCCCGAAAAAGACGGCGCGCTGGTTGTTGTCGACGCCGTGGACCTGATACCCGAGTTCGCGGGCGAAATAGACGCAGACTTCCGAGCCGATCAGGCCGGAGGAGCCGGTGACGAGGAGGGTTTTGGCCATAGACAAGCCGGGTGCGGCGCACCCGAAGGAAACGAGGCAACAGGATGCCCCGTTGCCTTTCCAGTCGATTTTGCGCGGCGGGAGCGAAGCCTTTGGCCGTCAGCGATCAGCCGTCAGCAAGCCTCACCCAAGCTCGGGCCGCGCTGCGTGGCGGGTAACCGGATGGGCTACGATCCGGGGCGTTTCCCTGGGTGGGTGAAGGACGAGCCGGCGGGGTTGACCGGCACGGTGACCGGTTGCCCGGCCCGCAGCTTTGCCGCCCAGCCGGGCCAGTCGTAGTCGGCGTACGGCGTGAAGCGAAACGCCGCGAGGCTGGCCAGCAGCATCAGGCCCACCAGGATCCGCGCCGCCACGCGATGGGGGCCGTTCCACTCGAGAATCACGAGCCACGCGAGCAGCACCTTCGGCAGAAAGAAATAGCGGTCGCCGTTGATCACCGGGGCCAGCAGGTCGGCGGAACCGTGAAACTTCACCAAGACGGCCCCCGCCATCAGGAGCAGGCAGCCCCACAGGGCCAGGCGCTCCGGCCGGTGCTCGGCGCGCTGCCACCCGACGAAAGCCAGGCCAGCGGTCAGGCCCAGGCTCAGCCCGAGTCCCAGCGCGCGCGGCAGTGAATCAGCCACCGTCGACGACAGGATCAGGCCGGTCCAGAACCGCGGCAGCAATTGGAGGCAGCCCATCAGGAAATCTCCGGTCCCAGCGCCGCCCGGCGGCGGACTCCGGAGATAGGTCGCCGCCTGCACGACCGCGGTGGCCACCACGACGCCGGCCAGGGTCCAGGCGGGTCGTGTGCGACGATGCCATGCCCGAATCAGGAACAACGGGGCGAACAAGACCGAGAACAGGCCGGTCAGGCCCAGCAGCATGGCGCTGACGGCGTCGCGCAGCGCCGCGCCCGGGCGCTCGGGATCGCGCAGCAGCAGCAGCGCCACGAGACCGAGCGCCGTAATCCACTGGGCATTGGTGAGGGTGTCGAACACCTCGCCCGTGTGGGGCACGAGCACGATGGCCAAGGCGAAGGCCGGACGGTAGGGCAGGGACAGTCGCGGGGAGAACAACAGCGCCGCAACCGCCAGCAACAGGACGAGGCTCGCGCCGAGATAGGCCGCGGGAATGTAGCTCGGATCGAGTCCGCTCGCGACGGCGGCGATCAGCCGCAGCAGCAGATGGTGATAGCCGCCGTAGGGCTGGAGGACGGCATTCGCGCCGTCGAGGTCGGCACCGCAGAAGAACACGCCGCCGTCCTCGGCCCAGAATTGCGGACGCAGAAATGCTTCGGGCCGGCGGAGAAACAGCACGCCGACCATCGCGACCAGCGTCACCACGAGCACGGAGCGCGGCGAGGCTGTCACGCGACTCCAGCTCCGGAGCAACACCGGTGGCATCGCGGGCGTCGCAGGCTGGAGCACGAGGCGGACGGACCACGCGACCAGCGCCGCCGCCGCGACCAGCAGGATGACCATGTCCGGCCGGAGCGGCGCCGAGCCGTAATACGGCAGCCAGGTCAGGGCGAAGCCCAGCGCCTGCCAGCCGAGCACCGGCCAGCCAAGCCAGGCCGGCAGTCGCAGCAGCAGCACGATCGCGAGGCCCAGCAGCCCGAGCATCATCGCGTACGAGCTCTGGTGGAGGATGGTTGAAGCGGGGATGAACATCGCGGCCGGCCAGAACGCGAGGGTCAGGGCCGTCACGGCAAGCAGTCCGACCAGCAGGCCGTCCGGCCGAGGGCGCCGCGCCAGCCAGGCCAGCGGCGCCAGCAGCCACGCGAGATTCAGCACCCCGAGGCTGCGGAAGACATAGAAGAACTCATCGACCTTGCGGCCGTACGCCGGCGTCGTGAACACGTCGACGGCCGGGCGGAATGACCCGTTGAACAGGGTGCCGTAATTCGCGCGCTTGTTGGCGACCAGCGCCTCCCGCGACAACCCGGCATAGCTGTCGTGCAGGGCCTGTCCCGTGGAGCGCGCATCTACGTCGATCACCCCGGCGAGGTGCCACTTCAGGAGCCGGTTCGCCGGCGGGTCGTAGAGCTTCTGGTAGGCGGACCACGGGGCAACCACGAGGGCGAAGGCTGCGGCGCCGAGGGCCACGCCGCGCCAGCCGGGAAACAGTCCGGGCACGAGCAGCACGAGGGCCAGCGGCACGAGCGTGAACGCCACTGCCCCGTGGCCCAGCCAGGCGAGACCCGCGCAGACCCCGGCCAACGCGATCACCGCCGTGGTGCGCGGCGCCGACCGGTCGAGCAGCAGGACGGCGGCCACGGTCGCGTAGCCCGCGGCGAGCAGTTTGGGCCAGATGTAGGTGCCGTTGAACAGGATGAGACCGGTCGCCGCCGCGAAAAGGACCAGCGCCGTGGTGCGCCCGACCGAGAAACCGAGCCGCCGGCCCAAGAGCCACAGCGCCGGGAGCCAGCAGAGTTGCGCCAGCGTGCCCACGCATTGGTAGACCAGCCCGGCCGGCAGCCCGAGCACATCGCCCCACGGGCGAACGACGAGGTAGAGCCCGGCCTGCAGCGGCGGCCGGTCGCTGCTCAGCCAGCCGGCCTCGGGCAGGAACGGTTTTGGCGGCACTCCGTCGTAGAGTCGGTCGCCGAGCATCTTCGGCAGGTTCGCATCGATCGGGAACTCGTAGAGGAAGCGCACTTGCGACTGCCACTCCGGCTCCCGGTGCAGGTCCGGCAGGTACAGCAGCGCCAGTTGGAACAGCCCGACGCCGGCAACCAGCAGAGCCGCCGCGCGCAGGTCGGGTTCGGTCCGCTCCGGCCGCCGCCACGCGTAGATGGCACCCGCCAGCGGCAGGGCGACCGCGACCGCGCGACCGAGCCAGGGGTGGAGGAAGTACGCGAAAAACGTCACGACTCCGACCAGCCCGGCCACCGCGAGCGGGCCCGCGAGCCGAAGCCGGAGATCGGTCACGCCCCGCCGTCCCAGCCAGCGATCCGCGGCCGCGGCCGGGGCCGCGAGCACCGCGAAAACGGCGAGCCACGTGAGCAGCAGGGTCATGATCTCAGCCGGCCTGGCGGCGATCCAGGTAGAGGCCAGCGGCGACAAGCAGCGCGCCGAGCAGGGTGAAAACGTAGTGGTGCTTCAGAAGCTTCTCCGCGCCGTAGGAGCCGTAGCCGACGTCGACCGGCTCGGTGAAGGCGAACCACTCCCCGGGGCGCGGTGTCGACACCTCGACCCACCACTCGCCCGGCGGCCGGACGACATTCACCGTCTTCCAGACCCGCCTGGCTGGTTCATCGGGGATGACGGGCACCTCGCCAGCCGCGCTCTTCACGACGACCTTGCCGGGATTGTCGGGCGCCCCGAGTCCGCCGGCGACGCGGAACCGGAGGATTGGCAGCGCGGTGGCCGGCTGGGGGGCGCTCTTCCATTGGTAGGTGCCGAGGCCGAGCGGGACCATCCACGTGCTGAGCGCCACGGGACGGTTCGCCGGCATGACCTCGGGAGGAACCGCGGTCGGCGCGCCGTTGGCCAGCGGGAATGAGCGACGCACGCTCGGCGGCAGGATGGCGCGGATTGACGGGAAGGAGAGTCGCTGCAGCAGGGTCGGGCCGTCGGGATAGGGTACATCACCCCACGGCTTGTTGAGGATATGCGCCGGGTCGCCGGTGCGGACGAAGTCACGGACGTGCAGCTCCTGCACCTGTTGCCGCGGAATGTTGGCGGCGACAAAATCGTCCCACATCTGCCGGCTCTGCTGCCAGAGCCCGCCGGCCGCGACGGCCAGCCACGCTGACGCGAGCACCACGCGCGTCCGTCCGGCCGTCTCGCGGACGAGGAAGATGAGCCCGAGGATCACGTTGACGGCGAGCAGGTCGAGGTAGCGCGGCGAGAGCACGGTCTCGGAGCCGCCGCGGGCGAAGGCCGTGGCGAGACACTGGAGGAGCACCCACGCGAGCAGGCCCATCAGGATGGCCTCGTCGGGCGACGTGGACCGGCTGAACACGCGACGGTACACGAACAGCGCCGTTGGCAGCAGCAGCGGGAGCGTCCACGGGAAGAGCGCGCTGCCGGGCCAGGCGAGCAGCTTGAGCACGCCGAGGAGGAACTGCGCCGGGCCGTGCGCATGGAGGACGGCGTGGGCCGGGACCTCGTTCTTCATCAGCCAGCCGACGACCGAGAACGCGACGGCGAGCCCGACGGTGGTGACCTGCTGGGCCGACCAGCGGCGCTCGCGCGCGAGCCGGTGGCCGAGCACCGCGAGGACCGCGACGGAGGAGAGGAAACCGGAGGCCAGCGAGGCGAGGGCCAGGACGCCGCACACCTGGCCGAGGAGCCAGCGCCACGAAAAACGGTCGCCCTCGACGGTCAGCCAGACATGGCCCATCGAGAACAGCAGCAGGAAGTAGAACTGGACCTGGAACCCGAAGAGCGTGTTTTCCCACGCGAACGGCAGCCCGAACAGCAGCAGCAGCAGGGCGCCGGCGACGAGCGGCCACGGCCGGGGCAGCCACCGGGCGGCGCCGAGCACCAGGACGAGGGCGGCAAGGGTGTGGATCGCGGCGTTGACCGTGGTCTCGAGGAAACCATCCCACTGGCCGTTGGCCACGAACAGCCCGAGCACGTAGAGCTTGGTGGTGATGAGACGGTGCTCGTTGTGGGGATGGAGGATCTCCTTGAGTCCCATCCAGCCCTCGACCCACGGGCGGAGGACGACCTCGCCCTCGGCGTCCCACTGGTCCCACGACGGCAGGTCGCTGCCCGCGACGCGGATGAACCACAGCTTGGCGCCGAACACCAATAGGCAGAAGCCGGCGAGGAGCAGCACGCGCCGCGCGAAGCGCGGCGCGGTTGAAGGTTGAGGGTTGATGGGTGAAAGCCCGGCGGATTCGGCCGGGTCGGAATCGGTGCCTGGACGGGCTTTCAACATTCAACTTTCAGCGGTCAACCGGGCCGCGGCCCTAGACCTCGCAGAGCGCGAACAGGTGGTAGGGGAGCGGGAGGCCGTCGGCGGACGGCAACGGGAGCGGGCTGTAGTCGAGCACCTCGACGTGGCGGAAATGGCGCTCGAGCAGAGGGCGGAGATTGAACCGCGTGAAGAAATTCCGGTGGTCGCCCTCGAGGATGTGCCACGGCGCCACGAGCCGGCTGGCGAGGAACGGCAGGGTCTCGAGGTTGGGCACGGAGAGGACGACGTGGCGGCGCGACACGCGCTTCAACTCGGCGAGGAACGGACCGGGGTCGGGGATGTGCTCCAGCACCTCGATCGCGATCGCGGCGTCGAACTCCCGGTCGGCGGCGGGCAGGCGGTAGCGCGACCAGGGCCAGCGCGGCCGGGTGATCACGCGGTGCGGGCGGCTGCGCAGCGCGAGTTCGTGGATGCAGTCGAGGCTGGTCTCGCAGCCGATCCAGGAAAAGCCCTTGGCGCGAAGCGGCTCGCAGTAGGCGCCGATGCCGCAGCCGACGTCGAGCAGGCTGATGCCGGGCGGCAGGTAGTCGGCGATGAGGTCGACGCAGTCGGGGCTGGCCGACTCGGCGGGGTGGCCGGTCGAGTAGATGTGCTCGCGGTGCAGAACGTCCGTCTGGCGCGGGTTGCAGAGATTGCCGTAGGGCGCGCCGGTGTGGTCGTTCTTGAGAACCTGAATATGGATCCCGGCGAGCGGAGTGGAGGTGCCGTCGGTGAACTCGACCCGGACCTCGATGCCGACCACGGGCGGTGGCGGGCCGTCGGGCGTGTAGACGGCGAGCAGGCGGAAGCCGGTGCGGGTGTCGGCGGGCCAGCCATGGGCGGCGGCCACGTCGGCGCGCGGGTAGAGGAACGAGGTCGAGCCGATCTCGCCGT
>CAYYGV010000179.1:0-6638 GCA_964471615.1 uncultured Opitutaceae bacterium
CCCTGCGCCACGAGCGCGGTGTAGGCGTCGAGGATGCGACGCCGGTTGCCGGCGAGATCGCCGACGATCGGGTTGAGCTGGGCTAGGCCGAGACGCATGGTGGCGGGAGAGGGGGCAACGTGTACAGGTTTGGGGTGGGTGACAAACTGGGAAATTGGGGAAAGTCGCCGCGCCGGCCTGAAGGCTGGGCTTGCTGCGGAGGGGGTGGGCGGCTTTTGCTGCGCGCTCCATGGCCGCCCGCCTGATCCTTGCCTCCGCCTCGCCGCGCCGCCGCGAACTGCTCGCGGGCCTGGGTGTGACGTTCGACGTCGTGGTGGCCGACGTGACCGAGCACGAGCATCCGGAGGCCGAGCCGCGGTCGATGGTGGCCCACAACGCTGCCCTCAAGGCCGACTGGGTGGCGGCCCGGCATCCGGACGCGTGGGTGCTAGGCGCCGACACCACGGTGTTCATCGATCAACGGGTGCTCAACAAGCCCCGGGACCTGGCCGACGCGCGGGCGATGCTGAAACAGCTCTCGGGCCGGACCCACACCGTGTTCACCGGCGTCGCGCTGCGGCACCGGGCCACGGGCGCCGTCGAGGACCACGGCGTGACCAGCCTGGTGACCTTCAAGCCCTTCGACGACACCGTGATCGACGCCTATTTCCGGGTGGTGAACCCGCTGGACAAGGCCGGTGCCTATGGAATCCAGGAGGGCCGGGAGCTGATTATTGCTGGCTGGGAGGGCTCGTTCACAAATATCATGGGCCTGCCGATGGAAGCGACGAAACAAATTTTGACGCAACGGGGTCTCCTAGGCTGACTTCCTCCGCACCCGGGATTATTCACTCATGACCCAGACGATCGTCGCACCGCCTCTCTCCGTCACGCTCCGCCGGAGCTTGGCGCGGATGTGGGATGATCCGGACTCCCGGGGCGTGCTGGTCGGCCTCCTGGGCGTCATCCTGGTCCATCTGCTGTTGTACCTCCTCGCACCGCAGGTGCTGAAGTCGGACCCGTCCATGACGGTCCTGCGCCCGCATTCCTCGACCCGGCAGTTCAACATCGAAATCGTGCCGGAGACCTTTGTCCGGAAGCCGCCGGCGCCGAAGCTGCCGAGCAAGTTCGTCGAGACCAATCCCAACGCGCCGGACAACGTGCCGGACAAGACGGAGAATTTCGCCGCGCAGAACCAGCAGGTTGCGCAGGAGAAGCCGACCCCAAACGGTACCAGCGACCGGCCGGCGATGGAGGGCCAGAAGGACATTCACTCCACGCAGATCGTCTCGGGCCAGCTGGTGAAGCAGATGGAGCAGGCGCCCGTGGCGCCGTCCGTCGACCAGCAGCCGCAGGAGACGAAGCTGATGAGCTCCCGGCCCGAGCAGAATCCGCTGCCCGGCGTCGAGAAGCGCATCGGCGACGACGCCAATTCCGTCGGCACGAACATCGCCAAGTTCGCCGAGGCGGCGAAGAACATCCCGGAGCGGATCGAGGGCCGGAAGGACGCCCCGTTGATCGAGGGCGCCGAGTCGATGCAGCTGCCGATCGACCCGCGTCACCCGCGGCCCCGGCCGCAGATCGTCCGCACGCAGCAGGTCCGACCCGCGATTTTCGAGGAGAATAAATTCGGCACCTCCAACGTCGGTATCATCGGCGTCAGCGCCAAGTTCAGCAAATACGGCCTCTACCTGCAGAAGCTCATCGAGACGGTCCAGGTCACCTGGGACGCGATCAACCGCGACAGCCGCCTGTACCCCCCGCAGGGCAGCACGGTGATCGTGACGTTCGTCCTGAACTCCGAGGGCAAGGTCACGCGGATCGTGAACGTCGAGAACAAGGCGACCGACCAGGCCGCCCGCACGTGCACGACTGCGATCACCAAGCCGTCGCCGTACGGCCCGTGGACCGACGACATGAAGGCCCTCCTCGGCGAGGAGCAGGAGCTGGTGTTCTACTTCTACTACCAGTGAGCGCCGCCGCGCAGAGCTTCTGGAGCACGCTGCCGCTCGGCCGGGGCGTGACCCTGCTCACGCACGACGCGAACGGCCTGGCGGCCTTCGACAAGCCGGCCGGAGTGCTGTCCCATCCCAATGCCAGCGGCGACGAACCACGCTCGTTGCTGACCGCACGTTATCATCTGGACGGCGAGTACTACGAGTGGACGCCTGCGCCGGGGGCCGCGCCGCAGCGGCTCTGGCTGCTGAACCGGCTCGATTCCGCGACCTCGGGCGTGATCCTCGTGGCGGCGGAGGCGGAACTCGCGCAGACCATCCGGGCCCATTTCAAACGGCGGCAGGTGCACAAGACCTACCAGGCGCTCGTGTTCGGCGGGCCGCGGCAGCCCAGCGAGCACTGGAAGGACGTGATTGCGACGACGCGGCAGGGCGCGCAGGTCCGCTCGGTCGCTGGGGTGGGTCGGGTGCCGGCGGAGTGTCGCATGACTTTGATCCGCCGCGGGACCAGCGCCGTGCGGGTCAGCTTGCTCAAGCTGGAACCCCAGACCGGCCGCAGTCACCAGCTCCGCGTGCAGTGCGCCAAGCGTCACCTGCCGATCGTGGGAGATCAGACGTACGGCGATTTCCCGGCGAACCGCGCCTTCGCCAAGGAGCACCGCACCAAGCGACTTTTTCTGCACTCGCTCGGCACCCGTTTCGAGTACGAGTTTCATGGCCGCAAGTTCAGCTTTGCCGCCGAGGCGCCGCTGCCGGCGGAGTTCGCGGCCGGGCTGTGAACGCCCGGACCGGCCCATCGCCAGCATTGACAAGCGCGATCCCACCCGGCACCCATCGCGACGTGATCCGCACGGTGTATTTCTACTTTAGCTTTGGTTTCTGGGGCTATTTTACCCGGAAACACACCGGCGGCTGTCGCGAAACCTGACCCTCTCACCCATCTTCGCAAAACAGGCCGCCCACTCCCGGGCGGCCTTTTTGTTACCCTCAACCGCACCCTCATCATGATCCTCCCGAAAACCAACCGGCTCACGCCCGAGCAGCTGGCCGAAGTCACATCCATCGTCACCGAGTTCGGCTGCAAGATTCAGCCCATCGTCGGCGCCGTCCGCACCATCTACGCCATCGTGGGCGACGAGCGCGACGACCTGATGATCAACCGGCTCGAGGGTCTCGACTACATCGACCGCATCGACCGGATCCAGTCGCCGTTCAAGCTCATGGACAAGCGGTCCGACCTCGCGACCGGGCGGCTGACGCTGGGCGGAGTCACGCTGGGCAAGGAGCTTTTCGTCATTGCCGGGCAGTGCACGATCGACCCGAAGAACCCGAACTATTTTTATGAGACCGCGCAGGCCGTGAAGGAGGCCGGGGCGAACATGCTCCGCGGCGGTGTCTGGAAGCCCCGCACCAACCCGTACACCTTCCAGGGCGACACGAAGTCGCTCGACATCCTGATGGAAGCCTCGCGCCGCACGGGCCTGCCCGTCGACACCGAGGTCATGGAGGAGGAGCACATCCGGCTCGCGCTCGACGCCGGCGTTACGCTGCTCCAGGTCGGCGCCCGCAACGCGCTCAACTACTCGCTGCTCCGCGCCATCGGCCGCGCGATGGCCTCGCGCACCGACCGCGCCGTGCTGCTCAAGCGCAGCATGCACATGGGTCCGCTCAACGAGTTCATCTCCGCGGCGGAGTACATCGCCGCGTTCGGCAATCCCAACATCGTGCTGTGTCCCCGCGGCACCAGTCCGACCCTCGACGGCTACCGGAACCATCCCGACGAGAGCATCACGCCGTTGCTCAAGGAAAAGACCTGGGCCGCGGTCGTAGTCGATCCGTCGCACTCGGTCGGCAAGGCCTCCTACGTCCCGGCCTGCTCGCTCGCGGCCATCGCCTACGGCGCCGACGGCCTCTGCATCGAGGCCCACGTCTCGCCGAACCACGGTATCGGCGACGACCCGAAGCAGGCGGTCACGCCTGACGTCCTCAAGCAGATCATCACGCAGTCTCGTCAACTTTGGGCCGTCCGCCACGCGACCAACTAAGGCAGGGTGAACCGCTAATTCGCGCTAATCTTCACTAATCTGTGGCAAGCCAGTTCTCGGCTGTCGGGGGATTAGCGGTGACTAGCGAAGATTAGTGGTTCCTCGGTATCTCCCTACAGAAGGTTTAGCTGGGAGTCGTCGGGAGGCGTGACGGTGATCTTCTTCTTCGGCCGGGCCTGCGGGGCGGCCACGGTCACGCTGGACTCATCGCTCTCGAGCTTGCTGAGAATCGTCTTGGCGCGGTCGATCACGCTCAACGGCAGACCCGCGAGGCGGGCGACCTGGATGCCGTAGCTGCGGTCGGCGGCGCCGGGGACCACGCGGCGGACGAACACGATGTCGTCCTGCCACTCCTTCACCGCCACCGAGAAATTCCGCAGGCGCGGGAGGTGCTTCTCGAGCTGGGTGAGCTCCTGGTAGTGGGTCGCGAAAAGGGTGAGGGGACCGCGTTCGGCGTCGCGGTGCAGGTGCTCGACCACGGCCCAGGCAATCGACAGGCCGTCATACGTCGAGGTACCGCGGCCGATCTCATCGAGGATGATGAGCGAGCGGTGGGTGGCGTTGTTGAGGATGTTCGCGGTCTCGTTCATCTCGACCATGAACGTCGAGTTGCCCCGGGCGAGGTCGTCGCTGGCACCAACGCGGGAGAAGATGCGGTCCACGAGTCCGAGCCGGCAGGACTTCGCCGGCACCCAGCAGCCGACTTGGGCGAGGAGGGTGATGAGCGCGACCTGACGGATGTAGGTGGACTTGCCGGCCATGTTCGGCCCGGTGATGAGCGCGATCTGGGCGTCATCGCACGACAACACCGTGTCGTTCGGGACGAAGGTCGCGCTGGCCCCGCGCGCGAGGTTTGCGCCGGGCGCCTTCAGCATCTGCTCGACGACCGGATGACGGCCCTCGGCGATCTCCAGTCCCTCGCCCTCGTCGAGACTCGGGCGGCAGTAATTCCACTCGCGCGCCAGGACCGCCCAGCCGGCGAGCACATCCAGCTCGGCCAACGCGTCGGCGGCGTGGGCCAGCGTGACGGAGTGATCGAGGACTGCGGCGACCAGCTGGTTAAACAGCTCCTGCTCGCGGGCCAGCGCGTTCTCCTCGGCGTGGAAGATCTCCTTCTCCTTCTGGCGGAGCGCCTCGGTGACGTAACGCTCGCCGCCGACGGTCGTCTGGCGACGGATGTAGTCGGACGGCACGAGGTGCAGGTTCGCCTTGGTCACCTCGATGTAGTACCCGAAATTGTTCGTGAACCTGACCTTCAGGCTGCGGATCCCGGTGCGCTCCTGCTCGGAGCGCTCGAGCTCGGAAAGCCAGGTCTTGTTGTCGCTCGTCAGCGAGCGCAGCCGGTCGAGCTCGGCGTCGAAGCCGAGCCGGATGTAATTCCCGTCGGCCAGATCGTTCGGCAGCTCGTCGGCAAGCCCGCGCCGGAGCAGGTCGCGGAGGTCCGGCAGCTCCGGAAGTCGCGGCTCATAGGCGGCGGCGAGCTCGGGGCCGAAGCCGCCGAGTTCACGACGGACCGCGGGCAACTGGACGAGGGTGTCGCGGATGCCGCCGAGCTCGCGGGGATTGCGGAGGCGGTTCTGCAGGCGCCCGAGAATGCGCGGGATGTCCCGGACGCTGGTCAGCTGCTCGCGCAGCGCGGCCAGACGGGAAGGCTGGCTGAGGAAGATCCCCACGTGGGCCTGACGACGATTGATCTCGGGCAGATCCAGCGTTGGGGCCGCGAGCCAGCGTTCCAGCAACCGCGCGCCGGTGGGCGTCATGGTGTGATTGATGGCGCCCAGCAGCGATCCCTCACGGGCGCCCTGTGTCGAGGAGAAGATCTCGAGATTGCGCAGTGTCGCCGGGTCGAGCAGCAGGGTGCGGGCGCTGCGGTATTCCTGGAGGCCGCGGAGGTTCTCGGGCTTCGCGCAGAGGTTCTCCGTGGCGTAGTAGACGAGGGCCCCGGCCGGGCCGAGCGCAGGGTGGGAGTGGGCGAGCCCGAAGCCTTGGAGATTCAGCACCCCGAGGGTGTCCATCACGGTCTTCGCCCCGGTGGCAGTCTCGAAGTGATAGCCGGAAAGCTCCGAGCAGATGCGGGCGGCACAGAAGGCCTGGAGCGCGTGGACCTCAATCTGCTCGTGCGGCTGGGCGGCCCAACGTTCGAGCTCACCTTCGATCACCAGGATCTCGGCCGGGTCTAGTGCCGTGAGGACCGGGAGCAGGTTCGCGATGTGGGTGTCAGTCGCGACGCGGAACTCGGCGGTTGAGAGGTCGAGCCACGCGGCGTGGAGTCCCTGTTTGTCCAGGGTCAGAGCGCAGAGGTAGTGGTTGCGCGCGGCGTCGAGCTGGTTGGCGGAGAGGGTGGTGCCGGGCGACAGGATCCGGGTGAGCTGGCGCTTCACCAGCCGGCCGGCCTGCGCAGGCTCGGCCTGGTCGCAGATGGCGACCTTCTTGCCGGCGGCGAGGAGCTTCGTGACGTAGGTGTCGCAGGCGTGCGACGGGATGCCCGCCATGGGGTGATCCTGACGCTTGGTCAGCGTGAGGCCGAGGAGACGCGAGGCGACCACCGCATCGTCGAAGAACAGCTCGAAAAAGTCGCCCAGGCGGAAGAGCAGCAGGGTGTCACGCGGCAGGCCGCGTTTGACCTCGAAATACTGTTGCATCATTGGGGTCATGAGCA
>CAYYGV010000180.1:0-6621 GCA_964471615.1 uncultured Opitutaceae bacterium
GCACACCCAGACGAAAAACGTGGTGAAGCCCCAGTAGGCGTCGAACATGCCGGCGATGAACCACGGGTGTGCATAGACCTCGCGGGGCAGCCCGAACAGCGGGCACTGCAGACCCGCCCAGACGGTCACGGCCAGCATCGAGGCGAGCACGAGGAGGAAAAGTCCGCGGAGCAGGACGATCATAGGAAGGGAGCGGCTCAGAGCGCGAGGTTGTTGGCGCGGGTGTGCAGGGTTTGGACGACCGAGATGTTGCGCATCGCGAAGCCGGCCTCGCAGTAGGCGAGGTAGTAGCTCCACTTGCGGATGAAGCGGTCGTCGAAGCCGAGCGCGCGCACCGCGTCGAGGCGCGCCCGGAAATTCTCGTGCCACGCCCGCAGCGTCAGCGCGTAGTCACCGCCATGGTCGGAGACGTGGTGCAGCACCAGCCCGCCCGCCTGCGCGAGTTGGTCGTTCACCCGGTTGAGCGACAGCAGCAGCGAGCCCGGGAAAATGTGCTTCTGGATGAAGTCCACGCCGCGCCGGAACTCGCGGTAGCGATGGTCGGGGCAGGTGATGAACTGCAGCGCGAGCAGACCGTCACGCTTCAGCGCGCCCGCCAGGACCCGGCTGAAGGCGGGGAGGTACCGGTGGCCGAGTGCCTCCATCATCTCGATCGAGACGATCTTGTCGTACTGGCCGGTGATGTCGCGGTAGTCGCGCAGCTGCACGTCCACCCGGTCGGCCAGCCCCGCCGCCGCGATGCGCTGGCGGGCGAGATCGTGCTGCTGGCGGGAGAGGGTGATGGTCGTGATGCGGCAGCCGTAGGTGCGCGCGGCATGCAGGGACCAGCCGCCCCAGCCGGTGCCGATCTCGAGCACGTGGTCCGACCGCTGCAGGCGCAGGTGCCGGCAGAGCGCGTCGTTCTTCTCGCGCTGGGCGTCCTCGAGCGTGAAACCGTCGCGCCAGTGTGCGCCGGAGTACATCAGCGAGGGGTCGAGGAAGAGCGCGAAGAAATCGTTCGAGAGGTCGTAGTGCTCGCGGATGTTGCGGCGCGCGGTGGCGCGGGAGTTGGGCCGCAGCAGGTGCCCGGCCCGGTTGGCGAACCGCAGGAGGTTCAGCGCCAGCGACTGCGCGCGGCGCGAGCCCGACAGGGTCGGGGCATGCTCGAGGTTCAGCACGAACCAGGCGACGATGGCGGCGAGGTCGGGTGTCTCCCAGTCGCCGTCGATGTATGACTCGGCGAAGCCGATGTCGCCCGACCAGAAACACTTTTGGAAGAAGGCCGGCCGCCGGACGCAGAGGCTGGCGCGGGGCGACATTCCCAGCGGCAGCTTCTCCTCGGTCGTGCGAGAGCCGAACTCGCGCACGGCGCCGCCGGGCAGCTCGAGCCGGAGGTGCCCGCGGGTCATGGCCGCGAAGGCGTCGAGCACGGCGCGCTGGCAAAAGCTCTCACGGGTGGCGCGGGCGTAGCCGGCGGCCAGGTCGGGGGAGGGGGCGGAGGACGGACTCATGCAGGGTCGGGAGACTGGGAAATGGATGGATGCGGCCGGTAGAGGTCGCGCTGGTCACCGGCCCGGGCCGCCTTGGCGAACCAAGGCACCCGCTTTAGCCACAAGCGCAACGCGTGCCAATGGATGAGGGTGATCACCTGGAGCGTGATCAACGGGTATTTCACGAGGAACCACGCCAGCCGCCCGCCGGTCAGCTCGCGCCGCGGGCCGTGGAGGGTGCTGATGAGCGTCCGCTCGGGCCCGACGTAGTCGTCGATCTGGACCTCGAGCCGCCCGTCCGGAGCGCGCAGCCGGAAGTCGAACGCCACGTCGACGTCGGCGAACGGCGACACGTAGAAGTGCTTCGGGGTGCGGCGGTGGAACGCGGCGTCGCCCGCCTGCCACGTCTCCGGCCCGAGGAAATACGGCTTCACCTCGCGGAAGGTGTTCGTGACCTCCGCGATCGCCGCGGCCGGGCGGCCGTCGCGGTCGTAGCAGAAATAGAACGAGACCGGGTTGAAATGGTAGCCCAGCACTCGGGGTAGCGCGACGAGCAGGATGCGCCCGCCGGCGAGGTCCACTCCGCGGTCGGCGAGGTAGGCCATGACCCTGGCCTTGAGACCCGCGCCGGCCGGCGCCGGGCGCCCGCCCGAAGCGCCGTTGTGCAGCGTCTCGCCGGTGGGCAGGAAGTCGCGCTCGCGGAACGAGTACACGTTGGGGCCGTTGACCGAGAACAGCGCGAGGCGGCCGGCCAGCGTGTCGAGCTCGTCGAGGTCGAGCGCGAACAGGAAGATGCGGTAGGCGAAGCGATGCCGGCGCGGGCTCAGGCGCGCGTGCATCACTTGGCATTCGTAGAGGCAGGACCGCATCGGCAGGAAAGCGTGGGCTGGACTCCTGATACGCACAAGGCTGGGCACCGGATGCGCCGGTCGGCGGGAAAATCCGCCTAGGCCGGCCAGGGGTCCCGCCCGAGCAGCTGCTCCGCCAGCCGGTAGGCGCTCAGCAGGCCGTCCTCGTGGAACCCGTAGCGCTGCCACGCCCCCACGAAGAACGTCTGGGTCGCCTGCCGGGCCGCCAGGTTCAGGGCCGGCAGCTCGGTCTGCGCCCGGACCGCGCCCAGGCTGAAGAGCGGGTGCTCGTAGGGGATGCGCTGGAGGACCCGCGCCGGGTCGATCGCCTCGGGCCGGTTGATCGTCACGAAGAAATTCTCCCGCCGCGACACGCCCTGCAGCGAGTTCATCCAGTAGTGGATCGCGGGCGACGGCCGGCCGCCGGCGTCGCGGTTGATCTCGTAGTTCCAGCTCGACCACGCCAGGCGGGCGCGCGGCATCACGCGGTCGTCGGTGTGGACGGTCGCGACGTTTGACTGGAACCGGAACTCGCCGAGCAGCCGCGACTCGTTCCCCGTCGGCCCGTCGATGAGGCGCAGGGCCTGGTCGGCGTGGCACGCGAGGATGGCCTGGTCGAAGGCGTGGCTGGTGCCGGCGGCGGTGTGGACGGTGACGCCGCGCGGGGACCGGACGACGCGGACGACCGGCTGGCCGACGCGAATGCGCTCGCGCCACGGCGCGGTGATCTTCTCGACGTAGGACCGGGCGCCGCCGACAACCGTGTACCATGGGTGCTGGGTGTGCAGGCCGAGGAACCCGTGGTTGTGGAAGAACCGCAGGAGCGTCGTGGCGGGAAACGTCAGCATCAGGTCCGGCGGCGTGCTCCAGACGGACGCGCTCATCGGGACGAGGTACAGCTCGAGGAAGTCGCTCCCGTAGCCGCGGCGCCGGACGTAGTCGGCGAGCGTTTCGCCCTTGGTGGCGGGATCCTCGAGCGCGGCGGCGGCCTCGGAGTTGAAGCGGTTGATCGCCGCCAGCATCCGGTAGAACCGGGGCCGGAGCAGGTTCCGGCGCTGGGCGAAAAGATGGTTCAGCGACGAGCCGGCGAACTCGAGGCCGGTGTCGGCGTGGCGTACGCTGAACGACATGCTCGTCGGCTTGGTCGCCACGTCCAGTTCGCGGAACAGCCGGGTGAGCAGCGGGTAGGTGACATGGTTGAACACCATGAACCCCGTGTCGACCGGCAGCGCCCGCCCGGTGACGGGCTCGGTCACCTGCACCGTGTTGGTGTGCCCCCCGACGTACCCGTTCTGCTCGAACAGGGTCAGGTCGTGGTCCCGGTGCAGGAAATGCGCGCAGCCCAGTCCGGCGATGCCGGTGCCGATGATCGCGATGCGGGCCATGCGTCGAAGGCTAGCGCCGGCCGGGGTCCGGGAGAATCCTATTTCGGCGGCTGGGCGTCCGGGCGCACCAGCTCCGAGCTGTCCTGCCGGATCACCGGGCCGTCCGCCCGCTTCGGGGCGTTCGCGTGGGAGGCGTTGACCGTGGCCACCGCCAGCGCGGCCGCGGCCGGCACGACTTTCTTGAACGACGAGAGTTCGGGATGGAGCACCGCTGCGCGCTGGGCCGCGACCACCGAGCTGGCGTGGTCGACCCGCGCGGCCTCGTCCAGGATCGCCTCCGGCACCGGCTTCAGGTCCCAGATGAGGCCCGTGTAGGACATGAGCTTCAGGCCGTAATAGGTCGGGTCGAACTCCCACCAGTAGAAGCCCTGGCGGGTCGAGTGCATGTAGCGGTGGTGGTTGTTGTGCCAGCCTTCGCCGAGGGTCACGAACGCCAGGATCCAGCTGTTGCGCGAGTCGTCGCCCGTGGCGAAGCGGCGGCGCCCGAGCAGGTGCGCGAGCGAGTTGATGCACGCCGTGCCGTGGAAGAGCAGGGTCGTGCTCACGAAGAACGCCCACCACAGCATCTGCCAGCGGTTCGTGTGCAGGCCGGGCGCGTAGATCTCCAGCAGCCAGCCCAGGCCCCACAGCCCGAGCGCGAACAGGGCCGGCACCACCGTGTCGAAGCGGTTCAGCCAGACCAGCTCGGGGTACTTCGCGAGGTCGCGGATCTTGCTGTAGTCGGTCGGGAAATTGCGGCGGCTCGTGATCCAGCCGATGTGCGACCACCAGAACCCGTGCACGTGCGGCGAATGCGCGTCCTCCGGGCCGTCGGAATGCTGGTGATGGTGCCGGTGGTGGTAGGCCCACCAGAGCCCGCCGCGCTGCACCGTCGTGCCGCCCCACAGCGCCAGCAGGAACTGGCCGAACCGCGACGTGCGGTACGTGCGGTGCGAGAAATACCGGTGGTAGATGCCCGTCACCGCGAACATGCGCAGGAAATAGAGCGCGATCGCGCTGCCCACCGCGAACGGGCTCCAGCCCGCCCACAGGACGCCGAGGCAGCCGGCGTGCAGGATGATGAACGGGATGCAGCGCATCCAGTCGACCCGGTCGGCCTCCGCCCGCATGCGCTCGGCGCCATCGGGCGCGTAGTCGGCGTCAATCCACTGGACGAGGGCCGCGCCGGCGCGACGCAGCAGCGGGAAACGGGGGGAGGAGGTCGTCATTCGGCAGTCGCGATGGCATACCAAATGGGCCTGCACGCAAGAGCAGTTTTCGCCCCGGCCGCCGGGCCGCGATCACGCGCAGCCCGCGGGCTCGGGGGCCGGTGTCAGCGGGTCGCGCCGGGTCGCCCGATGGAACACCGCGGCTGCGATCACGCAGATCGAACCGCACACCAAGATCGTGACCGGCGCGCCCCAAGCCGAGGCCGCGGCGCCCGCGAGCAGGCTGCCGACCGGGAACATGCTCTGGCCCGTCGCGAACAGGCTCATCACGCGGCCCCGTTTGTCGTGGTCCACCGTCGCCTGCAGCAGCGTGTTGCTCGACGCCATCACCAGCACGCCGCCCGCGCCCGCCGCCGCGAAGCACGGCAGCGCGAAACCCACGCCGGGCGCCAGCGCCATCCCGGCCAGCCCGCTGCCGCCGATCAGGGCGCCGAGCGCGACGATGCGCTCCTGCCCCGTGGGCGAGGTGCGCAGCGTGAGCGCCAGCCCTGCGATCACCGCGCCCACGCCCGTCGCCGACAGCAGGAAGCCGAGGGTCCGGGCGTCGCCATGGTAGATGCCCTCCGCGAACACCGGCGCCAGGATGCTGTGCGCGAAGCCCGCCAGGCCGATCACCGGCACCATGAGCAGCACCCGCCGGATCGTCGGGTGCCCCGCGGCGTAGCGCACGCCGTCGCGCAGGTCCGCCAGCGGATGCGCCTCGCTCGGCGGCGCGGTCCGCGGCGGGATCCGCACGCCGGCCAGGGCCACCAGCACCGCGACGTAGCTGAGGGCGTCGACGGTGAAGCAAATGCCCGCGCCCGCGGCCGCGATCACGAAGCCCGCGATCGCCGGGCCGATCAGGCGCGCGAAGTTGAACGTGATCGAGTTGAGGACGATGACGTTCTCGAGCAGCGCCTTGTCGCCGGCCAGCGGGTAGGTCAGCGCCTGCCGCGCCGGCCAGTCGAGCGCGTTGATCAGGCCCTGCACGAGGCAGAGCGAAATGAGCAAGGTGACGGTCATGTGCCCGCTCAGGGTCAGCGCCGCGAGCGCCGCCGACTGCAGCATCGAGAGGGCCTGGGTAATCCGCACGAGCCTCAGCGCGTCGAGGCGGTCGACCCACACGCCCGCGAACGGGGCGAGCACGAGCACCGGGATCTGGTTCGCGAACCCGACCAGGCCCACGTGCCACGGGTCGCCCGAGAGCTTGAACACCAGCCACAGTGCCGCCGTGGTGGTCATCCAGTTGCCCAGCAGCGACACGACCTGCCCGAAAAAATAGCGCCGGTAGTTCGGCGAGGAGAGGGCGCGCAGGAAACGGGGCGGGGTCACGGCGATGGTCGGCTGCTAGGGCAGGGCAATCCGCGCCGGGGCGCAAGTGCCGTCCGCCGGCCCGCGTCGGCGAGGGTCAGCGCCCGCCGCCTTCCGACGGCTCCGCCTCGGTCGCCACGAGGGCGGTGAGCAGGGCGATGACGAGGACGGGTGCGATCATGGCGGCGGAAGGCGGCGGGTACCGTAGCGGCCCCGGCCGAATCCGAAAACCGCCGGCCCGGTTATTAACGCGCCACCGTCGGCCCATTAGCGCCGGCTCACGGCTCAGTGCGGAAGAAGGTGTCCGCCGCCGCCTGCGGCTGCGACTTGAACGCGGTGAAGCCGCCGTCGATTACGACGTTGCTCCCCGTCATGAACTCGGCCTTGTCGCTCGCGAGGAAGAGCGCGAGCTCCGCGATGT
>CAYYGV010000181.1:0-6590 GCA_964471615.1 uncultured Opitutaceae bacterium
CGGTCGAGGCCGACACCGGCGTGATGGGCGGCAGCTTCTCGCACGAGTTCATGGTCCCGGCCGAGATCGGCGACGACGACGTGATCTATAACGAGGAGAGCGGCTACGCGGCGAACCGCGAGAAGGCGACCAGCGCGCTGGTTCCGGCCGACCTCAAGGACGCTCCGCCGGAAGGGCCGACCGAGAAGTTTGCGACGCCGGGCGTGGTCACCATTGCCGCGCTGGAAGCCGCGCCCTACAGCGTGGCGGCCGACCATCAGTTCAAGACGCTCGTCTACATCGGCGACAGCAAACCCTTCCTCGTCATCCTGCGCGGCTGCGACGAACTCGAGGAGGCCAAGCTCGGCGCGCTGGGCTTCGGCGTGTTCCGGGCCGCGACGCCCGAGGAGATCGAGCCCGTGCTCGGCGCCAAACCCGGCAGCCTCGGCGCGGTCAAGGGCACCATCAAGAACCCGGGCGCGCTGGCCGGCGTGTTCGCGGACCATGCCATCCGGCTGGTCGGCAACGGGGTCACGGGCGCCAACGAGGACGGTTTCCACCTGCGGCACGTGAACGTCGTGCGCGATCTCGCCATCACCCGTTTCGGCGACTTCCGTCGCGTGCGTCCGGGCGAGCCGGACCCGAAGTCGGGGGCGCCGCTCAAGGTGCGCCGCGGCATCGAGGTCGGGCACATCTTCAAGCTCGGCACCAAGTACTCGGACGTCTTTGGCGCGATGTACATGGACGACCAGAAGCAGAATCACCCGATGGTCATGGGCTGCTACGGCATCGGCATCAGCCGGACCATGCAGGCCCTGATCGAGCAGGGTCACGACAACGACGGCATCGTCTGGCCGTGGCATGCGGCGCCGTTCCAGGTGCTCGTGTGCGTCCTTGACCCGCAGCTGCCCGAGGCGATGAACCTCGCCAAGGCGCTGGCCGAGGCCGCCGAGGCGGCCGGGGCCGACGTCCTGATCGACGACCGCGCGGAGCGGCCGGGCGTGAAGTTCAAGGATGCCGACCTGGTCGGCTTCCCGCTGCGCCTGACGATCGGCGGCAAGGGCCTCAAGGAAGGCATCATCGAACTCAAGTGGCGCACGCAGAAGGACGTCGCCAAGGTGCCGCTGGCGGAAGCCCCGGCGCGCGTGGCGGCGGCTGTCCGCGAGGCGCAGGCGAAGGCATGACCCGATCGGCGACCAAGACGCACGTCGCTCCGTCCCGCCAGACCGACGAGGAACTGGCGCTGGCGGGCCAGTGGCGGGTGGTCGTGCTCAACGACCCGGTCAACCTGATGTCCTACGTGGTGCTGGTCTTCAAGAAGGTGTTCGGCTTCGACGACCCGACGGCGCGGCGGCACATGCTCGAGGTGCACGAGCGCGGGCGCTCGGTCGTCTGGCGCGGCCTGCGCGAGAAGGCGGAGGCCTATGCGTTCACGCTGCAACAGTGGCACCTGACGACGGTGCTGGAGGCGGATGAAGCGCATTGAGGTCAAGCTCGCGCTGCCCGTGGTGGCCCCGCTCCTGGACGTCGTGAAGGAGCTGGCCGACGGCCTGCGCGGCAGCCTGGCCGCGCCGCTCGGCCTGAAGGACCTCGACGCGGAATTCAGCGCGTCGTGGACCGACGAGCTGCTGACGGCGCAGAATGTCGACCTGCAGGCGCTGCTCGGGCTGTTTGACGACGGATTCTTCGCGGAGGGGGTGGTGGCGTTCGACGACGACAACGCGGAGTCGATCGTGCGCGCGACGGCGGCGCTGCGGCTGCGGCTGCGCGAGCGCTTCCTGACCGGGCTGGGGGACGAGGCGCTGGAGAGCGGCAACGTCGAGCTCGACCAGCTGCCGGAACCGACCCGCAAGGCCTTCATGTGCTACCTGTTTCTCGCGACGATCCAGGAGCTCATCATCCAGCACCTCGACTCGAGCATCCTGGGCACCTGAGCGCGGACGGGGTCGGCGGCGGTTCGCATTTGACGGCGGGAGGAACCCACCTACCTTCGCCCGCGACACCCTGCAGTGTTCGAGTTGCTTTCAATAACTGCTCTTTGCCTTAGAATTAATTCGGGAGCTGAACCCGCCGCGGAAGATGCCAGGCCGTAAACCGGAAGGCAGACGCTACGGAGGAGGCGCCCACCTTAACCTAAAAAGGTCTTGAGCCTTTGGGCATACGGCACAGGCGGGGCGTCCTTTCCCTTTCATGAACCCGGTCTACTACTACATCCTGCACGTATTCGCGCTGCTCGTCCTGACGGCGCAGACCTTCGCGGCGTTCGCCAACCCGGCGCCCGAGAACCGCAAGCGCACGATGATCACGTCCGGCATCGCCAGCCTGCTGATGATCATCGCGGGCTTCGGCCTGATCTCGAAGGTCTACTCGAACCATTTTGCCGGCTGGATGTTCGTGAAGATGGCCTGCTGGCTCGTCATGACCGCCGTCAGCGGCATCGCCTACCGCAAGCCCGAGCTGCGCGGCAAGCTGGTCGTCGTGGCCTTCTCGGCGCTCCTGATCGCCTTGGTGATGGTTTACGCGAAGCCGTTCTGATACGGTCCGCGCATGGCCGATGCGATTTGCGGTCTGTGGGTCGCCGACGACGGCCGCGCGCACCTGACGGTTGCAACGCCTGACGGCGGCCGGACCGAGCGAACCGATTCGTTCCGGCCCTTTGCGTGGCTGAACGACACGCCCGCCGCGGCCAACCTCCACGCGGTGGCCATCGAGCGGCTCGCGGGCAACGGGCCCTTCGACCGCCTGATCCACGCGGACAATCTGGCGGCGTACGAGGCGTTCCTCAAGGAGGCGCGCGATGCGGTCACGATCGACTCCATCCGCCCGCTCGAGAGCCAGTATCTCCTCCAGCACCGCCACCGCCTCTACGGCGACCTGGGTTTTCATCACATCCGGCGGCTCCAGCTCGACATCGAGACCGGCTCGGCGGACGGCGGCTTCAGCGACGCGGCCAATCCGGGCGACCGGGTGCTGGCGATCGGGCTGCGGCAGGGCGGGAAGAACCGGCTCCTGCTCCTCGCCGAGATGACCGACGCGGCGGAGAAGCACCTCCTCGAGTCGTTCAACGCGGCGCTGCGCGAACTCGATCCCGACGTCATCGAGGGCCACAACCTGTTCAAGTTTGACCTCGACTACCTCCGCCAGCGCTGCCGCCGGTTCAAGGTGCCGTGCGCGTGGGGCCGTTACGGCCAGAAGGCCGCGTTCCGGCCGAGCCGGCTCAAGGTGGCCGAACGGTGGATCGATTTCCCGCGCTGCGACCTGCCGGGGCGCGCGGTCGTGGACACCTACCTCCTGGTCCAGCTGTACGACATCACGACGCGCGAGCTGACGTCCTACGGCCTGAAGGAGGTCGCGGTCTTCTTCGGCATCACCGACGAGGACAGCGCCGAGCGCACCTATCTCGACGGCTCAAAGATCCAGGTGGCGTTCGCGGAGGACCGCGCTCGGTTCTGTGCCTACCTGGAGGACGACCTGCGCGAGACGGAGGGCCTTGCCGATCAGCTGCTGCCGACCTATTTCGAGCAAGTGCGCTCGTTCCCGACGCTGCTGCAGGAGGCGACGCTGCGGGGCGCGACGTCGAAGATCGACCTGCTGTTTCTCGAGGAATACTACCACGCGCGACAGGCTTGTCCCGTGCCGCCGGAGGTCGCGCCGTTCGACGGCGGCTACACCCGCAGCTTCCAGGAAGGCGTCTTCCGTCACGTGCTGCACTACGACGTGGCCTCGCTGTACCCGAGCCTGCTGCTGCACATGAACCGAAACCCGCGCACGGACACGCTGGGCGTGTTCATCCCGCTGTTGCGCCGGCTGCGCGAGTACCGCCTGAAGTACAAGGCCCTCGCGCGCACGGCGCCGACGGAGGAGGAGCGGTTCGAGGCGCAGGCGCGGCAGGCGAGCTTCAAGATCCTGATCAACTCCTTCTACGGCTATCTCGGGTTTTCCGGCGCCCGGTTTGGCGATGGCGAGCTGGCCGCCGAGGTGACCCGGCGCGGCCGCGAGCTGCTGCAGGCGCTGATCGCGGAGTTTGCCAAGCACGACTGCGTCATCCTCGAGGCGGACACGGACGGCATCTATCTCTCGTCACCCAAGTACTACGCCAATCCGGAAGGCCTGCTTTCGCTGGTCGCCCCAATCCTGCCGGAGGGCATCGAGCTCGAGCACGACGGGAAGTACGAGGCCATGTTCTGTTATAAGATGAAGAACTATGCCCTCTACGACGGCCGCAAGGTCACGCTGCGGGGCAGCGCGCTGCGCTCGCGGGGCATGGAGCCGTTCCTGAAGAAGCTGAGCGACCAGCTGATCACCTTCCTGCTGGGTGCGTCAGCCGAGTCGCCGCTCACGCTGATCGAGGACTACCGCCGGCGGCTGCCGGAGCGCGCGGTGCCGGTGGCGGAGCTCGCGAAGAGCGAGACGCTCAACCAAAACCCTGAGATGTACGAGCGGCTGATGGCCGAGGGCGGCAAGCCGCGCCGGGCGTCGGCCGAGGCGGCGCTGCAGCTGACCCCGCGGCCGCGCATGGGCGAGCGGGTGAGCTACTACATCACCGCGAAAGCGAAGGGGAAAACGAACGACTGGCAGCGGGCCCGCGCCCTCGCGCTCTACGACGCGACCGCCGCGCCCTACGACCCGACGTACTACCTCGACAAGCTCGAGGACTGGATCGAGCGCTACGGCAGCTTTCTCGGAGTGAAGGCCATGCCAGGGGGACAGGCGGAACTTTTTTAGCCAGCTAGAGCGCTTCGTTCTTCAATTTGGGGCTTGGTGCGAATCACCAAACGACAAGCCGCCAAACGCCAAAAAAGGCGGCAAGGTCCCAGCAGCGCGAAAGCCTGCAACCTTGCCGGCCTTTCCCCTTAACTGCTTACCCGCATACCCCTTGTTTGGCGTTTGGCGGTTTGGTGTTTGAAATTTCAAAAGCAGAGCTAGCTCGCCCCCTTGGCAGCTATTCTCCGTGCAACCCAGTCGATAATGGCCGCGTCATTGTTCTCGTTCCGCCACACCAAGCTGAGGAACTCGGCCGGCAGAATGTCGTGGCCGCGGAAGAAGCGCCGGTCACCGCCGCAGCTGTACATGAGTGAGGACGGGAGTTCGCCGCGCAGCTTGGCCTTGGCTTTCGGGATGAGGCGGGGGAGCCACTCGATCCCGCGGACGGCGTCGGTCTTGGCGGGCATCGTCGCCTCGTCGAGCACGGTCTTGGAGGCGTGGCCCCGCTGGACGTTCAGGAAGTAGTCGCGGCGGACCAGCTCGATCGCGAGCGCGTTGTCGTAGCCCGGCTCCCCGCCGTTCACGTGATCCTCGGCGTAGTCGTAGAGATTCTGGGCGGTCAGGCCGTTGGCGGCGAGCCACGCGAGCTGCGTGGCGTCGAAATAGGTGGAGGCGTCGCGCTGGCCTTTCTGGTACAGCGCAACGGCATGATCGTAGAGCGCACGGAAGCGCGCGCCAAATTCGTAGTGGGACATTTGAGCCATGCCCCTACAGGAATAATGCGCGCAGGAAAGGCAAACCGTGTCCTCGAACTACGGGCGGGCCGTGAAGACGAACTCCTGTCTCGCCGGCACCGCCACGGGTTGGCCGCGTCGCGTGGGCGGCGCGAACTTCCACTGGGCCAACGCCGCCGCCGCCAGGGTCACGTACTGGGAGTCGGTGGCGCTCACCAGGACCGGCAGCCGCGGCTGGCCCTGCTCGTCGATCACGAAGTCGATCACCACCCGTCCTCCCGGCGAGCCGGGCGGCGTGGGCGGCGTCACGGTGCGGATGGCCGTGGGCGGCTGGTCGAGCTCGTCGGGCCGGCACAGCGTCGTGATATACGGCACGTCACGCACGAAGGCGGTCAGCGACGCGACGGTCGACATCGGGTTCAGCGTCACGACCGCGCCCGTCGCCGCGAAGTGGAAATGCACCTCGCCACAGGCGCTGATCGCCTGGCCGTCGCGGCGGGCCGGCTCGTAGTGCCACTTTCCCAGCGCGTACTGCGCGGCCTCCGCGAGCGCGCGATGCGTGAAGCGCGTGACGAGGGAGTCGGTGAGTTTACCGTCGGCGCTGACACTAACCAGGACCCACACGTCGCCCTGTGTCACGGCGTCCAGCAGGAGGGCGGGCGGGAATTTGACCTCAATGGTCTGTTCGATCTTGAACGGGGTCAGCGTCGCGGCAGGCGCGACGTCCGACCCGGCATGGCATAGCAAGGCCCCGGCGACCACACCGAGGGCCCACAGGCGGGTGGTCTTCATGGCAGGTTGGGTTACCCTGCCATTCTAGGCGCCCGCCCGGCGCGCTGAAACGGGAATCGGGCCGGACGGTCCGACCGTCAGGCGACCGGGCGGAAATCGATCAGACGCTTGTACCGGTCGACGCGGTCCACGACGACCTCGAGGCGGTCGTTCAGGTGGTACCGTCGCTTGGTGCGCCGGCCCAGCAGGGTGGCACCGTCGTCGGTCAGGAGGTAGTAGTCGTCCGGCAGGCTGTCGGTGGCAACGAAGCCGAAGGTCATGGACTCGAGCAGTTCGACGAAGAAGCCGTTGGCGCGGACGTCGGTGATGATCGCGGCGAAGCGGGTCGGCGGCCGGCGCTCGAGCTCCCGCTCGAAGAACTCGAGCAGCTTGATCTTCACA
>CAYYGV010000182.1:0-6535 GCA_964471615.1 uncultured Opitutaceae bacterium
GTGATCTGCTCCCGCACCGTGCAGGAGCTCGACGACCCCACCGGCGTCATCCTCGAGGCGCTTCGCGTCGGCCGCGCGCTCACCGTCGGCTTCGTCAACTTCGGCTTCTGGAAGAACCGCCTCGATGCCCTGACCCGCGGCCGCAAGGTCCGCAACGAGGTGTACACCACCGAGTGGTTCGAGAGTCATCCGTCGAATCCGGTCACGATCGCCGACTTCGAGCACTTCTGCGCTGCCAAGGGTATCAAGGTCACCCGCCGCGCCCATCTCCGCGGCAATTGGCGCTCGCCCTGCCGCTTCCTGCCCAACCTCTTCGCCGGCTACGCCCTCTACGACCTGCGGAAGTAAGGATTCGTTTTGGCCACGAAGGGCACGAAGCACACGAAGACCCAGCACAGTTCTTCGCGGCCTTGGCGGTCTTGGCGGTGAACCTGGTTTGTTTCCATTCAGGTTAACCGCGAAGTCCGCTAAGAGCGCGAAGCCAGACAGTCTTGGACTTCGTGTGCTTGGTGATATTGGTGGTGAATCCACACGCGGGAAGGCCTTGGGGCCCGTCCCAATCCAACCCCTAATTAGTCCAGTCGGCCTATTGAACAAAACCGGGCGCATCGTCATGCTGTCGGGGCGTTCATCATGAGCCTTGAGGACTATTTTGCGCCGTTTCGGGCGAACATCATCGGTCTCGACCAGGATTTCGAGTCGCCGTACGGCCGTCAGCGCATCCTCTACGCGGACTGGACGGCGAGCGGGCGGATGTTCGGGCCGATCGAGAAGATGATGAGCGAGGAGATCGCGCCGTTCGTGGGGAACACGCACACGGAGACGTCCGTGACCGGCACGACCATGACGCGCGCGTATCACGAGGCGCTCCACCTTATCAAGCGGCACGTCAACGCCTCCTCCGACGACGCCATCATCTGCTACGGCTCGGGCATGACGAGCGTGGTGAACAAGTTCCAGCGCATCCTCGGCCTGCGCGTCCACGAGAAGTACCAGCCACAGGTGAAGCTCGCCGAGGCGGACCGGCCCATCGTGTTTGTCACGCACATGGAGCATCACTCGAACCAGACTTCCTGGCTGGAGTGCATGGTGGACGTGCGCGTGATCAACGCCACGGCCGACGGCCTGGTTGACCTCTCGCACCTCGCGGCCCTGCTCCACGAGTACCGTCACCGCAAGGTGAAGATCGCGGCCGTGACGAGCTGCTCGAACGTCACCGGCATCATCACCCCGTACCACGCGATCGCGGGCATGGTCCACCGCGCGGGCGGCTGGTGCTTCGTGGATTTCGCGGCGAGCGCGCCGTACATCACGATCGACCTGCACCCGGCGGGGCGCCCGGAAGAGTCGCTCGACGCGATCGTGTTCTCGCCGCACAAGTTTCTCGGCGGCCCCGGCACCAGCGGCGTGCTGATCTTCAACAAGCGGCTCTACACGAACCGCGTGCCCGACAACCCGGGCGGCGGCACCGTGGACTGGACGAATCCCTGGGGCGGCCGGAAATACTTCGACGACGTGGAGGCTCGCGAGGACGGTGGGACCCCGGGTTTCACTCAGGCGATCCGCACCGCGCTGTGCATCCGACTGAAGGAGGCCATGGGCGTGGAGAATATCCGCAAGCGCGAGCACGAGCTGCTGGCGCAGATGTGGGATCGCCTCGCCGCGCTGCCGGGCGTGCACATCCTCGCCGCCCAGCACCGGGATCGGCTCGGCATCCTGTCGTTCTACGTCGACGACCTGCACTACAACCTCGCCGTCCGGCTGCTGAATGACCGCTTCGGCATCCAGGTGCGCGGCGGCTGCTCGTGCGCCGGCACGTACGGACATTACCTTCTCCACGTGACGCCTGAGCACTCGAAGGCGATCACCGACCAGATTGACCGCGGCAACAAGACCGAGAAACCCGGCTGGGTCCGCCTCTCGGTGCATCCCACGACAACCAGCGCGGAGGCCGAGCAGATCGTTGAGGCGATCCGGCAGCTCGCCCAGAGCCATCGCGAGTGGGCCCGGGACTACACCTACGATCCCAACACGAACGAGTTTTGCCACCGAGCCGACACCGGCGCGATTGGCCGGCGGGTCCACCACTGGTTCGACGAGTTCGGCCGCAGCACCGTGGTCGCGGAGTCGTTCGAACCGATGGGCCTGGGGTACGAGATCTAGGGCGCTGCGCTGCAGAGTAGCTGGTAGTTGGTATACGGTAGCTGGTAGCAAAGGCACCGGACCGATCATCCGCGTCCATTCGCGCTATCCGCGGAAACGCAGGCTCTGGACCTACTATTTCCGCGGATCACACAAATCCACGCGAATGAAGCAGGCACACGAGGACCTACTAGCTACCAACTACCAGCTACCGTCTACCCCAGCTCACCCCGCCTACAGCCTAAAGCTTACCGCCTACCGCTTAAGACCGCTTCCCACCAAACGCCCCCGCCTGCCGCGCCAGCTGCTGCTCGAGGCTGCCGCAGACCAGTTCACAGAGGCGGAAGATCGACGGGTCGGAAATCTGATAGAAGACCTGCAGCCCCCCCTTGCGTCGGGAGACCAGGTTGGCGTGCGCGAGCGTCTGCAGGTGACGCGAGACATTGGCCTGCGTGCCGCCCGTCCGCTCCGCCAGCTGGTTCACGCTCTGCTCGCCCTCGAACAGGGACTGGAGCAGCCGGAGCCGCATCGGCTCGGCCAGGACGGCGAACCGCCGCGCAATCTGCGCGAGGGCGTCGTCGGACATCAGGCGGTGGTTCTTCTTGGTGGCGGGCATTTCGCGGCTTGACGGTGCTCAATGTATGAGCATATGCTCATATAGTTTCAAGTCCAAAAACGCCTGTTGCCCCTGAAAAAACCATGAAGATCGACAACCTCATCCGGGTCCTCGCGGGGACCATGGTCCTGATCAGCGTCGCCCTGGTCCACTTCTGCAGCCCGTGGTGGCTGCTGCTGACCTGCTTTGTCGGGCTAAACCTCATCCAGTCCGCCTTCACCGGCTTCTGCCCGCCCTCGATCGTCCTCCGCAAGCTCGGCTGGCTGGGCGATGACGGCATCGTGCACTTTGGCGGCCGCAAGGGCTCCTGAGCGTCGTGCGCCTGCTTCCTTCCCTCGCCCTGCTGGCGGCCGCGTGCGCCGCGCTCCCGGCGTCCGCCAAGGTGTGGACCGTCACCGAGGCCGTCGCGACCGCGCTGCGCCAGAATCCCGACGCCGATGCGGCGCGCCACCGGATCGATGCAGCCCAGGCCCTGATCACGCAGGCGAATTCCGCCTGGCTGCCCCAGCTGAGCGTGTCCGGCGGATATCTCTCCTCGAACGGGGCGATGTCCGGGCTCATGTCCTCCCTCGCCCAGCGCAACTTCGGCTTCGGGCTGAATTTCAACCGGCCCGGCTGGGTCGACAATCTCAACGTCACCGGCACCGTCGCCTACAATCTCTACGGTGGCGGGCGCCCCTCCGCCACCCGCGCCGCGGCCCGGGCCGGCTCCCGCGCGGCCGAACAGGAACTGCGCGCCGTGCAGCAGCAGCTTACCGCCGAGGTCGTGAAGGCCGCCCTGCATCTCCGCACCACGCGCGAGTCCGTCGCCGCCCTTGAGGCCGGACTCTCCGCCTACGAGGCGAATCTCGCCAACGCGCGCCTCCGCTTCGAGGCCGGCCAGATGCTCAAGGCCGACCTCCTGAGTCTCGAGGTGCAGGCCGCCCGCACCCGCGAAATGTTGGTCTCCGCCCGCCACGGCGCGGCGCTCGCCGCCCGGGCTTTCTATTTCGTGCTCGGCGCTGACGATGCGACCGAGCCGGTAGAGTTTGCCGCCGACGATGCCGCCCTCGCCGCGCTCGCCATTCCCGAATCCGCGGACTTCACCCTCCGGCCCGAGCTGGTGGCGCTGACCGAGCGGGTCCGCGCCGCCGAGTCCATGGTGGAGGCCGCCCGCGGGGGCCGCCGGCCCAACGTGAACGCCTTTGTCAGCGCCCAGTACGACCAAGGTTGGCGCTATGACCGGCACGCGGACAGCGTCCAGGGCGGCGTCACGGTCGACTTCAATCTCTTCGACGCCGGCCAGACTTCCGGCCGGATCAGCCAGGCCCAGGCCGAGCTCGCGCAGGCCAAGGACCAGCTGCGCAAGGCGACGCTCGCGATCGGCCTCGAGGTTGAGCAGGCCCGCCTCGCCCACGCGGACGCCCGCGAGCGACTGGCCGTCACGGCCGGCGCGGTCAGCCAGGCCGAGGAAAGCGCCGCCCTCAGCCGGGCCCGGTTTGAAAAGGGCGCCCTCCTTGCCGCCGAGCTCATCGGCAGCGAAAGCCGCCTGATCGAGGCCCGCCTCAGCCGCACCCTTGCAGTCGCCGACGAATGCCTCGCCCGCCTCGAGCTCCGCCGCGCTGTCGGTCTCCCCGTCCTCACCTCACCCTGACTTTCCGTCTCATGAAACCGCTCCTGCCCTTTCTCGCGCTTGCCCTGCTCGCCGGCTGTGCCCGTCATGACGCCACGTCGGCGGCCGCGCTGCCGCCGGTGACCGTGCGACTCGCCCCCGTTGTGGCCGAGGACCGCCCCCAGCTCACCGAGGTCGCCGGCACCATTCGCGCCGTGCAGCGTGCCACGCTCGCGCCCCGCATCATGGGCGCCATCGTCGACTTCCCGGTCGCGCTCGGCCAGCCGGTCAAGGCCGGCGAGGTGCTGGCCCGCCTGTTTGCCGACGAGGCCAAGGCCCGGGTCACCCAGGCCAAGGCCCAGTTCAATGTCGTCAGCCGCGACCTCGAGCGGGAACGCGATCTCTTCACCAAGGGCGCCAGCACCGCCGAGATGGTCCGGACGCTCCAGGACCGCTCTGCCGGGGCCGAGGCCGCGCTGCACGAGGCCGAGGCTCAGCTGGGCTACACCGAGATCCGCGCCCCGTTCGATGGCGTCGTGACCCGAAAGCTGGCCCAGGCTGGCGATCTCGCGAATCCCGGTCAGGCGATTCTGGAGGTCGAGGAAACGGCCCACTTCGAGATCGAGGCGTGGGTCCCTGATTCGCTGGCCGCGGGGCTCGTCCAAGGCGCATCGCTCGCCTGCGAGACCGACCAGCAGCCGTTCACGGCGACGGTACGCGAGATTTCCGCGGCGGCTGATGCCACCACCCGGTCCGTCGGCGTCAAGCTGACGGTGCCGGCCGACGCCAAGGTGCGTTCCGGCCAGTTTGCGCGCGTGCAGGTTCCGGGCAGCCGCACCCACACGATCCTGGTGCCCGCCACCGCCGTGTCGGTGAACGGCCAGATGGAGCGCGTCTTTGTCGCGGGCGAGGACCGCCACGCGGTGCTCTGCCTCGTGAAAACCGGCGCCACCCGGGACGGCCAGACCGAGATCCTGTCCGGCCTGCGCGCCGGCGACCGGGTCATCGTCGCCCCGCCGGCCGGGCTGCAGCACGGCCAGCCGCTGGAGGTGCAGCCGTGAGCGAGCCGGAGGCTTCCCCCGCTGCGCGCCCAGGCATCGCCGGGCGCATCGCCGGCGCATTCGTGATGTCGAAGCTGACGCCGATCGCGGTGATCGCCTCGATCATCCTCGGAGCGTTCGCAGTGCTCATGCTGCCTCGTGAGGAGGAGCCGCAGATCAAGGTGCCGATCGTCGACGTCTTCGTCGGTATGCCCGGCGCCTCGGCGGCCGAGGTCGAGAACCGCGTTACGCGACCCATGGAGAAGCTCCTGTGGGAGATTCCCGACGTGGAATATCTCTACTCCACGTCCCAGCCCGGTGGCTCGGTCGTCATCGTCCGTTTCAAGGTCGGCACCGACATCGAGGCGGCCCTCGTGCGCCTGAACCAGAAGCTGCAGGGCAATGCCGACCGGATCCCGGCCGGCGTCACGCCGCCGCTCGTCAAGCCGCGCTCGATCGACGACGTGCCCGTCCTCGCGCTCACGCTTCACAGCCGCACGCGCGACCATCTCGAGCTCCGCCGCCTCGCGGCCCAGCTCGACGACGTGGTCAAGTCCGTGCCGCAGGTCGCCGAGACCAATCTGATCGGCGGCACCCGCCGCGCCGTCCGGGTGGCGCTCGATCCCGCCGCGCTGGCCGCCCGCGGGCTCAGTGTCGCCCAGCTCGCCCCGCTGCTGCGCGAAGCCAACCGCCCGCTCCAGCATGGCTCGCGGGCCTTCGGCAACACCGAGTATCTCGTCGAGACCGGCACGTTCCTCCGCGACGCCGCGGAGATCGGTGCAGTCGTCGTCGGCGTCTACGACGGCCGTCCGGTCCACCTGCGGGAAGTCGCCGCCATCACCGACGCCGCCGAGGAGCCGGCCACGTACGTCCTGCACGGCTCCGGCCGCACCGGCGAGCTCGAGGCCGCCGTCACGTTGAGTCTCGCCAAGCGCCCCGGCGCCAACGCCATCGACGTCGTCCGCACCGTGCTGGCGAAGGTGGATCGCGTGCGCGGCACCCTGTTGCCGGCCGATGTCGGCCTGACCATTTCCCGCGACTACGGCCACACCGCCGCGGAGAAGAGCAACGAGCTGCTGCTCCACATGGGTATCGCGGTGTTCGGCGTGGCGATGCTGATCCTGCTGTTCCTCGGCTGGCGCGAGT
>CAYYGV010000183.1:0-6535 GCA_964471615.1 uncultured Opitutaceae bacterium
TGAACGGCAGGCGCAGGCTGTACTGGCCCAGCAGGCCGCCGGCCACCGGCCCGATGATGAAGCCGATGCCGAATGCCGCGCCCATGAGACCGAAGGACTGCGCGCGCTTCTCCGGCGGCGTCACGTCCGCGATGTAGGCGTTGGCCGTCGCGAGCACCCCGGCGGTCGAGCCGGCGATGATGCGGGCCACAAAGAACCAGCCCAGCGTCGGGGCCCACGACATGATCACGTAGTCGATCGCCGAGCCAGCGGTCGCGATCAGGATGATCGTCCGGCGACCGAATCGATCCGACAGCGCCCCGAGGATCGGCGAACAGACGAACTGCATGAGCGCATAGCTGCTGACAATCCAGCCGAGCGCGTAGGAACCGCTCGTGAAATCCCCGCCCTCAAACTGCTTGATGAGCCGCGGCATGACCGGAATCAGGAGGCCAAAGCCGACGATCGACAGGACCAGCGTCACGAAAATGAACCCGGTGGCAGGCTTGCGGGCGGGCGAATTGCTCATGGGAGGATGCTTTGAAGGCAGGAAGTCGATGGCGAGTCAGCAGTTTTCATCGGCGGTCGGGCCGGACGATCGGGACGGGCAGGCGGCAGCGGGCGCGACCGGGTCGGCGGCGACCGAACCAAGGGCGTGTAACCTGTTACCTCCGAACTTTCAGGCTCATGACGCTGGATTCGGTCCAGCGTTACCCAACGTGTCCGCCATGCGTCTTAGCCTGCGAAGGAACCAAAACCGCATTTCCAAGCTCTAAGCTGCGACACCATGCACCACTCCAAGCCACTCCTTGCCGCGTTGGCATTCGCCGGTCTCCTCACCGGCTGCGTGGGCTCCGGCCCCAATACCCAGCAGGGCGCCGTGGGCGGCGCCACGATGGGAGCGCTCGCCGGGGCCATCATCGGCAACAACAGCCGGAGCCACAACGCCGCCGCAGGCGCGGCGATCGGCGCCGTCGCAGGCGGCGTGGCCGGCGCGACGATCGGCAACAGCCTCGATCACGAGCGCGGCACCCTCTACACCTCCGAGGCCCAGGCGACCACGAACTATGTCGTGACCCAGCCGCCGCCGGCCCCGCCGCCCCAGCGCGAAGTCGTCGTCGTGCAGCCCGCTCCCGGCATGGTCTGGGTCAACGGCTACTGGGCCTACGATGGCTACAGGTACGTTTGGATCGGCGGCCGCTGGGCGCGCCCCCCGCACCGCCACTACCACGCCTACGTCGCACCACACTGGGAATATCGCGGACGCGGGTACGTCTACATCCAAGGATACTGGCGTTGAAATACCCGGGCGAAGGCCGGACATCGAACGTCGGACGCCGAATATCGAACGTCGTGCTTTCAATGCCTGGATGATCGTTTGGAGATCAACAAAAAGGCCCCGCTGCGCGGGGCCTTTTTGTTGGGCGGTACCGGACCTATTTCTTCGGGCCGGCTTCCTTGATCATGCCGGAGGCGTCGGCGTCGCTCAGGACCATGCCGCCATGGTGATCCTTCGCGTACTGCTTGAGCAGGCTCACGATCTCGGCCTTGTCATGGCTCTTGACCGTAAAGTCGCAGGGCGACGGACACTTTGCCATGTAGAGCGGCCGGGGTGTTTCCTCCGACTTGGGTGCCTCGGTAGCAAAAGCCACGGCTGTGGCTGACACAACAAACGCCAGCGCCGTAAGCGCGGCCGTAAGGTTCCTTTTCATCTCGGACCTCCTGTTAGGGTTAACGTTCTGACGGCCTTGCGGCCGCCGGGGTTTGAACGCGCACACCATGGTCGGAGGCTTCCGGGAGTCAAAGTGCCCCGGGAGATTCCCACTGCAGAAGTTGGATATCACCGTCTTGCGCAGGTGCCACCGTCGGCCTCAGGACGGCGCATGAATTGGGATTCCCTTCTCCGGCCACTGCGCTAGGCAGAGGTCCGCCCGCGTGAAAATCTGCATCGTCACCGACATGGAGGGTCTCGCCGGCGTCGGCGACTGGGAGCAGTGCTACGCCACCGACGACCGCGCGCCGGCCTATCTCCACGGCCTCGACCAGCTCGCGGCCGATACCAACGCCACCGTCGCGGGGTGCTTCGACGCCGGGGCGACCGAGGTCGTCGTCTGGGACGGCCATGGCCGCAACGGCCAGCGGGCCTTCACCCGCGTCGCGCTCGACCCGCGGGCCACCCTGCGGCGGCTCGTGCCGGGACGGCCGCTGGTGCTCGAGGGACTCGATGCGACCGCGACCGGGATCGTGATGGTCGGACAGCACGCGATGGCGGGAACGCTCGGCGGCTTTCTCGACCACACCCAGTGTCCGAAGGAAATCTGCCGCTACCTCATCAACGGCGCCGAGCATGGCGAGATGAGCCAATGCGCGCTGCACGCCGGCGCGTTCGGCGTCCCGCTGCTCCACGTCTCCGGCGATGAGGCGTTGTGCGCCGAGGCCCGCCGCCTCTTCCCGTGGGCCCGCACCACCGCCACGAAGCGCGGCACCGGCTGGGAAACCTGCGAGCTTTATCCCCCGGCCGAGGTCCGCGCCAAGATTCGCCGGGACGTGGCCGAAGCGATCAGCCACCGCCGCCAGGCGCAGCCGTGGCGGTTGCCAGCGCCGATCGAAGTCACAGTGGAGTACGCGTGGAGCGCCCTTGCCGACCACCTCGCCGCCACGCCGGGCGTGCGCCGCCTCCACGCCCGGACCGTCGCGTGGACCATCCCCGACGGCCGCTGGATCTACAACTGGCCCGACGCCGACTGGCACCCGGCGGCCTGACCAGCGGACTCACAAAGCCAGAGCCTATCTTCGCGAGCGTGGCGACCTTCGCGGTTGCCCCCAATGGATTGACCGCGAAGCACGCCGAGCACGCGAAGCCTTCGTGTGCTTGGTGCCCTTGGTGGCAATCCTCTCGCCCGGTCACTTGCCCTCGGCGACGAGGCGGTCGATCAGGACGGCGATGTACGATGTGAAGCCGTGGTTGCAGCTGACGGTGTCCTGGAAGAGCTCCCAGAGTGTGCCGGTCAGGCGGGCCATCGGGAGATAGCTCTTGATGACCTCGCGCCGGGCCGCCTCGTGCTCGCCGTGATCGAGCAGGAGTTCGAAGCGCATGATCTTCCCGACGAAGACATTCGCCGGGTACAGCGGACCGTAGTCGGCCCGAACAAGCCGGCGCCACAGTGCGGTCTCGCGCCGGACATCGGCCACGCCGGTGAAGAACGCGTAGTACTGGCACACCTCGCTGGCGTGCTCGGTCACGACGAGCTTGCCGGCCTGGTCCCGCACGGCGTTGTCGGCGAACCGGCCGTCGCGCCACGCCAGCTCGCGCACGCGCGCCGCCACGCGGTCGGCCTTGGCCGCGAGCTTCGGGTCGCGCAGCAGCCGCGCTGCGGCACGCAGCGTCTGGCTGTAGAGCATGTTCGTCGGGAAGTTCACGTCTTGGACGAACTCGTTGGCTTTGGACCACTCGACGAAGACCCAGCTCTTGAGTTTCTCGAGCAGGCCGAGGTCGTTCTCGAACGGCTGGAAGTAGCGGAGCAGCCCGCGCACGCGCCGCTCGATGAGTGGCTGCCACGCCGCCGGAAGCCGGCGCACGCGCCGGGCCTCGTCGAGTTGCACGATGAAGAACATCGCCCAGTTCGGAATGAACATCTTCTCCAGCGCCTCGGCCGGATAACACATCGGCACCATGCCCGCAGGCAGGTCGCGGAATTTCGGCACGACGAGATAGTTCTCGAGGAAGTCGCGCTCGATGCGGTTGTCCCCAGTCAGGTGCCACTCGGCGCGGGCGGTGTAGAGGCTGTCGCACAGCCAGCCCGCGCGCTCGCGCGCCGGGCAGTCCATGTAGATGTCGAGCGCGTTCTGCCGGAAGCTCATGAGCGCGGCCTTCCGAACCTGGGCGGCCGCCGGCGCGAGGCCAGCGGGCGCGTCGGCCAGGGTCACGGAGCTCGCATAACGCCGGATGCGGAGATTCGAGACCTCGGCCTCACCCTCCCACACCAGCACCTGCAGGTACCGGAACGTGTACGGCTCGAAGGCCTCAAAGTCGACGTCGGTCCCGGCCGGCAGGTCCAGCCAGAGCGCGTTCACGCAGGCCGACCGGTCGTACTTCACCTGTCCGCCCACGAGGATCTCGTCGAACAGGACGATCAGGCGGGTGGCCTTGCGCGCCTTGACCCGCAGCGCCGGGAAGCCGGTGAGATCCACGCCAAAGTCGGCGCGCACCCAGCGCTTCGCCGCCAGGCGCACCGGGCGCGGGCCGAGCTTGAGCGCCCCGTCGGACTTGAAGCGGGTGCCGGAGAGAAACCGGGACACCGGCCACTCGAGCTGCGCGGGCGGGTAGCCGGCGCAGACCTTGGGGACCTCGAAGATATGCCGCCATTTCTCCGCCTTCGCGAACATCGCCTTGCTGAAGGGCTGCGCCCCGCCGCGGACCGCGTTGGGTCGCGGGACCTGCACGCCAAGGTCGGGATACGCCACGCCGCGCGGGAGCAGGGTGCGGCGGGGGGCGACGCGCGCGAGCCTCGCCAGCTTGGCCGGGACATAGCCGGCGGCGCGCCACGGCTGGCCGGCGACCGGGAAGCGGTAGGCCTCGACGAACGCGCGCTGGTAACTGTAGCGCTCGACCCGCTGCACGCGCTCGGTGCGGTGCTCGGCCGAAAAGCTCCCGCCCTGCGGAGAGGTCCAGGCGATCGCCCGACCGGCGGCGACCACCTCGACGCAGCAGAACGGCGGCTCGAACGTGGTGCAGAACGTCGGAACGCCATAGCCCACGACCTCGATCACCGCGGCAAGCGCGCCACCGGCGCCGGCCTGGACCGGCCACTCGTCGACGCGGGCATGGCCATGCGCGGCGCGCGCCGGGCCGCGGCCGGCGAACTCACCGTTGATCCAGATCCGGTAAGCCGGAGCGGCGGCGATGCGCAGCGTGGCGCGGCGGCCGGCGGCGAGCGTGACGTCGGCGTGGAAGCTGACCCAGGTGTTCATCCGGCCCGAAAGCGACTTGGGCCAGACCGCGACAGCGCGGGTGAAGGGGCGAAAGGACGGCATGGGGAGAGGGGAACGTTCAGCGTTCAACGTTTGACGCTCAACGTTGAAGTTGAGGGAGCAGGCAGCCTTCAGCCGTCAGCGGTCAGCCTTCAGCTTTCTTGGCGTCGAGCCGGTTGGCAGCAAGGAGGCGCAAAAGGCGCAGAGACCCGCGCGGCGAGCGCGTATGCTCCAGCGGCCTGCTTGCTACCATCTACCAGCTACCATCTACCCTGCCCCTGCCTCCGGGCTGAAAGCTGAAGGCTGACCGCTGAGAGCCACCGCCGCCCTCCCAGCCGAAATTTCATTTTTTACACCGCGAATTCGGCACTTTCTTTGCTTGGTATTCGGGCGGCAGTTTGTGTGATTCTATCTTCCCATGCCTATTCTAGTTGGAAAGCCGGCCCCGATCTTCAACGCCAACGCCGTCGTCAACGGCGAGGTCGTCCACGACTTCTCGCTGACGCGCTATCTCGGCAAGAAGCACGTCGTGTTCTTCTTCTATCCGAAGGACTTCACGTTCGTCTGCCCGAGCGAGCTCCACGCCTTCCAGGCGGCGCTGCCCGAGTTCGAGTCGCGCAACACCGCAGTGGTGGCGTGCTCGACCGACACCGAGCAGTCGCACTGGGGCTGGCTGCAGGTGGCCAAGGACAAGGGTGGCATCAAGGGGGTCAGCTACCCGCTCGTCGCCGACACCAACAAGACCATTTCGTCCGCCTATGGCGTGCTGGCCGGTGACATCGTCCCGCCGGCGCATCCCGGCGCGCCGTTCACCGCCACGGGCGATCTCATCGCCTACCGCGGCCTGTTCCTCATCGACCAGAAGGGCATCGTGCGCCACCAGCTGGTGAACGACCTCCCGCTCGGCCGCAGCATCGACGAGGCGATCCGCATGGTCGACTCGCTGCAGTTCTTCGAGAAGCACGGCGAGGTCTGCCCCGCCAACTGGAGCCGCGGCAAGAAGGGCATGAAGGCGACCAACGAAGGCGTCGCCGAGTACCTGGCCTCGAGCTGAGCGCGGTCAGCAGGGCCTAGGCGAAGGGCGCCCGTTTCGGGGAAACCGAACGAACGCCCAACGCCGAACGCCGGACGCCGAACTTCGAAGGGATCGGCGCAGACAGTTACGGACTGGCTGGCTTGCTGTTTGACGGAGCGAATCCGGCCACGGATTTCGTGGAATGCGACCGGATTTCCAAGAGATCGCGGAGCGCTGTTTCGGCGACGCCGAATCACCGCTCCGCCGGCGGGACGACAATCCGGTTCTCCGCTGAAATCCCCTTCGGCGTTGGACGTTCGACGTCCGATGTTCGGCGTTCGCCCGGCCCTCCACCGGCCGGGCCTTCCCCCAGCTATGCTGCCTTGGTCGGCAGCGCGGCGACGTACTGGTAGGTCGGCTCCTTCTCCTGGCGCTTCAGCACGGCGACGATGTGCTTCCAGCACTCGACCAGGCCGACGGGCGGCGGCGGGACGTCGTAACGCATGGCGGCGTGCAGCGCCTTGAGATTGTAGCAGGGCACCGCGGCGTACATGTGGTGCTCCATGTGGT
>CAYYGV010000184.1:0-6517 GCA_964471615.1 uncultured Opitutaceae bacterium
CCGGCATGGAGATGTACCTCAACAAGGACAGCCGGCACAAGGAGGAGGCGCTCGATTTCCTGCGGTTCCTGACGAGCTGGGAGGGCGGCCGGCTGTTCTCCGCGCACAGCGGCTGGCTGTCGGCGACCCGTGACGTGCCGGTGACGCCGGAACTCGAGGTGCAGCGCGGGACGCTCAACGGCTACTATACCGGGTCTTTCTACATGGGACTGGGGGCTAATACGCTGCTGTCGTTCCAGCAGCAGCAGCACCTGCTGCTCGGCCCGCAGGGCAGCGTGGACCGATTCATCGACGCGCTCGAGGCCGGGATGCGCGCGCAGACGACGGCGGACCTCCGCTTGGACCTGCGGGCGAAGCTGACCGGTGTCCGGTCGATCGACGCCGAGCTGGTGGCGGTCGCCTCGCTGGACCGCCTCGCCGGGGCCATGCCCGAGCGCGCGGTCCGGCGGCAGGCCCTGGCGGCGAACCAGACCCTGGCGGAGGCGCGCGCGGCCGAGGCCGCCTGGGTGCTGGAGCATGCGGCGCCCTAGGGAAATTCGGTAGTACCCTTAAGTTCGGCCGGGATTGGTCCGTAGGGCAGGGGCACCGGACGGTCGCGCGACTGTGGCCCGGGCGGTCCATCATGGACTCGCCAAGGCACGCGGAAATGTGACCATCGCCGGGCTTCGCATGAACCTCCCCCTTTCGACCCTTCGCCAGCTGGCGGGCGTCAGCCTCCTGCTTTGCCTCGCCACGCCGGGCCTCCACGCCCAGGCGGGCGCGCCGTTTCTCACGGACGACCCGGGCACGCCCGGAGACGGCCACTGGGAGTTTAACCTCGTTTCCACCCACGAGCGCCGCGACGGCACGCAGGCGACCGCCTTCCCGGTCTTCGACGTCTCCTACGGCCTCGGCGAGCGCTGCCAGCTGAACCTCGTTGTGACGCATCTCCGCCAGCACGACGACGGCGTGGAGGCCGAATCCGGCCTCGCCAACTCGGTGTTCGGCGTGAAGTGGCGGTTCTACGACGACCAGAAGTCCGGGATCTCGGCGGCGATCACGCCGACCCTGGAGTTCCGCAACCCGGGCTCGAACGCGGTGGAGCGCGGCCTGGCGGACGACGAGAACACGTTCGTGCTGCCCCTCGAGCTCCAGCGCGAGGTGGGCGGCTGGTGCTTCAACGCCGAGATCGGCGTGATCTGTCCCAGCAAGTCCGAGTCGGGCTGGCTGTACGGCGTCGTCGTCGGCCACCCGCTCGGCGAGCGGATCGAGGCCGGCGTCGAGCTGCACGGCGAGGCGGGCCGCGGCTTCTCGCGCACGACGCTCGCGGTCAACGCCGGCTTCCGGTTCAAGCTCACCGAGAATCTCAATCTCCTCACCGCCGTCGGCCGCGAGCTGCACAACCACTTCGACGCCCGCGCCACGCTGCTGACCTACGTCGCGATCCAGTGGACGCGATGATCCGCACTTGAGCGTTGCCCGGGCGCGGCCGGGCGTTGAGCGTCGCGGGCAACCACCCCCGCGCCATTACGCCCCCCGCTGAACCCTCACCCGTCCCGTCCCGTCCCGCCCGCCGCTGGCAGGCCGGGACCCTGACCTACACCACCGGCGGGCTCGTCGGTCTCTTCTTCTGGCTGCTCGGCGGCGACTTCGGGTTCAACCTGAAGGAGCGCTCGGTGCCGGTGACGCTGCAGGTGCTCCTGCGGCAGTTCCACGTCTCGGACATGCTCACGGGCTTCCTGCTCGCGACGCTGCCGCAGCTGATCATCCTGCTCGTCGGCCCGGTGGTCGCGTACCGCAGCGACCGGCACCGCGGCAAGTGGGGGCGGCGCATCCCGTTCCTGCTCGTGCCCACGCCGGTGGCGGTGGTCTCAATGGTCGGCCTCGCGTACGGACCGGCGCTGGGCCGCTGGGCGCACGCGGCGCTGGGCGCCTCATCGCCGGGCGAGGGGACGTGCGTGGTGGCGACGCTCGCGCTGTTCTGGGCGCTGTTCGAGCTGAGCGCACTCGTCTGCAACCAGGTCCTCATCAGCCTCATCACCGACGTGGTGCCGGCGCCGGTCATCGGCCGGTTCTTCGGCCTGTTCCGCTTCGTGTCGCTGCTGGCGGGCATCCTCTTCAGCTATTTCGTCCTCGGGCACGTCGAGCAGCACTACACAATCGTCTTCCTCGTCATCGCCGCGATCTACGGCGTGAGCTTCACCGCGATGTGCTTCAAGGTGAAGGAGGGCGAGTATCCTCCGCCGCCCGCGCCGGCGGTGGCGCCCGGGACGGGCCTGCTGGTCCGCGGGCGGCAGTTCGTGGGTGGCATCCGGACCTACGCGCGGGACTGCTTTTCCGAGCCGTACTACCGGTGGTTCTTCGCCTCGTTCGCGCTCACGATGATGGCCGGCGTGCCGGCCAATCTCTTCACGCTCTACTTCGCGCGCTCGCTCGACCTGAGCATGGCCACGTACGGGAAGCTGTCGGCCATCCAGTTCGTGCTCTCGCTCGCGCAGGCCTACCCGATCGGCTGGCTGGCCGACCGCTTCCATCCGCTGCGCGTGACCCTGCTCGCGGTGATCCTGATCCTCGCGAGCAACATCCTCGCCTTCGTCCTCGTGCGCGACGCGGTCTCGTACGGCGTGGCGATGGTGGTGTGCGGCTCGCTGTGGGGCTTCTATTACACGGCCTCGTCGGCGCTGCCCGCGGCGCTGCTGGCCCGCTCGCGGTTCGCGAGCCTCGACAGCGCCAAGGCGATGGCCGGGGCCCTGGGGCAGATGGTGATCGGCCCGATCGTCGGCTGGTCGCTCGACCTCCTGCACCACGAGTACCGCTACATGTACCTCTGGGCCGCCGGCCTCGCCCTCCTCGCGCTCGTCGCGACGCTCATGGTGTACCGCCGGTTCGAGCAGTACGGCGGAACCCAGCACTACGTCGCCCCCGAGTGACCGACGCCTTCGGCGCGCGGCTACTCAGAACTCGTCGTAGGCGATCTGGGCGGGCGGGACGCCGAGGCTGGCCACCATGCGGGTGCAGGCCTTGATCATCTGTGGCGGGCCGCAGAGGTAGTACTCGACCGCCGCGGGCTGCGGGTGGTCGCGCAGGTACTGCGCCAGCACCACCTCGTGGATCAGCCCGGTCGGGCCGGTCCACTGGTCCTCGGGCAGCGGCGCCGACAGCGCGACGTGGAACGTGAAGTTCGGGTGCGCCGCCGCGAGCGTCGCGAAATAGTCGTCGTAGAACAGCTCCTGCCGCGACCGCGCGCCGTACCAGTAGCTCACTCGGCGCTGGGTCCGCTGGCTCTCGAACAGGTGCGCCAGGTGCGAGCGCAGCGGCGCCATGCCCGCGCCGCCGCCGATGTACACGGCCTCGCGCTGCGTCGGCTTGAGGTGGAAGTCGCCTGCGGGCCCAACGGCCGTGACGACGTCGCCCGGCTTCAGGCTGAAGACGTAGGCCGAGCCCACGCCCGGCGGGCAGTCCTGTCCGGGCGGCGGCATCGCGATGCGGACGTTGAACCGCAGCACGCGCTCGGTGGCGGGATCGTTGGCGAACGAGTAGTTGTTGCGCCGGCCTGCGGCGGGATTGCGCGCCACCAGGTCGAACAGGTGCCACGCCTCCCACACGGCCGCGAACGGCGCGGGGATGTCGAGGTCGCGGAACCGGATCTCGCCGTAGGCCGGGATGTCGAGCTGCAGGTAGTCGCCGGGCGTGAAGGTAAAGTCACCGTCGAGCGGCTCGAGGCAGAGCTCCTTGATGAAGGTGGCGACGCTGCGGTTCGAGACGACGCGGAAGCGGTGGGTCTGCGGCGCGCGCGAGCCGGTGCCGGCGGCGCGGGCGACGTTGAGGAAGAGCCGGCCGCGCCGGTCCTCGAGGGGATAAGTGGCGAGGCCGCGGCAGATGGGGGAGCGCGCCGGGGCGCCGTCGGACAGGCGGAAGCGGCCGTTGTGCTTCGGGCACTCGAGCAGGCCGTGCTTCACGAGGCCGTCGCCCAGGTGCGTGTTGCCGTGGGTGCAGATGCCGTCCGTCGCGTACAGACGGCCGTCGGTGTCGCGGCAGAGCGCGTAGGTCTTCCGCCCGTGGTCGAAGCGGATGACGTCCTCGCGGCCGAGATCGAGCGCGGCGCAGACCTCGATCCAGCCGTCCGGGTCGGGCCGCGCGTCGCCGGCGCTCAGGATCGGGTTGATCGGCCGTGTCTGCGGGGCCGGCAGGCGGCGCTTCACGTAGTAGCCCGGGTCCTTCGCCTGCCGGATCACCGCCGGGATGATCTCCCGGTAGGCGGCGAGGATGCTGGGATAGGGCTCCGGGGTGTCCGCCTTCACCGCGGCGTGCAGCTGGGGCAGCGCGTGGTAGGGCACCAGCGGGAACATGTGGTGCTCCACGTGGTAGTTCATGTTCCAGTAGAGGTACCGGTGCACCGGGTTCATGTAGACCGTCCGGCAGTTGAGCCGGTGGTCCAGGACGTTCTCCGCGAGGCCCGCGTGCTGGGTCAGGCCGTACATCACCATCAGCCACGAGCCGTAGAGGTTCGTCAGGCCGACGTACATCAGCGGCAGGATGCTCCGCGTGTAGATCGCGAGGGCGATGACGCCGGCGTAGATCGCGACGTAGATCCGGGCGCGGAAATAGATCTTCGGGAATTCGCTCTCGGGGATGTAGGTCCGCTCGGCCGGCGACATCCGTCCGAAAGCGTGGGTCAGGATCTGCCGGAAGTAGGCCGGATAGACCGGCAGGTTGAACACGCTCGCGGCGAGCTTGCGCAGGTTGGCCGGGCGCGGGACGAAGATCTCGGGGTCGCGGCCCACGATGATGGTGTCGCTGTGGTGCCGCGTGTGGCTCCAGCGCCAGAGGGTCGACTCGCGCATCACCATGAACGACGCGATCTCGTACAGCGTGTTGTTCATCCAGTCCGTGCGGAAGGCCGTGCCGTGCTCCGTCTCGTGCCAGCGCGAGTCCGAGGTCGAGGCGTACAGCGTGCCGTAGATGAAGAACGGGATCACCGCCCACCAGGTGCCCCACAGGCGGTAGCCGAGGTAGCCGCTGGCGGCGATCAGCGCGAACCAGAGGAGGGTGTCCCGGATCGCCGGACCGTTGCGGCGCTCGAGGAGCCGGCGCATCGTGGCGCGCGGCACCGGGCACTGGTACCATTCGGCCTCGGCCAGGCCCTGCTCGATGGCGGCGGCGGTGGTTTTTCCGGTCAGGCTGTAGTCTTGGAGGGCGGTCGGCCGGGGGGCCGTCTCGGTGCTCATGGGGTGGTTCAAAGGAGCGTGAAGGCGTAGGCCGTCCGGCGGCGCTGCGGCGTCCCGGGCCGCACGAGGATGTCGCCGAAGCCCGGCCGGTTCGTCGCGTCGGGATAGCCCTGGCACTCGACGCACAGGCCGGCGTGCGGGCCGTACACGCGGCCCGACTTGCCGACCAGCGTGCCGTCGAGCGCCACGCCGGTGTAGAACTGCAGCCAGGCCTCATCCGTCGTCACCGTCATTTGCCGCCCGGACCGCGGCTCGGTGACCCGGGCGACAACCCGCCCGCCCGGCGCGCCCAGCTCGTAGGTGTCGCCGTGCGCCTGGTAGAGGCTCGGCAGCGCGTCGCCGAGACGGCGCGGCACCCGGAAGTCGCCCGGCTGGCCCGCGACCGGCTGGCGCCGGCCCAGCAGCGTGAAGTGCTCGTCGGTGGGGATGACGGTGTCGGCGAGGATCTGGACCTCGTGGTCCGCGACCGAGCCGGAGCCCTCGCCCGCGAGGTTGAAGTAGCCGTGGTGCGCGAGGCTGATCGGCGTCGGGCGGTCCGCGGTGGCCTCGCTCTCGACGACCAGCACGTGGTCGGCGGTCCAGGTGTAGGTGACGGCCAGGTCCACGGTGCCGGGGTAGCCCTCCTCGCCGTCGGGACTGTGGTAGGTCAGCCGGAGCGACGCGGCGCCGTCGGGCCGCGCCACGGGCTCGGCCTGCCACACGCGCCGGTCGAGCCCGACGAGGCCGCCGTGGAGGTGGTTCGGGCCGTTGTTGCGCGCGAGCGGGTAGGTGCGGCCCTCGACGAGGAGGCTGCCGTTGGTCACGCGCCCGGCGATGCGGCCGATGATCGCGCCGAAGTAGGGATGGCGGGCCACGTAGGCCGCGAGGGTGTCGAAGCCGAGCACGACGTCCGCGAGGCGGCCGTGGCGGTCCGGGACCGACAGCGTGCGCACGATGCCGCCCAGCGTGAGGATCTCGACCGAGGCGCCCGTCTTGTTCGACAGGGTCCAGGCGGTGACGGGCTCGCCGCTGGGCATCGTTCCGAAGGGGCGCGACTTCATGGGGTGGGACGGGCGCCGGCAGGGTTTACCGGCGTCGACATTCCTGACTGACACGACCGGGCCCCGAGGGCAATCGCGGCGCGCGGTAATTTTCACCGAAATTCACTCGTACCGCCGGTGCGGCCCCGTAGTTTCGCAGCATCCCCGTCCCATGAAGGTCCCCGCCCTCCAGCGCCTGCGTGCCCGCCTCCAGGCCCGCCAGCCCGTCTACGGGATGTGGATCACGCTCGAGTCCCCGAGCATCTGCGAGATGGCGGTGGCGCTCGGGCT
>CAYYGV010000185.1:0-6468 GCA_964471615.1 uncultured Opitutaceae bacterium
CGACGCGCATCGGCAGCTCCTTGACCGCGGTCGGGCCGTAGCCGCCGAGCTCGAGGAAGTACTCCAGGTCCCGCGTCCGAGTCTGCTTCAGCATGAACTCCTTCAGCGGCACCGACGCCTGGTCGATCGCCTGGATGGAGGTGATCTTGCCGTCGAGGTACGGGTTCAGCGCCTCCTTCTGCACGCGGTCGAACACCGGGCCCATCAGGAAGAACGTGAGGAACAGAGAAAGGCCGACAATGATCTGGTTCGACGGTGCGCTGGGCGTGCCGAGCGCGGTGCGCACGAAGCCGAGGACGATCACGATGCGCGTGAAGCTCGTCATCAGGAGCACGATCGACGGCGCGACGGACAGGAGCGTCATGACGATGACGATCTGCACCGCGACGCTGACCTGGCCGCCGGCCTGGCCATTGCCCTCGAGGCCGATGTTCAGGCGGAACGGCTCGCCCGGCTTGGCGGCGGTCGACGCCGACGCCGGAGCGGGGGCAGCGGTCTGGGCGGGCGCGGCGACAGGGCCGGCAACGAGCAGGCCGAGCAGGAAAACGAAGCCGCAGAGCGAGCGGCGGAGACGGCTCATGGCGCCTTCTCCCCGGCGCCGCGCGACTCGAGGGTCGTCAGCAGGTCGATGCGCCCCGGGCAGACGCCCAGCAGCAGCTTCTTGCCCTCGTACGACGCGACGACGAGGTACTGGCGCGAACCGAGGGAACGGGTTTCCTCGACCGCGAGCTTGCGCACGTCGCGGGCCGCGAAGGGCAGCCGGCGGCCGCGCCAGAGGAGCCAGGCGCCGGCGCCGCCGAGAGCGAGCACGCCGACAACAGTGACGAGACCCTGGCCAAAGTCGGGACTGCGCGTGACCGCCTGCGCGCCAGGCGTGCCGGACGGATAGATGACCCGGGAGTCACCCGCGGCCCGCGCCGGGACGGCGAGGAGCGCGAGGACCAGGGCGGCGACCTGGAGCAGGCGGATCATGCCTGAGTGCTGCCGACGAGCTCGGTGATCTTGATGCCGAAGTTGTCCTCGACGACTACGACCTCGCCGTAGGCGACGAGCTTGTCATTGACGAACAGGCCGACCGGGTCGCTGGCGTGCTGCTGCAGCTGCACGACCGAGCCGGCCGTGAGCTCGAGCACGTCGCGCATCGGCAGCTGGACGGAGCCCAGCTGCACGGTGACCTTCACCTTGACGTCGAGGACGATATCAAGGGCTTTTTCTTCCGTCGGGTTTGGCATGATGGTTTTCCTCCGGGGGGAGCTTGCGGGTGAGCTGGATGGCGACGCGGTCACCTTCGTGACCGACGCTGCCGATGAACTTCGGCGTGCCATTCAGCAGGACGCGGGTTTCGTGAAAAAGGGAGGCGGGCATCTCGATGACATCGCCCACGCGGAGGCTGGTGAGCTCGCGGACGATGAGCTCGAGGTCGGCCCACTCGGCGCGGACGGGCATCGAGATGCGCCCGTAGGCGGGCTGCCACGTGGCGCGGCGCTCGGTGGTGGCGACCGCGGCGTCCTTCTGCCGGCGGTTCTGCATCTTCTTCACCACCGGCTCGATCATGTAGTACGGCACGCCGATCTGGATCTGCTCGGAGCAGTCGCCGAAGCTGGCCTCGAGCGCGAGGGCCAGGACGATCGCGTCCTTGGGCGAGGTCTGCAGGAAGCGGCCGTTGTTCTCGTGGCCGATGACCACGGGGCGGAGCTCCTGCTCGAGCTTCCACTGGCCGCACCACTCCTCGAGGAGGATCAGGACGACGTCCTCGATGAGGGCGACCTCGATCTCGGTGAGATACCGCTCGGCCTTGACGGAGTGCCCGCGGCCGCCGAGGAGGCGGTCGGCAATCGTCAGGGCCAGCCGGGGATTGAGATCCAGGATGCCGACGCCGACGAGCGGCTCGACCTTGAACAGGCTGAGGTGGGTCGGGTTCGGCAGCGACTCGGTGAACTTCGTGTAGGTGACCGTGGTCAGCTTCGCCATCTTCAGGCCGAACTCCATGCGGAGGAAGAGCGAGAGGCGGGCGGAGAGGTAGCGGATGAAGTCCTCGTGCAGGAGGCGCAGCCGGCGCAGCTCGACCTCCGAGAGGAAGGCCGGGTTGCGGAAATCGTAGGGTTCAACCCGGGCTGTCGGCTCGCCCTTGCCACCGTCCGCGCGCAGCAGCTGCTGCTTGGGCGCGGCGGCTTCCGCCGTCTGCGCGAGCAGCTTGTCGATCTCGGATTGGTCGAGAAAGTCCGAGGCGGGAGGCGTGGGTTGGTCGGCCATCGGGCGGCGGGTCTTACTGGATCACGAAATCCGAGAAGTAGACCTGTTCGGCGACCTTGTGCCCCAGGGCCTGGTTGTAGGCGGTGACCAGCTTCTCGCGGATGACGTTCTTGGCGCCGGGCTCCTCGAGGTCGGCGAGCGTGAGCGACGACAGCACGTTGAGCGTGACGTCGGTCAGCCGCGCCTTGTTCGAGTCGAAGGCGGCCTTAATGCCGCTGTCGGAGCCGGTGACGATGAAACTGGTCTTGAGGTACCGCGTGCCCATGGTGCCGGCGAGATTCACGACGACATTCTGGAACTCGTAGTTGGGGGAGCCTTCCTCCTTGCCGCCCTCCTTGCCCTCCTTGCCATGACTCTCGGCGGCCGCGGGGGCGGCGGCGGGCTCGGCGGTGGCGGCAGCGGTGAGCTTCTTCTGGAGGCGCGGGACGAGCAGGAACTCGACGGTCGCCCAGGTGGCCGCGGGGGCCAGCACGAGGGCGGCGACGACGGGCAGCCACGCCTTGAACCCGCCGCCCGCGGCGGGGGCGGCGGCCACCGGCGCGGCGCTCGGGGTCGCCGGCGCGGGCGCGGCGGCGGCAGCGGCGGCGGCCGCGGGAGCTTCGGACTTGGCAGCCATGGCGGGGAATTACCGCTGCTTCAGGTTGACGATGTCCTCGAGGACGGTGTCGGACACCGTGATGAGGCGGGAGCCGGCCTGGAAGCTGCGCTGCGTGGTGATCAGCGCGGAGAACTGGTCGGTCAGGTCGACGTTCGAAAGCTCGAGCGTGCCGGACTGGATCACGCCGAGGCCGTTCGTGCCGGGCGTGTTGGTGGCGGTCGCGAGCGAACCGCTCAGCGGGCCCGCGGCGGCGAAGCCGGTGTAGAGGTTGTTGCCCTCCTTGGTGAGCGCGCTGACGTCGCGGAAATTCTGGAGCAGCAGCTGGTTGTTCGTGGCGGAGGTGCCGTCCGAGTAGAACTCGACGACGTTGCCGGAGCGGTCGATCGTGATCGACTGGAGCTCGGTGCCCGCCGGCGGCGTGCCCTGCACGATGTCGCCCGCGCTGCCCTGCACGCGGTAGCCCTGGGCGTTGACGAGGTAGCCCTGGTCGTCCCAGCGGAAATTGCCGGCGCGCGTGGCGTAGGTCTGGCCGTCGGTCGGGCTCTTCACCATGAAGAAGCCGTTGCCGGAGATGCCGAGGTCGGTCGACTTGCCGGTGCTCTCAAGGGAGCCCTGCGTGAAATTCGCCGTGATGCCCGCGAGCTGGACGCCGGTGCCGACGCCGAGGAACGCGGTGTTGCCGCTGCTGGCGGAGGAAGGCGCCGAGCGCTGCAGGATGTTGCTGAAGCTGTCCGCGTAGGAGGCGGTCGAGCCCTTGTACGCCGTCGTGTTCACGTTGGCGATGTTGTTGCCGATGACTTCGAGACCCTTCATGAAGGTCCGCAGCGCGCTGACGCCGCTGCCCATAGTGCCGATGAGTGACATGGTGGTATGCTGGTTGGAGGTTTAGGCCGCGGTGGCGGTCGGGGCGGTGCTGGCGGGAGACCCGAGCTCCACGCGGAGCACGGACGAAAGCGGATAAGCGTGGTCGTTGATGATCACCTGCGGGGTCGAGCCGGAGGCGTCGACGCCCGACACCATGCCGGTCGCCGTCGTGCCGTCGCCAAGGTCGACCGTCAATTGGCGGCCGATGTAGCTCGTTGCCGTCGCCAGGTCCTGGTTCGCACGGAGCTGGGTCATCTGCTGGGTCAGGGTCTGGGACTGCTCGAGCGCGGAGAACTGGGCCATCTGCGCGATGAACGCGGTGTCTTCCATAGGCTTCATGGGGTCTTGATTCTGAAACTGGGTGGAGAGCAGCTGCAGAAAGTCATTCTGCCCGAGGGTCTGCTTGCCGGAGAGGACGGTCGTCGACTGGGTGTTGGCGGCCGGGGTGGAGGTGGTCGACGAGACGGATGAGATCGAGGACATGGTTTTCAGGCGAAGGCGTAGAGGTTGAGGTCGGGACGAAGCGCCGGACGGGAATCGGTCACTGTCGGGGCGGACGCGGACTCGACGGAGTCGTTGCGCCACTGGATCGGCGACTGGGCCGCGGCCGTCTCGCGACGGGAACCGGACTGGCCGCTCGCGTCCTGGCTGAGCTGGGCATCGCTGCCCGAGGAGGTCGTGGCTGGCGCAATCACCGGATCAGCCAGGCGGACGCCGCGGGCCGTGTCGGTGTCGACCGACTGCCACGCCGCCGTCAGGGCCGAGCGCAGGTCGCTCGAGTCGGTGCGGAAAACCGTGTGAACCTCGCCGGCACGCAGCTCGATCTTGACCGAAAGGTCGGCGTCACCAACGGCGAACTTCAGGTGAACCGACGACTGCCCGCTCGAGCTGAGGCGCTCCGCCGTGGCGAGCACCGTGGCCACCGCCCGCTGGGCATGGCTCGCGGCCTGCGACTCGGAGGGACCACTCGAGACCACTTCCGACGCACGACCTGCAAACGGGCTGACGGTCGCGGTGACCGTCGCAGGGTGGCTGGAAGAGGAATTCGACATGGCAGGGGCCGATTTAGCAGCGCCGATGCCAAGCGGCTCGGTGTGCTTTGTAACCTCTGCTTCATCAACACTTAGAATTTTTTTCTCCGTGGGCTCAATCGCAGCGACGGCGCGCGGCGAGTCTGGACGCGTGAAAGCGGCAATTTTTTCCGGGGTTAATCCGGCAGGGTTTTCACGGTCGATCCGGCGGTTGGACCGCACCGGAGCGGCGCGGTCGGTCGAAAGCGCCGGGCGCGGCTGGGCGTCGACGATTTCGGCCCCGATCGGAGTCTCGACCGACGAGGAAACGGGCACCAGGAGGGTGACGGCAGCCTCCGGCACCGAGGCCGGGGCCGGCAAAACCTGGGGCGCAGCCACGCGAGTCGCGACCCGATCCAGCGGCAGGGTCACCGGATTCGCCGTCGGGAGATTCAACGGCGCCGGGCTCGGCGGAACAGGCGCCTCGGCGCGGGAAACGGCCTCGGCGGGCAGTGCCACCGGGGAGGCCACGGCCCGGCTGGCTTGGGCGGCACCTTTTGCCGGGGAAGGAATCCCCCACTCCGGCGCGGGCGGCACGGTGGCAGGCGCAGTTGCGGCCGGCGCCGCGATGGGAGCGGATACCGGCCCGACGCCCGGGTCTTCCGCCACCGGCATGGCCATGGCGAACTTGGCGGAGAAGATCTGCGAGGTCATCGGCAGGCTCGGGGCGACCGATCGAGCGGGCGCCTCGCCGGAGCCGGCTGGCATGCGACGCGGAAAAGCGGAATCCGAACCCGCCTCGGGCTCGTCGGAGTCGTCCGCCTGAGCCTCACCTTCGGCGGGCAGGCCGGATGCGGGCGTGGACGCGACCGGGAGAGGGGACGGCATCCAGCCGGCCCAGGCAGCAGCGGCGAGTTGGTCGCTGGACGGAGCGATCTCGGTGGATTTCCTGGGCTTCGCAGAAGCGGGCGAGACCTCCGGGACGGCAACCGTCGCCGGGACCGACGGACCCGCCTCCGCCGGCGTGGCGGCGCACGATTCGCCCAGCAGGGCGGAAAACAGGTCAGTCGGGCTAGCTACGTCCGGCGGCAGGGAAACGCCGGGCATGGGGAGGCCGGCCGCGGCCAGGACGGCGGCGGGCGCGACAGAACGGGAGGGATCGATAGGAAGATTGGCGGGAGCTAGTTGCATGCATGGCGTGACCCTCCTTGGTTGCGCGGCGCGCCCGTCCCTGGGTGCGATTCCGGCCGGCTCAGCTAGAGCTGGCCGGCTTGTTGGCCTTCATCAGGCGAAGTTTCTCAGACAGGATCGCGGCGCGGCGGGCGAGCGGCCCGTCGGGAGCCATCGTGCGGCTCATCTCCTCGAAGATCGGGCCGACCACGTCGGGCTTCATCAGCGAAAGGATCTTGGTGGCGGTGACGTCATCCAGCTCGCGGATGATCGCGACGGCGGCCCGCGGCGAGAGATTGGCGTACGTCTGCGCCAGCGAGCGCAGGTTCTTTGACTCGTCGGCAGTGATCTCGACGACCTTGTCGCCGATGCTCTTGCGGAGAACCTCGATATCGGCGCGGACCTTCGCGAGTTCCTTCTCCTCGGCGGCGAGCCGCGCGGCGCGCTGCTCCTGCAGGTCGGCCTGCTTGCGCAGGCGGGCCCGCTCCTCCTTGAGGTCGGTGGAGAGATTCTCGACTTCGATCGTCCAGAAGTCCCAGCCCTTCTCCTTGTTCGGGGCGACCGGCTTGGGTC
>CAYYGV010000186.1:0-6388 GCA_964471615.1 uncultured Opitutaceae bacterium
GGCTCGAGCTTGCCGTCGTGGTTGGCGTCGTACTTCTTCAGCATCTCGGCCTCGCGGCGCGCCCGGCGCTCGGCGGCGTCCTCCTTGGGATCGGCCGCGCGCAACGTCGGAACGGCCATGGCGCCCGCGAGCGCCACCAGGCCAGTGACCATCAGGTTTCTAACCGTTGGGGATTTCATGCGGCGCGGAAGCTGCCAGCCGAACCCCCGGAATCCAGACCCAAGTCAGACACATTCGATCAATTTTGACCTAATGCCATCGAGTCGCTTGTACGCGGCCATTTCCGGCGGCATCGTCGCCAGCGCGTTGCGCAAACCGGCCGCGGCTTCCGGGTCGCGCGCCACGTCGTCCAGCCGGTGCAGGCCGAGCCGGATGCCGAAGAGCACGCCCCGGGTCCGCGGCAACGAGAGCAGCGCCTGGTACTCCAGCCGCAGCCAGAGCCGATCGAGTTGCGCGGGCAGCGCGGGCGCCGGCGCGCGACGCGAGGTGTGCAGGTTGAGCTCGTCCGTCGTGACGATGCCCCAGTTGTCGCGGAAGAACACCGCGCCGGGCTTCAGCCGCGAGAGGAACTGGTTGATCGGGGCCGCCAGCGCGGGGTTGAGTCCCGGTACGACGCCGTGGATGTCGTCAAGCGTCTGCCCCATTTTCTCCTCGAGCGCCCAGCCGGTCGGAAAACAGAGCGCGCCCCCGCGCAGCCGGTAGGCGCCGGCCGTGTCGGGTGCCAGCAGGAGCATGTCGGGTTCGAGGCGCCGGCCGAGTTCCCGGACGGAGGTCACGCCGGCGATCCCCCACTCCCGCGCCGCGAGCTCGCCGAGTTCCGCGAGCAACGGTTCACCCTCGGGCTGGAGGTCGGCGTAGCGCGTCGGGTTGGCATCGATCCATTTTGCGCGCTCGGCGAGCAGGCGGCCGGTCGGATCCTGCGGGCCGAAGAACTCGCGCGCATCGCCCCGCTTCAGCGTCAGGTGAAAACGGAACGGCCCGGGGGGAAACAGCTCGGACAGGGGCGGCCGCGGGGACATGGGAAGATTCAAGCCATGGACCGTCGCCGCGCGAGACTTGCCGCTAGGGCCGGACCACCAGCTGGGTGCGGGCCTCGCGGCGGAAGTGCTCCTGCGCGAACCGGGCGAGGTCGGCGATGGTGACGGCGTCGATGCGCGCGTCGTAGTGCTTCCAGTCGTTCACCGGCAGGCCCTGCAGGACATTCAGCGCGGCCTGCATGGCGCGGGAGCCGTTGGTCTGCATGCCCTGGCGGCGCGCGGCCTTGAGCCGGGCCTGGCAACGGGCGAGCTCGGCCGGCTCGACGCCACCGCCCTGAACGCGGGCGATCTCGGCGTCGATCTCGGCGAGCACCTCGGCCTCGCGACCGGGCTGGGTGCCGGCGAAGAAATAGAACATGCCCGCGTCGAGTCCCACCACGCGGCCCGAGCGGACAAAATAGGCCAGGCCCTTCTCCTCACGAACCCGCTCGAACAGCCGCGACGCCATGCCGCTGAACAGCTCGTCGGCGACCTCGCCGACAAAGAAGTCGGCGGCGTTCACGCGCGTGCCCGGGAAAGCCTGTCCCACCACCGCCTGCTCGCGCGGCTGCGGCTCAACGAAGTCGCCGACCTCCGCCGGTCCGGAGAACACGGCGGCATGCGCCGGCGCCGGCCCGCGGGGAATCTTCGCGAGCAGCGCGGTGAGCTTCGGCCGCAGTTTCCGCGGATCAAAATCGCCCGCCACGGCCAGCGCGACATTCGGGCCGACGCACAGCTTCCGGTGCAGTTCCACGAGGTCGTCGGTCGTGAGGTCGCGGACCGCTGCCTCGTGCCCCTGCGCATCGTAGGCCAGCGGATGGGAGCCAAAGAACCGCTCGCGCAGCCGCTTCCGGGCCAACGTGACCACGTCGTCGGCGTCCTGCTGGAGCGACGCGACCTGGGTGTCGCGCTCCTGCCGGAACGTAGCCGCGCGAAACGCCGGCGCGCAGACCGCGTCCTCCAGCACCGACAGCGCCCGGGCCAGGTCGGGCGGCAGCACCTCGACGGCCACGCCGAGGGAATTGTTGCCCGAGAACGGATAGAACGAGCCGCCGACCTCCTCGATGAACTGCGCGACCTGGGCCGATGTGCGCCGGCGCGTATCCTTTGTCAGCAGCGTCGCCAGCAGCGCGGTGGCGCCGCGACGGCCGGGCGCCTCGAACAGCGGGCCGCCCTGCATGACGAAACGCAGGTGGAGATTGGGCAATTGACGGTTGGGCTGCAGCAGGAGCCGGGCGCCGTTGGTCAGCGTGAACTCCTCGAAGTCGGGCACCGGCGCGGCGACGGCCGACGCGGCCTCGGCAGCGGCGCGCGCGGCGGTCGGATTGAGCGAGACCCCGGTAAGCCGTGACGGCACGAGATAGGTCCGGGCAACGCGCTTCAGCTCGGCCGGGGTGACCGTCCGGAGTCGCTCGAAGTACGAGCGGCTGTAGTCGAGGTCACCGACCACCACCTCGGCGGCGCCGAGGCGCGAGGCCTGGCCGCTCATGGTCTTGCGGACATTGATCTCGCTGACGACGAGCTGGCGGATCGCCTTGCGCAGCTGCGCCGGCGTGAAGCCGCGGGTGGCGCAGCGGGCCAGCGTGGCGTTGATCGCATCGGTCGCAGCGACGCGCCGGTCCGGATCGGCGGTGAAGAACACGCAGAACAGTCCGCCCGTGCCGGGATTCCAGCTCGTGGCGTCGATCGTGTGGACCAGCCCCCGACGCTCGCGGATCTCGTGCCACAACACCGAGCTGTCGCCCGAGCCCAGCACCATAGCCAGGAGATCGAGCGCCGGCGCATCGTCGTGGGTGAGTCCCGGGATGGGCCAGGCCAGCGCGGCGCGGGTGATCTCGACGTCCTCGAACCGATGCTCGGAGCGCGGGGCCAGCTGCAGCGGCTCGGTGGGAACCAGGACCGGCGCCAAGCGGGCACGGGCCGCGGCGCCGAAATGCTGCTCGACGGCCTGGCGCGTGGCGGCGAGGTCGATGTCGCCGACGATCACCACGACGAGATTGTTCGGCACGTAGCGGCTGCGGTAATAGCCGACGAGATCGTCGCGCGAGTTCGCGGAAAACACCTCGCGATGACCGATGATCGGCTGGCGGTACGGGTGCTCGCGGAAAGCGGTGGAGAAAAGCGTGTCCCAGAGCCGGTTCTCCGGATCGTCCTTGGTCATCGCGATCTCACGCAGGATGACGTCCTTTTCCTTGGCGACCTCGTCGGCCGGGAGCGTCGAGTTCAGGACGGCGTCCGCCAGCACGTCGATGGCGACGGCGGTGTGCTCGCTGGGCAGGTCGATGTAGTAGACCGTGCGGTCGAAGGTGGTGTAGGCGTTGATGTAGCCGCCATGGGCCTGCACCGTCGCGGAGATTTCGCGTCCGGCACGGCGCGGCGTGCCCTTGAAGAGCATGTGCTCCAGGTAATGCGACAGGCCGGCACCGAGATGGGCGCCCTCGTGGATGCTGCCGGTCTTGACCCAAACCTGGACCGAAGCGAGGGCGGCGGACCGGTCCGGCTTGAGGATGACCGTGACACCGTTGGGAAGGACCGTGCGGTCGACCGCCTCGCGCCAGAACGGATCGAGCAGACGAAGATCCGCGGCAGCGGAAGGGATGGAGGCCATGCGACGCGGGTTAACCCGACGTGAGCGTCTCAGCACCGGACGGGCCCTTGCGGGACTTGGACGGCAGGAACGGCTTCACGAAGGCATCGTCGAACGAGTACAGGTCGATGAAGTCCTCGCGCCGATCACTCTCCGTTTTGCTGAAGACATTGTACTCAATCAGATTGAAAACGATGTCGCCAAAGTGGGAGCAGCGGGTGACGCCCCAAGAGTTCAGGACCGTCTTCGCCAAGGGACCGTATTGCTCCAAGGCGTAAACGCGAAGACCCTCAAGCAGTTCCTGCCCAGAGACATGCCGCGACTTGCCCGCCCGGGTGGCGTCCTTCTTTTTCAGCTCCTTCACGGCGTGGTCGAGGCCGAGACGGATGAAGTCGTACGCCTTGCGGTCAAAGCGGGAATCCTCCTTGCAGATCAGTCCGACAATCTCGGCGAAGTCCGGGTCTTGCATCGTTTGTGGGAGAGGGAGTTAGCACACCGGCCGGAGTCGCGCAACCTGCAACCCGCGCCGGTTTGGTCTTGTGCCGGACCTGAACCAAAGGATAGGGTATCGCACCTCGCCAGCCAAAGCGCGTCGCACCAAGGTTACGGCAAATGATCGCTTCCACACAGACAAACCACCCTCTGGTCGGCGCGGCTCCCGCCTTGGCGGCTCAATCGCCGATGGCGTTGGCGTGCACGCATCTGAAAAGCTCGGGCCTGCGGATCACGCAGCCCCGCATCGCCATCCTCTCCGCGCTGATCAAGCGCGGGCAGCCTTCAAGCATTGAGCAAATTCATGGCGATCTCGACGCCAAGTCGTGTGACCTCGTCACGGTTTATCGCTGTCTAGCTGCATTTGAGGAGATCGGTTTGGTTCGCCGGTCGTTCTACCATAACGGCACGAGCCTGTACGCGCTGAGCATCGGCGCCGCGAAGAGCTATCACTTCGTGTGCAAGGAAACGAATCAGGTTGAGGAGATCGACGCCGAGCTGACCGCCGAGATTCGCCGCTGTGCGCAGCAGATCGAGGAGTTGCTCAAGACGCGCGGCTACTCCGACGTCTCGCACATGCTGCAGTTCTTCGGCCGCTCGCCGCAGGCCCAGGCCACGCGCGCGGCGAACGTCTCGCCGGCCGTTCCGCAGGAGCGGTCCGCCACGTAAGCGTAACAGCTTTTCGTTACAAAACGGAAAACCGCGGTGAACTCACCGCGGTTTTTTATTTTCCGGAGCGGGATCAGCCGCCGGCCGGGGAACGCTCAACTTTCAACGCTCAACCTTCAACTCTCAGGAAGCCGCCAACGCGGCGGCGTGCGAAGCCTCAACCTGGCGCCAGTTGACGACGTTCCAGAAGGCGGCGACGTAGTCGGCGCGGCGGTTCTGGTAGTGCAGGTAATACGCGTGCTCCCAGACATCGAGGCCGAGCAGCGGCGTCGCACCGTCGGTGAGCGGCGAATCCTGGTTGGGCGTGGAGGTGACGGCCAGTTCCCCACCCTTCACGCTGAGCCACGCCCAGCCGCTGCCGAAGCGCTTCATGGCGGCGTCCGTGAACTTCTTGGTGAACTCCTCGTGGGAGCCGAACGTCTTGGCGATGGCGTTCGCCAGCGGGCCGGTCGGCTTGCCGCCCGCGTTGGGTCCGATCACCTGCCAGAAGAGCGTGTGGTTGGCGTGACCGCCGACATTGTTGCGCAGGGTCGTGCGGATCTTCTCGGGCATCTTGCCGAGATCGCGCAGGATTTCCTCGGCGGACAATTTCTGGAGATCGGCGTGATCCGCCAGGGCCTTGTTGGCGTTCGTGATGTAGGCCTGGTGGTGCTTGGTGTAGTGGATTTCCATCGTGCGGGCATCGATGTGCGGCTCGAGCGCGTCGAACGCATACGCGAGCTTGGGCAGCGCGAAGGGCTGGCCCGATCCGGCTGCCGCCGTCGTCGTGGCCGGCGCCTCGACGGCCATGGCCTGCGTGGAGATCATCCCTAGCCCGAGAAAAGCAGCGCCAGCGCCCAGCGTCTTGAGCGCATCCCGCCGCGAAACCCCATTCCCTTTCCGGTTCGAGTGGTTCATGGCCCGCACGCTAGGCGAAGCCAGTCGCGACGCAACTGCCCCGACAGGATCCCGGCGCCAGGAATCCTGCGCTACGACGCGGCGAGCAGCCGGCGCAGCGTGGCGTCCACCAGCTTCGGGTCGGCCTTGCCTTTGGCGGCCTTCATGACCGGGCCCTTGAAGGCATTGATCGCGCTGTCCTTGCCCGCCTTGAACTCGGCGAGGGCCTTGGCGTTGGCCGCGATCGAGTCGCGGCACCACTGCTCGAGTTCGCCCGCGTCGGTCGGCGTCGCGTTCAGGCCAAGGCGCGCCGCGATGGCGTCCGGGGCGTCACCCGTGGCGAACATCTCGACAAAAACCTCTTTCGCCGCGTTGGTGCGCAGCGTGCCGGCCTCGACGAGCTTCACCAGCGCGGCCAGCCGGGCCGGAGTCACCTTGGATTCCGCGAGCGGGACCTTGGCCGTGCCGAGCTCCCGCAGGAGGTCGTTCACGATCCAGTTGCCGACCGCTTGGGCGAGATTGGTGCCGGCCGCGGCCACGGTGGCCTCGAAATAGTCGGCCAGCGCACGGTCCCAGACGAGGACCGAGGTCAGGGTGTAGGGCAGCTGGTACTGGGTCAGGAAGCGGCGCTGCTTGTCGAACGGGAGCTCCGGGCACTCGGCGCGCAGGCGCTCCTTCCAGGCGTCGTCCACGCGCACCGGCATCAGGTCCGGGTCCGGGAAATACCGGTAGTCGTGCGCCATTTCCT
>CAYYGV010000187.1:0-6340 GCA_964471615.1 uncultured Opitutaceae bacterium
GATGACGACGACGATCATGATTTCGACGAGGGTGAAACCCTTCTTGGACTGATTCAGCTTCATGATATGTATCCTGTGTTTTTGGTTATTATATTAATCCTACCTAACGGATGCCCAGAAAGTGGGCAGCGTTTCGGGAGTTTCATCGACCCCTCCCGTTTGGGCAAGGAATTATTACCCTGGACTCCGCCGCGCCTCATAAACGCTAATTTCGAAGCGCTGCCGTTATTGTCTAATCACTTATTTTTAAGTCCTTTACCGAACGCAGTAAATAGGATGTCAAAAATTACTTAGGAGCCCGGGCCAACCAAACGGCCGCGCGCCTTTTCAGGCCAAATTCGCTCTCCGGGCCCTACTTTCCGGTAGGGAAACTACACCGGTCTAACTACTTACTTGCAGATTTTTTGCGCTTAGCCGCTGGAGTAGTTTTCGCGGCCTTGCGGCGCGCGGGAGCGGCGGCCTTCTTGCGGGCGGGCTTGGCAGGCTTGGCGGGCTTGACCTCGCCCAGCAGTGCCGGGACGGAAACCTCGACCGCGTCCTTCCACAGATTCTCGAGCCCGTACTTGGAGCGGTTCTCGGCGGAGAAGATGTGCACCATCACGTCGAAGACATCGATGACGATCCAGCCGCTCTCCTGGGCCGTCTCCATGCCGACGATGCGGTTGCTGGTCGCGTCGATGACTTTCTCGAGCTCGACGCGCAGGGCGCGCAGGTGCGGGTCGGAGGTGCCGGTGGCGAGCACGAGATAATCGGTGATCGAGGACTGGGCGCTGACGTCGAGCACGCGCAGGTCCCCGGCCTTCTTGTCATCGAGGACGCGGCAGCAGAGTCGGACGAGTTCCAGCGAATTGGCGGATTTTCCCTTCATGATTTCTCCCGATAAAGACGGTGCTCGTGGATATACACAATCGCCTTGTGCGGCACGAAATAGTCGAGCGAGAGGTTTCGTTGCACGCGTTCCCGGAGTTCCGTGGAGCTGATAGCGAGCAGGTGGCCGTCGCAGCGGTGCAGGCGGAGGCCGGGGATGTCCGGGACGGCCTTCACGGGATGTCCGGGCCGCTCGAGGAAGATGAACTCGACGAGCTTGGCCAGCTCCCGAATGTCCTTCCAGAGATGCAGCTTCGGCAGCTGGTCGCCGCCGATGATCCAGTAGAGCTCGTCGTTGGGGTAGAGCTGGCGGAAGTGCCGGGCGGAATCGATGGTGTAGCTCACGCCGCCGCGACGGAGCTCGAAGTCGGAGATCTCGAAACGCTTGTCCCACTCCACCGAGGCGCGGAGCATGGCCAGGCGGTCCTCCGCGGTGGACTGGACGTCGTTCGGCTTCAGCGGCGCCTGCGCGGCCGGCACCAGCACCAGGCGGTCAAGGTGGCGCTGCTCGAAGGCGTCCTGCGCGGCCATGAGGTGGCCAAAATGGACGGGGTCAAAGCTGCCGCCGAGAAAACCGATTTTCACCGGCGCACCGTGGTCCGGGCCGCCCGGTCCCGCAAGGCGAATTCCCGCGCGGTCCCAAGGAGGTTGACGCCCCTCCGGCCCGGGCCGAATGTCCCGGTCACGCGTCGCCCGGGTGGCGGAATGGTAGACGCTGGGGACTTAAAATCCCCTGCCCGCAAGGGCATGCCGGTTCGAGCCCGGCCCCGGGCACTTGCGGCCGCGATTAATCGCGCCGAATTGGATGGCCGGCCGGGACCCGCGTGCTAGGTCTGGGCGCGATGCCGCGGCGGCAGCCTGATGTCGCCCGCGACTTGGTCTCCGCCATGCCCCTCTCCCCTCGCCCGCGCGCCACCGCCGTTCGTCCCCAACGCGCCGTTCCGAGTGTCCGCTGGCCCGACGAGGCTTGGCGGCGCTCGACGGTCGACATGCACATCCCCGACTGGGATCCGGCGTTCATGGCGCAGTTTGACGTCGAGGAATTCGCCGACGCGCTCGTGCAGTCGCGGGCCCAGGCCGTCCTCTGCGCGGCGCAGTCGCACACGGGGCTGTTCTATTACCCGACCAAGGTCGGTGTGCCGCACCGGCAGTTCGCCGGCCGCGACCTCGTTGCCGAGCTGATCGCGGCGTGCCACCGGCGCGGCATCGCGTTCGAGCTCTACATGAGCCTCATCTTCGATCGGTGGGCCTATGACGCCCATCCCGAGTGGCGCGGGCAGGACGTGCTCGGGTGCAGCGGCTTCGAGTTCGGCCCGCAACCGCGCTATGGCGTGCTCTGCCCCAACACCGGCTACCGGGACTATGTGAAGGCGTGGACGCGCGAGGTCTGCGCGCGCTACGACTTCGAGGGAATCTTCTTCGACATGACCTACTGGCCGGGCGTGTGCTACTGCGAGCACTGCCAGAGGCGCTGGGCGCGGGAGGAAGGCGGTGAGCTGCCGCGCACGGTCGACTGGATGAACCCGCGCTGGGTCGCGTTCCAACGGCGGCGCGAGCGCTGGCTCGGCGAGTTCGCGGCCATGGCCACCCGCACCGCCCGGCGTTATCGCCCGCGGGCCACGATCTCCCACCAGTCGTCCACCCTGCCCTCCAACTGGGTCAAGGGCGCCTCGCATCCGCTGGTGCCCACGTGCGACTTCCTCAGCGGCGATTTCTACGGCGGACCGCTCCAGGGCTCGTTTGCCCGCAAGCTGCTCGGCGGCCTCACGCGCCAGCGGCCGTTCGTCTTCGCCACAAGCTACTCGTCCAGCCTGCGCGACCACACTGGTCGCAAGTCCGACGCGCTGCTCGAGTCCAAGGTCAGCGCCGCGATCGCGGACCACAGCGCCTTCCTCTTCATCGATGCGATCGACCCGGCCGGCACGGTCAACGTCGGCGCCCATGCCGCGATCGGGCGCGTGCATGATCGCGTCGCCCGCCATTGGGCGGAGCTCGGCGGCGAGCGCGTGGCGGACGTCGCGCTGTACTACTCGCTCGATTCGAAGTTTGACCCGCGCGACAACGGCCGGCCGGTGCAGGAGGTCTTCGACGCCGACTCGCACACCGCGGCCGCGATGAATGTCGCGTCGGCGCTGATCACCGCGCACGTGCCCTTCGCCATCGTCACCGCGCAGCACCTGGCGGAACTCAGCCGTCACCGGGTGCTGATCGTGCCGCAGGCGCACCATCTCTCGCCGCGCGAGGCCGCGGCGATGCGGGCGTTCGTCCGGCGCGGCGGCGCGCTGTACGCCAGCGGGGGCACCTCGCTGGTCGACACCACCGGGCGCCGCCGGGACGACTTCCAGCAGGCCGACGTGCTGGGCGTCTCACTGGTCCGCGCGGACTGGAACCCGCGGCCCCACTACCTCGCGCCCACCGACGCCGGCGCGGCGATCTTCGGCGACTGGACCAAGGAGAGGCCGCCGTTTGCCCCGACCCTGGGTTTCGAGGTGCGGGCACGGCGCGGCGCCGAGGTCCTCGCCACGACGACCCGCATCTGGCCCGCCGCGGATGTGACCCAATACTCGTCCATCCACAGCAACCCGCCCTGGGAATCAACGGATCTGCCCGAGCTGGTGTCGCATCGCTTCGGCCGCGGCCGCGCGATCTACGCCGGGACCCCGCTTGAGGACTTGCCCGGATTGCGCGACGTGTTCGTCCGGCTGGTTCGCAGCCTGGCGCCAGCGATGTCGTTCGAGGCGGACGCCCCGACCGCGGTGGAGGTCACGCTCTTCGCCCAGCCCGCGCGCCGGCGGCATGTCCTCGCGCTGGTGAATTTCCAGGCGGAGCAGCCCAACCTGCCCGTCGACAGCATCGAAGTGCGCCTGCGACTCCCCAAGCGGATTCGGCGCGCGCGGCTGCTGCCCACGGGCCGGAGTCTCCCGGTGCGGCGCGACGGGAACGTGGTGGTCCTCCGCCTGCCCCGGCTGCACACGCTGGCGATGGTCGCGCTCGACCACGCCTGACCTCCTGCCCGGCCTTCGCCGGAGACCGGCGCCGCGCTTAGTAGTCCAGCTCCACCATCTGGTGGGCAGTGAACTCCGGGACCGTGAAGGTCACCACGCCGTCCTGCTGCTGGAAAGGCAGCGCCTCGCCGTCGGGCACGAGGTGGACGGACTTCACCTTGCGGGGAAGCCGGAGGCTGACCGTCGAGTCGCGGAGCGGGACGAGATCCTCGATGATCTCGATCGGCTGGTCGTTGAACCGGCCGCGCACGCTCGTCACCGCGAACAGCAGGTGCGCGATGTAGCGGCGCTCGTGGCGCTGCTCCAGCACGTTGACCCGGGCGCCAGTCGGCAGGTTGGTGGTCACGGGGAGCCGGCCGTCGAGCAGGATCCGGAGGGCCGCGGCGAAGAAGTCGCGGTACAGCGGCTGGCCGTAGCTGCGGTAATGGGAGAACAGGTCGTGCGCGAAGTAGGCGATCTGCTTCCCCACCACGGCGGCCGGCGTGGCCTTGCCGGGAGCGTCCGGCGCGTGCTGGTGCGAGCAGTAGTGCTCCCACGTCCGGTTGAAGTAGGCCTCACGGCGCTCGGCGAGCACGCGCGCGCCCGTCGGCCGGATCTCGAAGGCGAAGCCCGGGATCACGATCGCAGACTTCACCGCGACTTCCGGCGTGAGCGGGGTCGCGACCAGGTAGTCCTTCTCGCCCTTGGAGCGGCCCAGCAGTTTCGCGCCGGGGTTAACGGCAAACGCCGTCTGGGCCTCGTTGAGGAGGGCCGAGCCCGCCGCGAGGATGCGGCCTCCGCCGGCGAGGTAGCGCTTCGCCTTGGCGGTGGCGGCGGCGTCCATCGGGAAACCCTCCGGCAGGACCACGAGATCGAACGCGTCCCAGGCGGCAAGGTAGTCGAGGACCACGAACGGCTGGTGCAGCTCGAGCAGCATGCGGGCGGCGCCTTGGTCGGCCTCGCACCGGGTGCCGTGACCGCGCCACTTGCCCTGGTGGTGCTCGGCGCTGACGAGCGCGATCCGCGCCACGGGTTTCACGTGGTCGCACCACGGCTCCTTGCGCTCCACCTCGGCATAGGCCTCGCCGATGATGCGGTAGGTGTCGCGGTTCATCTCGCCGTTCGGGTGGAGCTGGTCGCCCACGCTGCACTTCGCGCCGTACGCGAGCATCGCCCCGCACTCGTAGCGGAGGGCGGCGGGGCGCTTGAAGCCGCCGAACTCGCCCCAGGTGTTGTGGAACTTCCCGGTCATGCCGAGGAAGTCGAACTTGGTGGTGATGGCGTAGCGCGCCGAGAGCGGGAAGTGGTCGTAGCCCCAGCCGCCCGTCGGGAGGGACTCGAGCTCGAGGTGCGAGTTGAAGTTCAGGGCCTGGTGCGCGCCGATCGCGATGTGGCCGGAGTTATGGAATACCGGCGTGTCGCGGCGCACCGAGCGCGCGGCGGCGGTGGTGCGGCGGTAGTAGTCGAGCAGCACCGCGGAGGCGTAGACGTCGACGTCGGCGTCGGACTCGGGATTCAGCCCGCGGCGCTTCATCGCCTTGATGGCGTCGTCGGAGTAGTCCCGCTGCGCCCCGACGATGTCGAGGAAGATGCCGTCGTTGTCGGGCCAGCGCTGGACGACCTCCTCGATCTGCTCGCAGAGATAGTCGAGGTACGGCGAGTTGAAGCGGAGGAGGCGGACGAACCACTCGACGCCGAACGGCTTGTACATGGTGCCGTCCTTTTTCTTCACCACCCACGTCGGATTGGCGAAGGCGGCGAGCTCGTCGAGGCCGGCGCTGATGTAGATCGGGCAGCGGACATCGATCTCCCGGCACGCCTCGATCTGCCGGGCGAGGAGGTCGAACTTCAGGTGCGGGTGCCGCCGGCCGACCTTGGTCGGGTGGTAACTGTAGCCGTGGTGGCACTTCGAGAAGACGGTGATGGAGTTCACGTGCCCCAGCTTGAGGGCCTCCTGGAACTGCCGCTTGCTGAAGCGCGAGCCGATCCCGGAGATCAGGCCGCTGGTGTGGAAGTCGAGGTGGACTTGGCGGAAACGCAGGTGGTGCATGGGGAAGGTGCCGTCCTATAAGGGCGAATTAGCCCGCTGAGCTTCCGGATAAGTGGCACTTTTCTGCTCAGCGCGAGGCAAATTTGGCTCGCGGCTGCCGGGGCCCGGAGGCAGAACCACCAGACTCGAACCCCTACTTCCCCCATCATGATCCCACGGCGATTGAACCAACTGGCCGCAGTCCTTGCGGCCGCCACTGTCATCCCGTCGCTTCGCGCCAGCGAGGCCGACATCAAAATCCCCGACCTGACGCACGTCCATTTTGACGGACTGGGCGGCATGAGCGGCGTGACGCTGATGTACATCGGCATCCTCATCTGCGCGATCGGCGCCGTCTTCGGCCTGGTCCAGTACACGCAGACCAAGGCGCTCCAGGTGCACTCGTCGATGGGCAACGTCTCCCACATGATCTGGGAGACCTGCAAGACGTACCTCCTGA
>CAYYGV010000188.1:0-6316 GCA_964471615.1 uncultured Opitutaceae bacterium
ACCGCGGCGCAGCTGCTGCCGGCGTGCGGCATCGCGTGGGGCATGCAGCTCGACCAGAAGGACAGCGTGGTCGTGACCACCGTGGGCGACGCCGCGACCCGGCAGGGCGATTTCTATGAGGCGCTCTGTTTTGCGCAGGAGCGCCGGCTGCCGGTGCTGTTCATCGTCGAGGATAATGGCTTTGGCATCAGCACACCGACGGCGCGGATGACGCCGAAGGCGCTGTCGGTCCTGAATGAGGAGCAGTGGCGCACGGTGGAGGGCTGGGACGTCGAGGCGGTCCATGCCGCGGCCGAGGCCGCGCTTCAGGACATCCGCGCCGGCCATGGTCCGGCGTTGCTCTGGGCGCGCATGGAGCGGCTCTCGAGCCACACCAGCACCGACGATCAGTCGATCTACCGCAGCAAGGACGAGCTCGCCACGCTGGCGGAGCGCGACCCGCTGATGGTGCTGAAGCGCCAGTTGATCGCCGAGGGCGAGCTCACCGAGGACCGGTTCAACCAGCTCGACAAGGAAACCAAGGAGCGCGTGCGGCTCGACTACGTGGAGGCCGAGAAGGCCGAGAATCCGGTCGCCTACGAGCTCGAGACCAATGTCTCGTCGCAACCCGCTGCGCTCGACGAGCAGGTGCTCAAGCCCGGCACCTACCGCATGGGCGACGTGATCAACCTCACCCTCCGGGCCGGCCTCGACGCCGACCCGGGCCGCGTGATCTTCGGCGAGGATGTCGAGGACCCGAAGGGCGGCGTGTTCCGGCTCACGCAGAAGCTTTCCACTGATTTTCCCGGCCAGGTGTTCAACTCGCCGCTCGCCGAGAGCACCATCCTCGGCGTGGCCTGCGGGCTCGCGAGCTACGGCAAGCGGCCGGTGTTCGAGCTTCAGTTCATCGACTTCGTGTACCCGGGCTGGAACCAGCTCGTCACCAACCTCGCCACGCTGCGCTGGCGCACCTACGGCCGCTGGTCCTGCCCGGTCGTCATCTACGCCCCGTACGGCGCGTACCTCCCCGGCGGCTCGCTCTGGCATTCGCAGGCGAACGAGGCGGCGCTCGCGCATTTCCCCGGGCTCAACGTCGTGATCCCGAGCACGCCCGAGGACGCGGCCGGCCTGCTCTGGACCGCGATGCACTCGGAGGACCCCGTGATCTTCCTCGCGCCGAAGCACCTGCTGTGGGCCGAGCGCGCCACCCCCGAGCCCGTCATGGCCGTGCCGATCGGCCACGCCCGCTGCCGCCAGACCGGCACCGAGGTCACGGTCGTCGCCTGGGGCAACACCATGGAGAAGGCCCTCGAGGCCAGTGGGCTCGTCCAGGACCAAATTAGCGTCGAGCTGATCGACCTCCGCTCGATCGTGCCATGGGACCACGAGATGATTGAGGAGTCGGTGCGCAAGACCGGCCGCCTCGTCGTCGTGCAGGAGGACACCGAGAATTGCTCGGTCGGCCAGATGATCATCTCCCATGTCTCCGGCCGGCCCGATGTCTGGAGCCGGATGGTCGCCCCGCCGGTCCTCGTCTCGAAGGGCAATGTCATGATCGGCTACAACCCGATCTACGAATACGCCGCGCTCCCCGACGCCCACCGCATCGCCGAGGCGATTCGCCGGGCGATCGCGAACTCCGCGGGCCTGCCGCCGGGCAGCCGGCCCCCGTTCACCGCGCCGACCCCCGCGGTTTCGGCTTCCGCGTCGCCGGCCGCCCCCCTAAACAACGTCGTGCCCGGATCCAGCGAGATCATCGTCAAGGTGCCCATCATGGGCGAGGGCCTGCGTTCCGCGCGCGTGGTCGCCCTGCACAAGCGTCCCGGCGATGCGGTGCATCCCGACGACGTGCTCTGCGAGGTCGAGACCGACAAGGCCGTTTATCCGATCGAGGCTTCCTACAGCGGCACGCTCAAGGCGTGGAAGATCAAGCCCGACGATGTCGTCGAGATCGGCCAGGAGATCGCGGTGGTCACCGGCGATGCCGTCGCCGAGGCCGCGCCCTCCGCTCCCGCCCCGGCGGCAGCGCCGAAGCCGGCCGCCCGGCCGGACAGCGTGGCCGCCCCATCCACCGCCAAGGGCGAGCGTCGGGAACCCGCGCTGTCGCCGGCCATCACGCGCCGCCTCGACACCGTGGTCCCGGCGAACATGGAGATGGACGTGCGCTATGCCGCGATCCGCGCCGCGCGCGAGGCGGCCAAGCGCACCCTGGGCAAGGCCGCGCCATCGCCCTCGGCGATGATGGGCTGGTGCGTCGTGCGCGCGATGGAGCGCCACGCGCCGTTCCGCCGCATCGTGGCCAAGGATGGGACGATTCTCGAGCAACAGGATTTCGATCTCGGCGTGGCGGTCGCGCTGGACGGCGACCGGCTCGCGACCGCCGTGGTGCGTCGCTGCAACCGGCTCGGCTGGCCCGAGTTTGTCGCGGCCTACCAGGCGGCGATCGACGCCACCCGCTCCGGCAGCGTGGAAGATGTCCAGGCCCCGCTGAATCTCACGAGCCTCGGCGCCTTCGGCATCGAGAAGGCCTGGCCGATCGTCGTGCCGCCGGCCATGAGCACGCTCTTCGTCGGCACGGCCCATGAGCGCATGATCAACGACGGCGGCGTCGTCTATCCCGCCGAGGTGGTCACGCTCTCCATCACCTTTGACCACAAGGTGGTCAACGGCGCCGGCACCGCGGCCTTCCTGCAGGACGTGAAGACCCTGTTCGAGGGCTTCAAGCTTCCGGCCTGAGCCGGGTCAGGACTCGCTGAGACGGCGCAGTGCCTCGCGGCCGCGTTCGAATGCGGCCGGGTCGTGCTTCTCCACCGGCGACAGTCGCAGCGCCTCCTCCAGGGTTTGCTTCGCCGCGGCGCGCTGGCCGTCGGCCAGCAGCGCGAGCCCGAGCTCGATCCGGTGCGAAGGCAGCTTCGGCGCGAGTTCGGTGGCCCGGCGGAGATGCTGCACCGCCTCCGCGGTGGAGGCCGGCGGCAGTCCGCCATAGACGAGCCGCACGATGAACCGCGCGCCCAGGCCGAGGGTGGCGACCTCGTAGTGCCACCGGCCGAGCACGTGGTGCGCATAGTCGTAGTTTGGGTCGAGGGCGAGGGCCCGCTCGGCGTGGGCCTTCACCAGCCGCGAGTATTCCACCTTGGTGCGCGCGTCGCTGTAGAGCCCGAGCTTCCCGTAGCAGATCGCGACGGACAGCTGGTTGACCGGGTCATCCGGCGCCAGGGTGGTGGCGCGACGGGCGTAGTCGAGCGCCAGCGTGCAAAGGCGCTTCTTTTCGTCCACATCGGCCGTGTCGTTTGTGGCGTCGGAATACTGCCGCGAAATCTTCTGCAGGATCACCGGATCGTTCGGCCGCGCGGCGTCGGCCCGCAGGAACAGCCCGAGCGCGGTGGTCGTGTCGTACCGCGCCTCGGCCGCCCGGGCCTGTTGCACCAGGGCTGCCGCGTCATCGGCGCGCGCCGGTGCCGGCGTCAGGTACGCCAGCGCGAGCCCGCAGGCCAGGACCGAACCGGAGCACGCACCGGCAGGCATGGCGGCTCAGGGCTTCCGGAAAAGGTAGTGGCTGACGAGCCACTCCTCGCCGCCGCGGTAGCCCCACAGCTCCGCGCAGCTCATGTAGAACACTCGCCAGTACGCCCACCATTTCGTCGCCTGGTCGCGACCGTAGACGTCGATGAAGAGCGACCGGATCTCGTCGCGGTGCTGGTCCAGGTTCCGAAGCCAGTGCTCCGCTGTGCGCTGGTAGTGCGTGCCGCTGAGCTTCCAGTCGGACACGAGACGCAGGTCGTCCTGGAACTGCGGCAGGAGATCGTGCGCTGGCATCTGTCCGCCGGTGAAGAAATACCGGCTCATCCAGTCGCCCGGCCCCTCGGACACGAAGTGGTAGGAGAGTCGGTGGTGCGTGAAGATGTGGACGAAGAGCAGGCCGCCGGGCTTGAGCCACCGGGCGATGAGTGCGAACAGCCGCTGGTAGTTCTTGAGGTGCTCGAACATCTCGACCGAAACCACGCGGTCGAACTGCCCGGGCGCGATGTCGAAGCTGTTGATGTCGCTGGTGATCACCCGGAGGTTGGTCAGCCCGCGCTTCCGCGCCTCGGTGTCGATGTGCTCCTTCTGGGTCCGGGAGTTCGACACCGCGGTGATCCGCGCCCCCGGGAACCGCGCGGCGTTGTAGAGCGCGAGCGAGCCCCAGCCGCAGCCGAGTTCGAGGATGTGCTGGCCGTCGGCGAGCTGGGCGCGCTCGGCGTACAGCGCGAGCATCCGCTCCTCGGCCTGGTCGAGCGTCTCGGTCCCGGTCGGATAGAGGCACGCGGAGTACTTGAGGTGGCGGCCGAGGCACCGGAGGTAAAAGGCGGTCGGCACTTCGTAGTGCTGCTCGTTCGCCGCCCCGGTCTGCTCGGCCAGCGCCCGCGTCTTCAAGTCGGCCACGTAGGCGGCCCGGTCGTAGCGCGCAGCCTCGTCGCGAAGCCGCTGGGCGAGGAGCCGGCGGATGCCGATCCGCACCAGCCAGTCGGGCAGGAGGTTCTTTTCGAGGAGGGTGTCGAGCATGGGGGGAGAGAAGCGGTAAGCGGTAAGCTGTAGGCGGTAGGCGGTAAGCGGTAAGCGGTAAGCGGTAAGCGGTGGCTTGGTGCGGGGACTCCCAGCCTATCGCCTACAGCTTATCGCCTAAAGCCGCCGGCGGCTGCCGCCGGCGCGGCCACGGCACGAACCGGCTCGTGGTCTGCTGGTAGCGGCGGTACGCGTCGCCGCGGCTGCGGAGGCTCTGCTCCTCGGTGAGCGGGATGCCGGTGACCCGGAGCAGGAGGAAGAGGATGATGGCGGGACTGAGGAGCGCGAGGCAGCCCCAGGGCGAGCCGAGCGCGAAGAGCGCGTAGGCGACCCAGATCAGCCACTCGAAGAAATAATTTGGGTGCCGGCTGTACCGCCACAGCCCGACGTCGCACACCTGGCCGCGGCTGTCAGGCCGGCGCTTGAACGCCGCCAGCTGCGCGTCCGCCAGCGCCTCGCCGCTGAGGGCGATGAGCCACAGCGCGACGCCGGCCACCTCCGCCGGATGCAGTCCCGGGGCGGGATTCACCGCCGCGAGCAGAAAGGAAACGCCGAGCAGCACGACCGAAGCGGCCTGCAGCTGGAAGAAACCGAACATCTTTGGGCCAAAGTTGCCCGCCCAGTCGCGGCGCAGCTGTTGGTAGCGGCCGTCCTCGACCGGGTGGTGCTTCAGCACGCGCACCGCGAGGTGCGTGCCGAGCCGCAGGCTCCAGAGCACGGCCATCGTCCCGACCAGCGCCCGGCGGACCGGCCAGCCCTCGCCCCCGAGCGCGTAGCCGGCGCCGAGCAGCGCGAAGGCGTAGGACCAGGCGATGTCGACGATGCCGTAGTTGTCCATCGCGCGGGCCACGCCGTACAGGACCGCGAACACGACGCACAGGCCTCCCAGGGCCGCGAGCGCGAGGAGCAGCGGGCTCATGGGGTCGGCGGGGGCGTCTCGTCCGCGGCGGCGGCCTCGACGGTGTGCTTCAGGTAAGCAATCCGGCGGGTGATGGGCAGGGCGACGAAATACACGGCGGTGATGAAGAAGGGCGCCATCACGCACCACGCCACGACGGCGTACAGCACCGTCAGGCCGAACCTGTGGAAGAACTCCGCCGGGTGGCTCCAAAACATCTCATGCATCCAGCGGATGTGGAACTCCGCCCGGGGCGCGCCGAAGATTTTCTCGCCGAGTCGGATGCAGCCGAAGATCACCGGGATGTGGACCGGCCAGAGCGCCTGGTTGATCAGCTGCACGATCGGCTGGTTCAGCCGCAGCGCCACGGCCACGATGAAGCACAGCACGGTCGTGGTGCCGAGGATGGGAAAGAGGGCGAACGCGCTGCCCACGGCCAGGGTCAGGGCGATCTTCTCGGGCGTGATGCCCTGGGTCAGCTGCGCGACAATGGGATCCCGGACCCGCCGCTGCCAGAAGGTGCGGGCGGGAGTCGGGGTGGAACTTGTCGCGGGGTCGGACACGGGGGGCGAAGCTACGCCGGGAGACGGCCTGGCACAAGCAGCGGATGCGGCCTTCGCTCAGGAACGCAGGGCCGCGCCGATCACCACCAGGCCCGCGGCGGCCAGGGCGAGGCCCAGCCGGCTGGGGCCGGGCCGCGGTGTCGTCAGCACGTCCGCCAGCCGCGCGTCGCGCGGCACCCGCCACAGCTCGCGGAGGCAGAACGAGGCCATGGCGATGTTGCCGAGCAGCATGATCGCCACGAACCACGCGAGGCGCGCGGTCCAGGCGGTCCGCTTGATGCACACCCAGACGAAAAACGTGGTGAAGCCCCAGTAGGCGTCGAACATGCCGGCG
>CAYYGV010000189.1:0-6227 GCA_964471615.1 uncultured Opitutaceae bacterium
CTTGGCGACCCAGCGGCACATGTAAGCGGCCGAGCGGTCGACCTTGGACGGATCCTTGCCGGAGAACGCGCCGCCGCCGTGACGGCCCCAGCCGCCGTACGTGTCGACGATGATCTTGCGGCCGGTCAGGCCCGAGTCGCCCTGCGGTCCGCCGACCACGAAGCGTCCGGTCGGGTTGATCAGGAACTGCGTGCGGCGGGTCAGCATCCGCTTCGGGATCACCTTGCGGATGACCTCATCGACGAGGTAGCCCTCGATCTCACGGTGCGAGACATCGGCCGTGTGCTGCGTCGAGATGACGACATTCATCACCTCCACCGGCTTGTCGTTCTCATAGCGGATCGAGACCTGCGACTTCGCGTCGGGACGGAGCCAGTCGACTTTCTTGGCCTTGCGAATCTGGGTCAGCTTGCGGCCCAGGCGGTGGGCGAACATCACCGGCGTCGGCATCAGCTCGGGCGTCTCGTTGCACGCGTAGCCGAACATCAGGCCCTGGTCGCCGGCGCCCTGCTCGGCGGTCTTCTTGCCCTTGGCCTTCTTGGCATCGACGCCCTGCGCGATGTCGGGCGACTGCCGGGTCAGGTAGTTGTTGATGAACACCGAGTCGGCGTGAAACACGTCGTCGGCGTTCACGTAGCCGATCTCGCGGATCGCGTTGCGGACGATGGACTCGTAGTTGAGCTTCGCGCTCGTGGTGATCTCGCCGGCGAGGATGACCATGTTGGACTTCACCATGGTCTCGCACGCCACGCGGCTGTAACGGTCCTGCGCCAGGCAGGCGTCCAGCACGCTGTCCGAGATCAGGTCCGCGACCTTGTCCGGATGCCCCTCGCCCACCGACTCAGAGGAAAAAACGAATTTGTTGGCCATATGAAAGGTCGAGAGGAGAACCGGCCAATCCCCGGGTAGCAAGCCGAATATCAACGCATTCATATTTCATGATATGAACTAGGGGAAACTCATCCCTCTCCTTATCAAATCATTGTGCCTTGCGTGTTTGGCCGATTCGCCACAAATAGCCCGAATCCTCCCGCCGCATGTCCGCCCCCGCGTTCATCGATTCCCAGGCCCTCGCCAATCTGCGCGCGCTCAATCCGGACGACAACGACGCGTTCCTGAAGGAGATCATCGGGATGTTCCTCGAGGACACGCCGCTCCGCATCGCGGAACTGGACCAGGCCCTCGTCTCAGGCGACGCCAAGCTGTTTGCCCGCGCCGCCCACAGCATCCGCGGCGCCTCGGCCAATCTCGGGGCCAGCGCGCTCCGCCTGGCGGCCGAGCATCTCGAGCTCCGCGTCCGCAACGAGGCGCCCTCCACCCTCGCGGCGGAACTCGCGCTGCTGAAGGACGTGTTTGCCCAGACCGATCGCGAGCTCAAGCGGCTGTTTCCCTGAGCGCCCGGATGGTCGGGCCGGGTGAGTTGGTACCGCGAAAATCGCTCGGGACGCCAAGTCGAGCCCGGCCGATTTGCTGACGCGACGGACGTGGAATTAGTCCCTCCGCCGACCCGCCGCGGCGAAAACTAGCTGCGGTCGAGGAAGAATCCCCGCTGCTTCTCGGAGATCGCGAGACCAGCCCGTTCCATGACTTGGAGTAGGTCCTCCCAGATCATCCGCTTCGAGCGGTTCGACTGGTTGCGCAGGATGTAACTCGGGTGGTAGGTGATCATCAGGGGCTTCCCGGCAAACTCCCGCCAACGCCCCCGGACCTCGCCGAGCGCCTTGAAGGTGCCGAAGCCCAGCAAGCCCTGCGCAGCCGTCGAACCCAGCGCCACCAGCAGGTCGGGATTCACGACCTCGATCTGCGCCTTCAGGTACGGCAGGCAATAGGCCATCTCCTGCTCGGTCGGCGGACGGTTCCCATACTGCACGCCGCGCGCGTCGAGCGGCATCTCGGGCCGCCAGTTCATGATGTTCCCAATATAGACGTCGGATCGTTTCAGACCCATCCCGCCAATCATCCGGTTCAGGAGTTGTCCGGCCGGGCCCACGAACGGCTCGCCCTGCACTTCCTCGTCTGCGCCGGGCGCCTCGCCGACGAACATGATCTTTGCCTCCAAGCTGCCGACGCCGAAAACCACCTGCTTGCCTGGACGCACATGCGCCTTGCACACGGGATCCTCAAGGACGACGGCACGGAGTGCGTTCCAGCGGGTCGTCTTGTCCCCGGCCGGCAGGCTGAACGGCTTCGGCTCCGGGATCGGCGCGACATCCACGGCCACCGGCTTCGCCTGAAACACGCGCTCTTTTGCTTCGTAGGTGTAGGCTGGCATTACCGGCGGCGATCCAAGGATCGCTGGCGCAGATGCAGGCGCAGGTACGGCAGTCGGCGCCTGGCCTTTGCGGGCCTCGACCGCCCGGCGCAGGCGCTGAACGCTCTCCTCCGAGACCGGCAGCGTTTTCACGCCTGAGGCCTTGAGGCGTTTCAGTTCGGCCGCGATCGCCTGGAGGGACGTGCGCATGGTTTCAGTTCGCGCGGAGATTGAGGAGCTTCTCGACATATTTGCCGAGCAAGTCGAACTCGAGGTTCACGCCGTCGCCCACCCGCTTCTGGCGCAGGTTCGTCAGCGCCAGCGTGTGCGGGATCAGCCAGACTGCGAACGCGTCTCCGGCCACCTCCGCCACCGTGAGAGAAATGCCGTCGAGCGCGATGCTGCCCTTGTGCACGAGGTAGCGTCCGGATCCTGCCGGCGCCCGCACGCGGAGGTAGTAGTCCTTGCCGCGGGGCTCGATCACCTCAACCACGCCGAGACCGTCGATGTGACCGGTGACAAAATGACCGCCGACTTTGCCGTCGAACCGGAGGCTCCGCTCGAGGTTCACCGCCGAGCCCGGAACCAGCGCCGAGAAATTTGTGAGCCGGCGGGTCTCCTCCAGCACGTCGAAGGCGAAGGTCTGGCCGTCGAACTGCGCGACGGTCAGGCAGCAGCCATTCACCGCAATGCTGTCCCCCGGCGCCACTCCGCCCCGCGTCACGTCCGCGCGGATCAGCAGCCGCCAGGATTCCGGCCCCTGGGTGAAGGAGCCCACCGTGCCGGTTTCCTCGACGATGCCAGTGAACATGGCTCAGCGCAGTTTCACGCGCAGGACCGCGGTCTCGCCGCCGCGGCTCACGAGCAGGACGAACTCCGCGCGGGAGGTGTCCGCCTCGATTTCCCCAAGTTTCTCGGCCGCGGCCGCAAAGGATTTCACCTCCACGCCGTCGATTTCCTTGATCCAGTCGTCAATGTGCAGGCCTGCCACGCCGGCCGGGCCGTTGGGTTTGACGAAGTGGGCAATCACGCCGCCCATCGCCGCGGTCTTCACGCGCAGCGCCACGGCGTCACCGTAAACGAATTCGCGCGCGGTGAGCCCGATGCGGTCGAAATACTTCCGGTCCGCCTCGTTCATGAGCTTGGGCTCGTCGCCCAGCACGCTCTTCAGCTCGAGCCGCGCGTCGCCGCGCAGCACGGTCACGGCCAGCGCGGCTCCGGGCAGGCGGCGCTCAATCTCGCGCTCGACGTACGCCACCACCACGCGGTCGGGCTTGAGCCGCGGCAGCGGCTGGCCGTCGAGGGCGAGGATGATGTCGCGGGCCTTCATGCCCGCCTTCTCGGCGGGACTGCCCTCAAGCACCTCGCTCACGACCACGGCGGACTGGTTTTCCAAGTGCAGAAACTTCGCCACCTCGGGGTCCACCGGCTGGAGGCCGTTCGCGCCCAGCCAGGCCAGCGGCCGGCCAAACACGTTGGTCGGGACGCGTCCAAGGTACGGCAGCACTTCCGCGGCGGTGTTGAACGCGCTGCTCTCCTCGACGTTGACCAGCACCACGGGCGTGCCGGAGCGGTCCAGACGAGAGAACTGCACAAAGCTCTGTCCAAAGGAGCTGACCGCGAGCCCGACGAATTCGCCGGCCCGATTGAAGACCGGCAGGCCGGGCCCCGCCACCTCCTGCAGCGCGATCGCCGTCCGCTGCGGCAGGCCCTGAATCAGGGCCACACGGCTCATCAGGATGTACGGTTGGAAATCCTCGTCCTTGTTGCGCAGCCCAATGCCCCACACGTCCTCTGCGATCGCCGGCTCAGGCACCTTGGCCCGGGCAAAGTCCGTGATCGGCGCGAGCTCGGAGCGCAGGGGCCCTTCGACGCGGACGAAATGCCAGCCCGTGAGAGCATCCTGGCCGAGATAGGTCGCCGGCACGCCGTTCGAGCTGCCAGCCTTGTAGACCTTGAAATCCTTCAGCTGCGAGGGTGTGACACGCGGGCTGACCGTCACGGGGGGCAGGATGATCGTGCCGTTGCGGTCCACGACCGTGCCGTAGCCGACCGTCGGCCGGCGCTCGGTCTCCGTTTCCGTGTAGAATTCGACCGCCACGACCGTCTTAAGCCGTTCGGCCCAGAGCGCAGGCAGATCGGCCGCGCGGGCCACGGGTGCGGCGCCGAGCAGGATCAGGAAGAGAATGCGGAGACTCATGGTTTGAGCACGTAGAGGGACACCTGGTGGATCCGCTGGGCCTCGACGAGGACCGGGGCGGGTTTCTTCTCGTAGTCGGCGTGGAACGCCTTGACCTGGTCGAGCGTCACGATCGGGACCTGGTTGATCTTGGTGATCACATCGCCGCGGGAGAGTCCGGCAATGTCGGCAGGAAAGCCCGGCTGCACGCCGATCACGAACACACCGGTAGCATCGTCGAGCTGATTTTCCCGCGCAAAGGTCCGCGAGACCTTGCGCACGCTCAGACCCCATTTCTCCAGCACCCACTCCTCGCCCACCCGGCTCTCGAGTTTCTCGGTGACGACTGTGTAGTCCTTCGTCTGGGCGCCGCGCTTCACGGTCAGGCGGAGCTTCTCGCCGACCGGCGTGCTCGCGATGCGGTTCTGGATTGGCGGCAATTGTTCGGGAAACCGGCCGTCGACCTTCTCGCCGTTGATCGCGAGCAGGATGTCGCCGGGACGCAGGCCGGCGCGCGCCGCCGGCGAACCTGGATCTACGCTGGCGATAAGCATGCCGGTGTTCAGCGCCACCGAGTAGAAATTCTCGAGGTCCTGCATTTCCCGGGGCACAAGCCCGATGTAGCTGCGGGTGATGGCGCCGTCGCGCGAAAGGCCCTCGACCACCCGCTTGGCGGTGCTGGCCGGGATCGCAAAGCCGAGGTTGTTGGCCCCTAGATAGCCGCGCGACGAGATGCCGATGACCTTGCCATCCTCAGTGACCAGGGGACCACCGGAGTTGCCGGGGTTGATCGCCGCATCGGTCTGCAGCCAGGTGTTGAACGCGCCGGTCTCGTAGCCGTTCACGCCCCGGCTGTCCTCAAAATAGCGGTTGTTGTTCGAGATGATGCCACGGGTCGCAGTGCGGGTGAGGCCAAAGGGCGTGCCCACCGCATAGACGGTCTGGCCGACGTAGAGCTTGGAGCTGTCGCCAAACTCGGCGTGCGAGAACTTCAGGCCGCGGCGCCGAACCTCAGCCAGGTCGAGTTGCAGCAGCGCCAGGTCGGTCCAGTGATCCCAGCCGACTAGCCGGGCGCTCACCCGCTCCAGGCTGGAAAGCGTGACCGACAGCTCGACCGCGCGGGGGCTCGCGACATGGGCGTTGGTGAGGATCAGACCGTCGTTGGAAAGGATCACCCCCGAGCCGATGCTCGCGCTGAAGCGCTTGGCGCCGTCTTCGAAGGCCACCTCCCGGACGTCGATGCGGACGACGGCGTCGAGCAACTGGTTGAAGCCCTTGCTCATCGCCCCGGAGGCCGAAAGCGCCAGGGCGAGGCCTAGGAGTGACACCCTGAGCATGATTGACCGGGGGAACGAATACTTCACTGTGCTAAATTTCACGCAATGGCTACCAAGTGCAAAGACTACAATTTCCTAGAGATAGAGCCTCACTGGCAATCTTTCTGGGATAAAAATCACTCGTTCCGCACGGAGAGCGGCACGTCCAAGCCCAAGTACTACGTGCTGGACATGTTTCCGTATCCGTCAGGCGCGGGCCTGCACATCGGCCATCCCGAGGGTTACACCGCCACCGACATCGTCGCCCGCTACAAGCGCGCCAAGGGTTTCAACGTCCTCCACCCCATCGGCTGGGACGCCTTCGGCCTCCCGGCAGAGCAGCATGCGGTGAAGACCGGCACGCATCCCGCGTCGAACACCCAGAACAACATCGTCAACTTCAAGCGGCAGATCAAGGCGCTCGGGTTCTCGTACGACTGGGACCGCGAGATCGACACGACCGACCCGAAGTACTTCCGCT
>CAYYGV010000190.1:0-6171 GCA_964471615.1 uncultured Opitutaceae bacterium
CGGTCGTTGTGCGTGTGCAGCGAGACGAGGGTGCGGTCGCGGCGCGTGAGATGCGTGCACATCCACTCGATTTGGTCGGCGTGGATGTTGGGGGTGGCGTACTCGACGGTGGCCGGGAGGTTGAGGATGATGGGGTTTTCCTTGGTCGGGCCCCAGGTGTCCGTGACCGCCTCGCAGATCTCGAGGGCGAACTCGAGCTCGGTGCTGGTGAAGCTCTCCGGCGAGTACTCGAGCTGCAGGTGGGTGCCGGACGCGAGCAGCGGCGACATGTGCCGCTTGAGGCAGGCGACGCCGTCGGTCGCGATGCGGACGATGTCGGCCTTGCTGGCGTTGAAGACATACTCGCGCTGCTTGGGCGACGTCGAGTTGTAGAGGTGGAAGATGACGCGCCGCGCGCCGCGGAGGGCCTCGAGCGAGCGGGTGATGAGATCCTCGCGGCACTGGCAGAGGACCTGGATGGAGACGTCGGCGGGGATGCGGTTCTCGTCGATCAGCCGCCGGCAGAAATCGAACTCGATCTGGGAGGCGGACGGGAAGCCGACCTCGATTTCCTTGAAACCGATCTTCACGAGGAGGTCGAAGTACTCGAGCTTCTCCTCGACGCTCATGGGCTGGGCGAGGGCCTGGTTGCCATCGCGGAGGTCGACCGAGCACCAGATCGGGGCCCGCGACAGGGTGCGGGTCGGCCATTGGCGGTTCGGCAGGTTAACGGGCGGAAACGGACGGTATTTCGTGACAGGTGCGGATTGCATGACGGCGGGCGGACGAAGGACGGACAGGGGAGAGTGAAGGGAAAAAACCGATGACGCCATCCCAGAGACGGCGGAGTTCCAACAGGCTACGCACGATCGGCCGCTAGGCGGCGATTAGAGATCGTGCGCGACGGTAAGTCGAAGGGCCTGGGTCCGGAGGAACATCGAAGTGGCGCGGAGTTAGGCGGTCGGCATCCGGGCTGTCAAGGGGCCCGCCTGTCCTAATCCTGTAACCCGTTCGTATCCCAGCCGTCTTGCCTGTTGTGCTGGAACTTGACCACATCCCCCCATGCCTGAAGACGAGTCGTTCGACCTGGCCGGCTGCCTTGCCCGCGTGCGGGAGCGCGACCAGTCCGCAGCCCGGGCTCTGGTCGAGCACCTTTACCCGCTCGTTATCCGCATCATCCGAGCCCACCTGCCCCGGCGGGTCGCCGAGGAAGACCTGGCCCAGGACATTTTTCTGAAGATGTTCACCCGCCTCGAACAGTACCAGGGTGCCGTGCCCTTCCCGCACTGGGTGTCCCGCATCGCGGTGACCACCTGCATCGACCAGCTGCGGGCGCAGAAGCGGCGGCCCGAGTTCCGCTGGGCGGACCTGTCCGAGAACGAGGCCGACGTGCTCGACGCGGTGCTGACGAACGAGGACGCGGTGGAGGCGGGCGACGCGCTCGCGGCGCGGGAGCTGGTGCACCGGCTGCTGGAGCAGCTCAAGCCGGACGACCGCCTCGTCATCCAGCTGCTCGACCTTGAACAGAAGACCATCGCCGAGATCAGCGCCGTCACCGGCTGGAACCAGTCGCTCGTGAAGGTCCGCGCGTTTCGCGCGAGACGGAAGTTGCAGAAGCTCTTCCGGGAACTAGAAGAGAAGGAACGCCCATGAATCCCTCGGACCAGAAATGGCAGCGCCTCGTGGCGGCCGCCCGCCGTGCCCCCGACTCCCGGGAGGTGACGGCTCCGTTTGGTTTCTCGACCCGGGTTGCGGCCCAGGCCTTTGCGGCGCCGTCGGTGTCGCTCCTCGAACGGTTCTCGCTGCGGGCGCTCGGTGTCGCCGCCCTGCTCGCGGTGGTCTGCGTGGCGGGCAGCTACACGACGATCGCGTCGGCGTTCGATTCTGATTCCGGCTCCAACGACGACCCGGTCGCCGACGTGCTGGAGCTGACGTCCTGAACATGGACAAGCCCTGGAAAGTTATCGCCGCCTTCGTCGGTATCTTCGTTGCCGGTGTGCTGGTCGGCGGACTGGTTACCCTGCGCGCGGCCAAGGTGCAGGCGACGCGCACGGCCTCGCCCGACCAATATGGCCCCTTCCTGATGAAGCGGCTGGTCAACCGCCTCGACCTGACCCCGGCGCAGCAGGAGAAGATCAAGCCCCTGATCGATCGTGCGGCCGAGGAACTCCACCAGACCCGGCGCAAGGCGTGGTCGGAGTCGCAGGCCGTGATCGAGCGGGCCGACAAGGAGATCACCGCTGAGCTGACGCCAGCGCAGCGCACCAAGTTTGAGCAGCTCCAGAACGAGCAGCGCGAACGGATCCGCCGCTTCCGGGACGGACGTCGCAACAACGGCGACCGCCCGGGTGATCGCCCCGGCGACGGCGCGCGTCCGCCACCGCCGCCGAGTTGAGGGTAGTGACGGTCGGCTGGATGGGGTAATCTCCCGCACCGCAACGGGTGCCGTCTCGCATCGCAAATAGGTGTTGCGCGAAGCGGGAACCGCCCCATGGTCCGCAGCGGCCAGGTGCCATGCATGGGCAGGCGCGTGAACTCCGCCAGGGCCGGAAGGCAGCAACGGTAACGACGTTCTCCTAGTGCCGTGGAGTGCCTGGCCACCTTTTTTTATTCCGGATTCTGGAATCCGGATTCCGGGCTTTCCGACGGAACCGGAGACGTCGGAGACGCGGGACGAGCAACCCTCCCGCAGACTCGTCAGGTTTTTGTTTGCGCTTTCGCGTTTCGGATTTGGTCTTTCGGGCAGTGTCCACGGGTTACCAGGTCATCGCGCGCAAGTGGCGGTCGCAGACGTTTGACGACGTCGTCGGCCAGGACCACGTGGTGCGCACGCTGAAGAACGCCATCACGCGCAACCGGATCGCCCACGCCTACCTGTTCGTCGGGCCCCGCGGCACCGGCAAGACCTCGATCGCCCGCCTGTTTGCCAAAGCCCTCAATTGCACGGGCGGCCCGAAGGCCGACTTTGATGTCAAGGATCCCGCCTGCGTCGCGATCGCCGAGGGCACGCACCTCGACGTGATCGAGATCGATGGCGCGTCGAACAACGGCGTCGACCAGGTCCGCGACCTGCGCGACACGGTCCGCTACGCCCCGGCGCAGGGGAAGTTCAAGGTCTACATCATCGACGAGGTGCACATGCTGTCGGTCGCGGCGTTCAACGCGCTGCTCAAGACGCTCGAGGAGCCGCCGGCGCACGTGAAGTTCGTCTTCGCCACGACCGACCCGCAGAAGGTGCTGCCGACGATCGTGTCGCGCTGCCAGCGGTTCGACCTGCGGCCCATCCCGGCCGCGCTCATCGTGGAGCGGCTCCGGAAGATTGCCCAGGCCGAGAAGATCAAGGTCACCGACGACGCCCTCGCCTGCATCGCGCGCATGGCCGACGGCGGCATGCGTGACGCCCAGTCGATCCTCGACCAGATGATTTCGTTCTGCGGCGGCGAGATATCCGAGCCCGACGTCCTCGACGTCTACGGGCTGGTCGCGGCCGACAAGATCGCGGCCCTGGCCTCCGCCCTCGCGGCCGGCGACCACGCGAAGATCGTGGCGATCGTGGACGAGTGCGACGCCGCGGGGCGGGACCTGGTCCGGCTGCTCTCCGACCTGCAGGCGCACGTGCGCACGGCGCTGCTGGATGCAATCGCGCAGGGCGGTCGCAGTGCGCTGCTGGGCGGTGACCCGATGACGACTGAGCAGCTGACCCGGCTCCTGGACGGCCTGCGCGAAGGCGAAGGGGCGGTGAAGCTTGGGCTCGCCGAGAAGATCAATTTTGAGGTCACGCTCCTGAAGGCCGTCGAGGCCAGCCGGGCGCGGGCGATCGACAGCCTGATCAAGGAACTCTCCGCCCTCGCCGAGGAAGCGCCGGAAGCGGTGGCCGACGGCGAAAAAAAAAAAGACTGATTGACCGGCTGGAGGCCCGGCTGTGCGCGGCGCTGGCCGCCCCGGGAGCCGCGAGCCTCTTCGAGCGCAACGGCAACGGCGATTCGGCCGACGAGGCGGTGGTGGCCGACGGAGAGCCGGCTGCCGAGACGGGGACCAACGTCTGGCCCGATGCCACCGCAGAGGCCGCCTTCATCGCCGAGCAACGCGACCAGGGCGAACCCGTCGCAGTGGTGGCGTCATCCGAGGCTGGCGAGGAAACCGAGAGCGCCGGGACGCTGCCAGCGCTGGCCGACCTCGTTCAACAAATCCCGGTCGAAACCCGCGAGGTGATGGACGAACTCTTCCGCGCCAAGTTCACGACCGTGAAGCGCGTGCCGAAGAAATCGCTGAAGACGTGAGGCGCTACGGCGCCTTTGCTGCTTCCTCAAGCGAACGCCGAACGTCGGACGCCGAACGCTGGACGTCGAAGTTTACGCGGAGGATTCGACGGCTAACCGACAGGCCATTCGTTGCCGACGTCCAGGCGGCCCTCGATGCTGCGGGCGTAGAGGTAGGCGTCGGCGGCTTGGTGGGGTGGCTGCAGAGGCACGGGCTCGCGTCGGTAGAGACCCTCGGGCACGCCTTCGAACGCGTCGAGTTGTGGCAGCGCGGCGTCGGTCACGTCCCAGAGTTCGCCGACGACTCCCTCCTGATCAGCCTGCCACGGCACCATCCCGGGATACCCTTCGAGGAGAAACAACCGATAGCCTGTAGCGGTGCGGGCCGGGCCGACGAACTTCTGCCCGGCGAGTTGCCCGTGGTTGCTCCCGCCGCGCTTCAGCGTGCCGTAGACGAAGAGGAGGCTCATGGCGCGGGAGGTTTGGGCAGAGTTGAAAGTTGAAGGGTGAGAGTTGAAAGACGCGAGCCGGAGTCAGGCGCTGCCGGCATTCAGAGAGCAAGGCACGCCGCGGGAGAATCGGTGCATTGGCGGTGCGAGCATGCCGGTCTGGGTCACGGGCCTTTCAACCTTCAACCATCAACTTTCAACTGGGATCACCGCCCTCAAGCCGACGGCGGAAACTCCACCACCAGGGCGGTGGTGTTGTCACGGCCCGAGGCCTCGACGGCCTCGTCGACGAGCCGGCGCGCGATGGTGCGGGTGTCGCCGCCCGGCGTCGGCTGGCGGATGAGGTCCTCGATGCGGTGATCCCAGAGTCCGTCGACCAGGCCGTCGGAGCAGAGCAGGAACTTGTCGCCGGGCTGGTGACCAACCGCGCCGATGTGGGGGTCGAGAAACTGGTGGCCCGCACCGAGGGCCTGCTGCAGGGCGTTGCGCCGCGGGTGGGAGCGGGCCTCGCGCTCGTTGATCTGGCCGGCGCGACGCAGGCTGCCGACCAGGCTGTGGTCATGCGTGACCTGGGAGAGTCCGCCGCCGGCGGGCAGGTAATAGATTCGACTGTCGCCGATGTGGGCGAAGTACATCCACTCCGGCGTGAACCACCCGAGGCTCAGCGTCGCCCCCATGCCGGCGCACTCCTCATAGGAATACCCGAGATGGAGCAGGTCGGAGTGGATCGCGGAGAACAGTTCGGAAAGGATGTCGGAGAAGCCCGCGTGGATGCCCGCGGCCGACATGCGGAAGGCGCGGGGGATGAGCTTCGTGATACGCTCGACGGCGATCTTGCTGGCGAATTCGCCGGACTTGGCGCCGCCCATGCCGTCACTCACCGCGAAAATGAAATCCGTTCCGCCCAGCGTCGCCTCGCCGGTCTTGCCGAGGTAGCGCACCTCATGACCGTCGACCGCCAGGGCGAGGAACGAATCCTCGTTGTTGGCGCGGAACCGTCCGCGGTCGGTGAGGGCGGACCAGGTGAGGCGGGTGGATGGGGCGGGGGGGCGCGGCGCAGGGGAGTCCATGGCTTACGTCGTCGGCGAGGGTTTCAGTGAAACCACGCCGGGGCCGCCCTCGAGGAGGGTGGCGAATTCAAAGTCGATGATGCAAAAGCGCCCGTCGGACATGCGGTAGGTGATGTTTCGCAGTTCGCGGTCCTCATGGCGCACCCCGTACTGCTCCAGCTCGGCGAAGATCTCCGCCTGTCGCTCCGGACTGAGGTGGTCGACGCGGGTGCCGCAGTTGGTCGTGATGATCTTCAGGGCGGCGGGGTCGACCTCGAGCAGGCGGGGGACGAATGTGCAGCCGCGTTCCTCGAGATGACGGAGGACCCGGACCTCGTGATCGAACCGCTCCTGGGCGAGGTGACCGCGGAAAGTCTTGTGGACCCGGCCGTCGTAGCCGATGCGCACCAGGGCGCGGGCGGTGTCCTTCATCTC
>CAYYGV010000191.1:0-6148 GCA_964471615.1 uncultured Opitutaceae bacterium
ACAGCATCTCCCAGTCCTCGTAGGTCTCCGGCCGCGTCGAGATGCCGGTGGGAATGCCCTCGTAGATGAAATCCCGCTCGTGCTGCAGCTTCGGCCAGAGGACCTTCACCTGCTCGGGCGTGGCGAGCCCGGTGGCGATCGCGGCCCAGTCGACATCAGTGAGACCGTGATGCGAGATCGGCCCGTGCTCGGGGTTGATGTACTCCACGCAATGGTCGCCGGCCCAGAACCGGGTGCGGAATGCCGCAGTGATCCGGTCGGCCACGGCGAGGTAGGCCGGCTCGCCCACCAGCTGCGCCGCGAGGCGAAACGCGTGGGCGGTGTAGCACTGCGTCACGCCGTCATGGTCGAGCCGGGTCGGCCGCTCGATGTAGAAGCCGCCGCCGCGCACAAGCCCCTCGGCGTTCACCTGCCGCGTCATCCAGTCGGCCACCCGCCGCAGGATCGGGACCTGGGCCGCGAGCCACGCACGGTCGCCGGTGTGCCGCACGATCGCGTCGGCCATCTGAATGAACGTCACGTTCGGCAGCATCAGCAGCGGATTGCCCGGGAACCAGTGGCAGTACGCGCCGCCGTTCTTCTCGACGGTGAACGGGTAGCTCTCGTCCTTCTGCGGCAGCTTCATCTGCACCGTGGTGCCGGCCTGTCCCGGCACGATGGCGAACGGCAGCAGGCCGTCCTCGCGCAGGAAGGTCTTCACATAGTCCCAGCTCGCGAGCACCTCGGCGCGGCGGCCGAGCCACAGCAGGGCCTCGGCGGACTGGCCCCAGTCGAGCCCGGGGAAGGTGGTGTCGTGGCCGTGACCCTGCGAGGGGTCGGCGCAGACGGAGAAGTAGCCGAAGAAGATTTTCGGGTTGAGCGCGGCGAGCACGTTGCGGTCGGCGCACTCGCGGTACGCCTCCGCGAGTTCCGGTTCGAGTTGGGGAGGGGCGACGGTCATGGGGAAAGTCTCACGGGTTGTCCGGCCGCTTCGCCGCGGCGCGGTTCTTGGCAAACATTCCGCCCGCGGGCTTGAAGGCCGGGCCGGGCGACGCGGGGGGCGGACTGACGGGCGCGGGGGCGGCGGCCGGAGCGGGCGGCGGGACCGGGGCGGCGGCGGCTCCGTCGCCGGCGATGACGGCGATGAGCTGGCCGGCGACGAGCAGGTCGCCCGGCGAGGCGTGCAGCGACTTGAGCTGGCCCGAGGCGATCGACTCGACCTCCATCGTGGCCTTGTCGGTCTCGACCTCGAGCAGCGGCTGGCCCCGCGTGACCGCCTGACCCGGTTGCACCATCCAGCGGATCACCTTGATCGACGAGTCCGTCGTCGCGAGATCGGGCATCTTGAATTCGATATCCATGGTAAGGCTCAGCGGGTCGGGCGCGGCTGGCGCCGCTCCATCCAGCACTCGAGTGCGGCCAGGCTGTTGCCGGTGGCCATGCCGGTGTCGATCTGGCCCGCGAGGTCGGGGCCCCAGTGACGACCGGAGAACTGGCCCAGCGCGTGCACCACGGCCCCGTCCCACGGCTCGCCCGGCGCGTCGATCAGCCAGTTCCCGATAAAGGCCGCCATCTCGTCCGCCATCAGGTCGTACAACGAATCACTGGTGAGCGCCGCGAGCGTGAGCACGGGCTCCATGGCCTTCGCGGGACCGATCGGGTACAGCAGCGGGTAGTCTTCCATCCGGCAGCACTGCCCGCCGCGCGCGATGCCGCGGTGCGCCTTGGGCAGGTCGTAGAAATAGGTCCAGCCGAACGCGAACGCCGCGGCCTTCTGGCAGAGCGCGAGCACCGCCGGGTCCCGCGTCACGCGGTACAGCGGCACCAGACCCTCGAGCACGTAGCACGCCGCCTCGCCGTCGACGAACTCGCGGTCCGCCGCGACGATCCCGTCGAGCATCTGGTTGTGGTACTCGTACCGCGCAATCGACGGCGCCACCGCCGCGGCAAGCAATTGGGCCCGCTTGGTCCACTGCGCCTCGCCGGTGACCTCGCCGAGCCGCGTCCACAGGCCGCAGACCACCGCGCGCGCCGTGATCCGGTGCGGCTTGTGGTTCGCCTCGCGGTTCTGCTCGTCAAAGATGTCCGGGAGGTCGCCGTCCGGCCGCTGCTGCTGCGCGAGGAACCGGCCCATCGTCAGCGCCGCCTCGCGCCATGCGTCACGGATCGCCGCATCCGGGTAGTCGGGCGCGAGCTGGTAGAGCTGGATCAGCTGGCTGCCGGTGTGGCCGAGCGAGTGCGTCCACACCCGCTTCCCGGGTACGATGTCCATCAGGAAGTCGCCGTAATTTTTCCCGTCGGAGCGATCGTAGTAGGCCGCAGCTGGCCCGGCCTCGCGCCGGAAACAGTCCAGGTTGCGCGTCATCTCGTCGATGTACTTCAGCAGGCCCGCGTCGCCCGTCCGGCGCCAGTGGCGCACGCCGCCCATCCAGGTCTCGACGGCAATGCCCTCGCCCCACCCCAGGTCGAAATAGCCGCTCATCTCGCCCCGCTTCCGCGCCGGCCCGGTCTGCGTGCGCACCCACATGTTGCTGAACCAGCCGCGGCCCGGCCCGAGCGCATCGGGTTCCCACAACGCACAGTGGTCGTACGACGCGGCAATCCGTCGGGCCGCCTGCGCGGCGTCGAACGCATGGCGCGGCCCGCGCAGCAGCAGGCCCGCCGCCAGCCGTTGCGCCTCCAGCCAAGGCTCCTCGCTGGCCTGCAGCGCGTGCACCGCGATCACGGTCTCGAGCGTGAGCGTCTCGCCCGCGGCGAACTCCCGCTCCCCCGGACGGGCCGCCGGCACTCCGCCCGCCGGTTGCGTCGCCGTGTCTGGGAAATACCCGGCCAGCCGGGCGCCGCCGCCCGCGACTGGCGCGAGTTCGATCGTCCCGGCCGACGCACTGCGGTTGATCCCGCAGATCGCAACGAGACGGCCATCGTGCCACTGGTGAAAGGGAAACGGCAGCGCCCAGTCGACCGCGGGACGCAGCGCCGCCACGGCAGCGAGCGGCTGCTCGTGGGCGAACAGCGGACACGTGTACCGGATCGCCGGGTCAGCCGCGAGGTGGAGCCCCGGCCGCACCGCGGTCCGGGTCGTGTGACGAAAGACATAGGTCTGCCGCCGCCGGATCACCGGCTCGCGCGCCCCGACCGTCAGGATCTCCCGCGCGTCCCACGCCTCCGTGCCGCCGCGAAGCTCGATCTCCCAGCCACCGTCCGGTCCCGGACGGGCCGTGCAGGTGCGGGCGTCGGCAGTACCGGCCGTCGTGGCGAAGACCGGCTCGGTCGCGCCCGAGAGCAGTTCGCGCCAGCCATCACCCTCGCGCACCGCCACCTGCCGCACGTGCCACGCGGGCTCCGCGGCGGTGCCGCGATTGGCGATGACCACCGCGAGGGGGCCGGAGGCGAGCACGGGATGGCCGGGCAGGTCGGACGCGAGCGGCGAGGAGTGGGCTTCGTTTGCCATGGTCAGGCCCGGCCGCAGCAGCCGAGATTTTCGATCCGCTCGAGGACCGCGTCGCGCACGGCGAGCCGGCCGGCGACCATCACGTCGCGCGCCCCGCCCAGTCCGAGCAGCTCGTGCGGGTTGGGTTCGGCGACCGCGAGGGCCGACCGCAGGGCGGCGAGATAGCGCTGCTTGAGGTAGGTGCCGTAGTTGACCTTGGCCACGCCGAGGCCGATCGCGGCCCGCAGCGACGCGGCGTCGATGCCGGTCCCGCCATGCAGCACCAGCGGCCGGTCGACGCGGCGGTGGATGGCCTCGAGGAGGCCGAGGTCGAGCGGCGACTGGCCCTGCAGCTTGATGTGGACGTTGCCGACGCTGACGGCGAGGAGGTCGACCCCGGTGGCGGCGACGAACTCGGCCGCAGCGTCCGCGCCGGTCAGCGAGCCGGCGGGCCCGTGGCCGTCGCCCGTGCCGCAGGGCAGCTCGCCAAGCTCGGCCTCGACGGCGACGCCGCGGGCGTGGGCGGTGCGGGTGATGGCCTGCACGCGGCGCACGTAGTCGGCGGGCGCGGCCGCCGGGTCGGCGGGCATGACCAGGTTGAAGCCCACCTCGGCGGCGCGGACGACCCAGGCGTCGTTGGGGCACTCGTTGAAGATCAGGCCGCACGGGACCCGGGCGGACTCCGCGGCGGCGCGGCCGAGCGCGCCGTACCACTCGAGCCGCTCGGCAGCGAGGCGGCCGGACCGCGAGAGGAACTCGCCGTTGAAGCCGAGGATGATCGGCGAGCGGGTCGATTCGGCAGCGTCGATCACGCCCTGCAGCGAGTCGAGGCTCCAGCTTTCGAAATAGCCGACGGCATAGCGGCCGGCGCGGGCGCGGCCCAGCAGCGAGGCGATGGGTTCAAGCGGCATGAATTTCCTTCCCTTTGGCGGTGGCGGCGGGCGCGACCAGGACCTTGCAGCCGGCTTTCTCGAGCGCGGCCTGGTCGGCGCGGCGCAGCGCGCGGTCGGTGACGACCCGGTGGATCTGGGAGATGTCGAGCACCTTGCTCAGCGCGCGCTGCCCGAACTTGGTGTGGTCGACCAGCAGCACGAGCTCGACGCACTGGCGGGCGATGATCTGCTTCACGCGGAAGTTCGGGAGCGAAGACTCGAACGTGCCACGGCTTGGGACAAATCCCTTGGTGCTCACGAACGCCAGGTCCACGAAGAGCGTCTTTGCCCAGTCCTCGGCCTGCGGGCCCACGTAGCACAGACTCGGGGGATCATAATGGCCGCCCAGGCCGGCGATGGAGTGGTCCCCGCCCTGCCCGAGCTCGAGGCAGGCCAGCACGGAATTCGTGACGATCGTCAGGCCGCGCCGCTCCTTCGCGAGCAGCCGGGCCAGCTCGAGGCACGTCGTGCTGCCGTCGAGGAACACGGTCGGATGCCCCTGGATCAGGTCGAGGGCGGCGCGGGCGATCGCGCGCTTGGCCTCGCGCTGGACGCCGAGCCGCGCGTGGAGCTCGGTCTCGTAGAGGTACGACGGCGCGTGGGCGCGCTGGACGCCGCCGACGGTGCGGATCGCGCGCCCCTGGGCCACCAGACCCTCCAGGTCGCGGCGGACCGTCATGGTGGACACCCCGAGCGCGGCCGCCAGCTCCTCGTACGTGCAGGCCCCGGCCTGCTCGAGGCGGTCCTGGACGAATTGCCGGCGGTCGGAAGGCGTCACGGAGGTGGTGGCGATTTCTCACAGCGTGGTGTTAAATTTTCACAAGACCAGCCCAAAACCGCGCCAGCGACCCCCGCGGCACGCCGGCGGGACTGATTTTTCGCTGGGGCGAACCAGCCGAGGGTTGACGTGCCTTTTGCCGACCGGTTTGTTGATGGCCATGCATGCCTCCAAGCCGGCTTCATCCCGCGTGAAATACCAGCGCATCGTGCTCAAGCTCAGCGGCGAGGTCCTGCGCAGCGGCGCCAACGGCGACCCGATCGACGCCGAGACGCTCGAGAAGATCGGCCAGCAGGTGAAGGAGATCCACGAGCTGGGCGTGCAGGTCTGCGTGGTGATCGGCGGCGGCAACATCTTCCGCGGCCTGAACGGCGAGAAGCGGGGCGTCGACCGCACCACCGGCGACTACATGGGCATGCTGGCGACGGTGATCAACGGCCTGGCGCTGATGGACTGCCTGGAGAAGATGGGCGTCACGACCCGCGTCCAGAGCGCGATCCCGATGAACCAGATCGCCGAGCCGTTCATCCTCCGCCGCGCCGTGCGCCACCTCGAGAAGAACCGCGTGGTGATCTTCGTCGCCGGCACCGGCAACCCGTATTTCTCGACCGACACCACCGCGGCCCTCCGGGCCTCGGAGATGCGCGCCAACGTGATCATGAAGGCCACGAAGGTCGACGGCATCTACAACAAGGACCCGAAGAAGCATGCCGACGCGGTGAAGTACGAGGAGCTGACGTTCATCGACGCGCTCAAGCAGCGGCTGAACGTGATGGACTCGACCGCCTTCTCGCTCTGCCTCGACAACAACGTCCCGATCCTCGTCTTCAACCTGAACGACGAGCACGCCATCCGCCGCGCGGTCCTCGGCGAGAAGATCGGCACCCTGGTGAAGAACTGAGCTTCGCGGGCCGGCGCGCCCGATCCGCAAACCGCAATCCCCAATCCGCAACGCCATGAGCCATCCGATCCTGAACGAAGCTGTCGCCAAGATGAAGAAGTCCGTGGATTACACGCTGCACGAGTTCA
>CAYYGV010000192.1:0-6105 GCA_964471615.1 uncultured Opitutaceae bacterium
GGGCGAGCTCGAGCGACTTCCGGACGATGTTGCCGTCGACCAGGAAATTCTGACCGAGGAACCGCTTCGGCTGGTGGCCCAGCCGCGCGAGCAACTCGCGGGTGGTGCTGGGGGAGAGCGGCATCAGGCGGACCGGAAGCTCGCCAGGAGCACGCCGGGGTCAGGGGCGCGCATCAGGGACTCGCCGACCAGCACGGCGTGGGCCCCGGCGCCACGGGCACGGGCGGCGTCGGCCGCGGTGACAATGCCGCTCTCGCTGACCGCGATGACATCGCGCGGGAAGCGCGGGATCAGCCGTTCGCTGAGCCCGAGGTCGGTCTTGAAGATCGCGAGGTCCCGGTTGTTCACGCCGATGATCTTCGCGCCGTGGGCCAACGCGCGGTCGAGTTCGGACTCCTGATGGATCTCGTAGAGCGCATCGAGGCCGGCAGCGGCGGCGGCTTGGGCGAGAGGACGAATCTCGTCGTCGGTCAGGGCCCGGACGATGATCAGGATCGCGCTGGCCCCGGCCTCACGGGCCTGCAGGACCTGGATCGGATGGACCATGAAGTCCTTCCGCAGGCACGGCACCGCGGGCGGCGTCGACCGGAAATGCGCCGTGACGCCGGTCAGGTCGGCCAGAGTGCCGCCGAAGTACTTCTCGTCGGTCAGGACGGACAGCGCGTCGGCGCCAGCCGCCTGGTAGCGGCGGGCCTGTTCGAGGGAGGAGGCCCCGGCCTTGATGTCGCCGGCGGAGGGCGAGCGGCGTTTGATCTCAGCGATGACCGCGAGGCGGCCGTCGGCCCGCCGGAGTCCGCCGGCGAAAGAGGGCGGGCGGGGCAGGCGAGCGTGCAGGGCGGCGAACTCGGCCGGATCGACGGGACGGATCAGCGGCGCGATCTCGCGCCGCTTCCAGTCCATGATCTCGGTGAGCTTGTCCGCCATGAGGGGAAATAGCCGCAAAGAGCCCCGTCCGGCGCAAGAAACAATCGGCGGGGCGCCCGGTTTTCCTTTTGCGCTTTGCGCGGCTTTTTGCGGCCATTGCCGCATGAGCGCCATTGAGGACCTTTGCCGGACCATGGCCCGGTTGCGCGAGCCGGGCGGATGCCCCTGGGACCAGGAGCAGAACCACGCGACCCTCGTGCGGTGCCTGATCGACGAGGTGAGCGAGCTGATCGACACGATCGACCGCCACGACCTGCCGCACATGCGGGAGGAACTGGGCGACGTCCTGATCCAGATCGTGTTCCACGCGCGCCTCGCCGAGGAGGCCGGGCAGTTCAACTTCGAGGACGTCGCGCGCGACATCAACGACAAGTTGGTCCGCCGCCACCCGCACGTCTTCGGCGACGGCAAGCTCGACACGTCCGACCAGGTGATTGCCCAGTGGGAAGTCATCAAGGCGGGCGAGAAGAAGAACGGCCCGGCGAAAAGCGGGACCTTCAAGCACCTGCCCCCGCGGCTGCCCGCCCTGATGTTTGCCGAGGCCGTGTGGAAGCAGATTCAGAAGAATCAGCTGCCTGTCGGCCACAGCGTCGACGAGGCGCAGGTGCATGCCCTTAGCCGCTACCTGACGAGCGAGTCGCTCGGCCGGATGCTGTTCGAAATCACGGCGGCGGCGCGCGAGAAGGGCCTCGATCCCGAGGGAGCCCTGCGCCAGCACGCGTCCCAGGTGATGCGCGATGTCGAGCAACGCGTCCAAGCCGCCCCTGCCTGATCTCCCGGCCGACGTCCGGGACGAGTGGTGGACGCCCTTCGCGGAGCACCTGCTCCACGAGCGACGCTATTCGCCGTACACGCTGCGCAACTACTGGCAGGCGTTCGCGGATTTCCACGCCTGGCTCCGGGACGCCGGCCTCGCGGACCGCGGTCTCGACCGGCTCGGCTCGCGGGAGGTGCGTGATTTTATCATCGAGGCCCAGCGCCGCTATGGCCGCCGCACGCTCCACAACCATGTCTCGGGCCTTCGCGCGTTCTACAAGTTCTGGCTGCGGCGCGAGCGCGTCTCGCGCAACCCGTTCGTCGGGGTGCCACTCCCCAAGCTCGAGCGGCGCCTCCCGAAATTTCTCACCGAGGAGCAGATGACGCGCCTGCTGGCGGCGCCGCAGCAGCAGCTGGCGGCCGGCCAGATCGACGAGTTCACCGCCCGGCGCGACCGGCTCGTGATGGAACTCCTCTACGGAGGCGGACTGCGCATCAGCGAACTCGTGGGCCTGAACTACGGGGCGATCGACCTCGCCGAGGGCGTCGCCCGGGTGCTCGGCAAGGGCCGCAAGGAGCGCCTGTGTCCGCTGGGCAAGGTGGCCACCGCGCTGCTGGGCACCTTCAAGGCCGAGCACGCGCGCAACACGCTGCCGCACTCACCCGTGATCGTGGACAGCCACCACCGTCGCCTGCCGGTGCGCCAGGTCCAGCTCCTGCTGAAGCGCTACCTCGCGCACGCCGAGCTCCCGATGGACCTGACCCCGCACAAGCTCCGTCATTCGTACGCGACCCACCTCCTCAACGCCGGCGCCGACCTGCGCCTCGTCCAGGAACTGCTCGGTCACGCCCAGCTCGCGACCACGCAGGTCTACACCCACGTGAGTGTCGCCCGGCTGAAGGACATCCACGCCAAGGCCCATCCGAGAGGCTAATGCCGGGTGCCCACGGAATGCACGGAACACGCGGAAGGAAACCCGCCCAATCCGAGGCAGGCCTCAGGTTCGCTCCGACGACAGTCCGGTTCGGGACTGCTTCCGTGTGTTCCGTGGGCCCAAACTCTAGCTCAAAGCGCCTTCAGCGAGGTCGACAGCACCTCGCAGGCGCGGTCGATCGCGGCGCCCTCGTGGGCCGTGCTCAGGAAGCCGGCTTCATAGGCGCTGGGCGCGAGGTACACGCCGCGCTCGAGGCAGGCGTGGAAGAAGCGGCCGAACAGCTTGGCGTCGCCGGTGAGGGCCGTCGTGTAGTCGCGGACCGGCGTCGCGGTGAAGAAGATGCTGAACATCGAGCCGCATTGCGGCACCTGCACCGGGATGCCCTTGGCCTTGGCCGCGGCCACAACGGCGTCGCGCAGCTGACGGCCGAGCGCGTCGAGGCGGGCGTACGGGTTCAGTTCCTCGAGCAGGCGCAGGGCCGAGATGCCCGCCGCCATGGCGAGCGGGTTGCCGCTGAGCGTGCCGGCCTGGTAGACGGGACCGAGCGGCGCGAGGTGATCCATGAGATCGGCCCGGCCGCCGAACGCGCCGACCGGCAGGCCGCCGCCGATGATCTTGCCGAGGCAGGTGAGGTCCGGGACGATCCGCTCGCGCTCCTGCACGCCGCCCTTGGCGATGCGGAAGCCGGTCATGACCTCGTCGAAAATCAGTACGGTGCCGTGTTGCTTCGTGATCTCGCGCACGAAGGCGAGGTAGCCCGGGTCGGGCATGATGAAGCCGACATTGCCGCAGTAGGCTTCGAGGATCACGCAGGCGATCTGGCCGGGGTTGGCGGCGAACGCGGCCTCGAGGGCGGCGCGGTCGTTGTACGGCAGCACGACGGTTTCCTGGGCGAACGAGGCCGGGACGCCGGCGCTGTCGGGGTTGCCGTGGGTGAGGGCGCCGGAGCCGGCCTTGATCAGCAGCGAGTCGGAATGACCGTGGTAGCAGCCCGCGAACTTGATGATCTTGTCGCGCTTGGTGCAGCCGCGGGCGAGGCGGATGGCGGACATGGTGGCCTCGGTGCCGCTGTTGCACATGCGGACCTTCTGGATCGACGGGAAGAAGCGGACGATCAGCTCGGCCATCTCGACCTCGTAGGGATTGGGCGTGCCGAACGACGTCCCGCGCTCGAGGGCCTCGGCGATGGCGGCCTTGATGCGCGGGTGGTTGTGGCCGTGGATCGCGGGACCCCAGGTGCAGACGAAGTCGATCAGTTCCTTGTCGTCGGCCGTCACGAGCGTGGCGCCGCGCGCCGCCTTGACGAAGAACGGCGCCCCGCCGACCGAGCGAAACGCCCGCACGGGTGAGTTGACGCCGCCGGGAATCAGCTGCTTGGCCCGTTCAAAAAGGGAGTCGGAAACCGGAGAATGCATGGCGAGATGAACCACTAATTTTCGCTAATTGTCGCTAATCTTTTTGGGTTCGGACGAAGCGCTTCCACTGGAGCCGCTCGCGAGATCCGAAATTCACTAGATAGCCGACCTTTTTCTCGGTCGCCTTGAGGTAGTTGAAGAGCTGGGCCTCATGTTCAGGGACAATGGCGCTCGCTGCTTTGAGCTCCACGATGATCTGTTCGCCGACAATCAGGTCGGGCCTGAGCCGGCGGTTCAACCGTTGGTCTTTGTAGGTCAGCGTAAGCTCGGGCTGAGCCGCATAGGCGATGCCCCGGGAGCACAGCTCTCGTTCCAGCGCCTCTTGATAGATGTCCTCGGTGAACCCTGCACCCAGCTCATTGTACACCTCGAACGCGGCTCCCATGAAATCATACCCTAGCTGCTCTGCCAAAGGATCCACCATTAGCGTGGATTAGCGGAGATTAGCGGTTACCCAATCACGAACCCGGTCACACGCTAGCTGACGTACTTCTGGACGATTGGGATGCGGCGGCCGACGCCGAAGGCGAGGGGGGTGATCTTCAGGCCGGGGGCGGCCTGCTTCCGCTTGTACTCGTTGAGGTCGACCTTGCGGACCACGTCCTTCACGACGGCCTCGTCGAAGCCCTGCGCGACCAGGTCGCGGCTCGACAGGCCCTCCTCGACGTAGCCGTGGAGAATCTGGTCCAGCACGTCGTAGGGCGGAAGGCTGTCCTGGTCCGTCTGGCCCGGTCGCAGCTCGGCGCTCGGGGCCTTGTCGATCGTGTTCTGCGGGATGATCTCGCCGTGCCGGTTGATCCAGCGCGACAGCGCGTACACCTGGGTCTTGAAGACGTCCGAGATGACCGCCAGGCCGCCGCACATGTCGCCGTAGAGCGTGCAGTAGCCCACGGCGACTTCGCTCTTGTTGCCGGTGGTGAGGAGCAGGGCGCCGTACTTGTTCGACAGCGCCATCATCAGCACGCCGCGGATGCGGGCCTGGATGTTCTCCTCGGTCACGTCGCGCGGCCGTCCGGTGAACAGCGGCTGCAACGACTGCTCAGCGGCGGCGACCGCATCGGCGATGGCAATGGTCTCGAAGCGGATCTTCAGGTTTTCCGCGAGGATACGGGCGTCGTCGCGCGAGTGCTGCGAGGAAATCGCCGAGGGCAGCGAAACACCGATGAGGTTCTCGCGTCCGAGGGCCTCGGCGGCGATCACGGCAACGAGGGCGGAGTCGATGCCGCCCGACAGCGCCACGAGCGCGCGCTTGAAGCCGCTCTTGTGGGCGTAGTCGCGCAGGCCGAGCACGAGCGCCTCGTACATGTCCTTAAGCTCGTCCTGGGCAAACGACGGGTGCAGGGCCGCGGGCGCTCCGAGCGTGACGACCTCCCGGGCCTCGGCGAAGGCCGGCAAGCCGGCGACGGTCCGACCCTCGGCATCGCAGACCAGGCTGCGGCCGTCGAAGATGAGCTCGTCGTTGCCGCCGACGGCGTTGACGTAGGCGACGGGACAGCGGAGCGAGCGGGCGGCGTCCGCCACGAGCTTCTGGCGCACGCTGTCCTTGTCGTAGTGCCACGGGCTCGCCGAGAGATTGACCATCAGGTCGCACTTCTGGCCGGCGAGCTGCTCCAGCGGCAGGTGGCCGCGGTAGAGCTGGCGGGTGCTGAGCATCGGGTGCGTCCAGATGTCCTCGCAGATCGTGATGCCGATCCGGCGGCCCTGGTGCTCGACGACGGTCGGAAGCGCGGCAGGCTCGAAATAGCGGTCCTCGTCAAAGACGTCGTACGTGGGCAGCAGGCACTTGCGGGCCATGGCGCGGACCACGCCGCGGTGACAGAAGGCGGCCGAGTTGAAAAACGGGCGACCGAGGCCGGAGGTGTTAGCCTCCACCGTGCCGATCAAGGCAGGTACCTCGCCGACGGCGGCGGCGATCTGGGCGAGGGACTCGGCGACGTCCGACACGAAGCGACGCTTGAACAGGAGGTCCCGCGGCGGGTAGCCGCACACGGCGAGCTCCGGGAAAACCACGAGCTCGGCTCCCTGCGCCACGAGCGCGGTGTAGGCGTCGAGGATGCGACGCCGGTTGCCGGCGA
>CAYYGV010000193.1:0-6035 GCA_964471615.1 uncultured Opitutaceae bacterium
TCGTGCCGAGCCTCGTGATGTACGACTGCGCGCTGATCCTCGACCTGTGCGGCGAGTGGTTCACGGACTACGGCCGGCAGGTGATCCTGCGGCGGCTCGCGGAGGAGGGGCAGGGCACGAACAACTACAACGTCTGGTGGTGGGAGTACCTCTTCTGGTGCAACCAAACCGCGTGGTTCATGCCGGGCCGGATGTACGCCTACCTCGTGCTCGAGCGCACGATGCCGATGAAGCTCGGCGGGTATCCGCCGCCGGCCAAGTCGCGGGTCGCGCCGTACACCGACCTCGCGCTGGCCGAGCTGCAGGACAACCTCGCGAAGATCCTCCTGCCCGACGGCGGCTACACCGAGGGGCCGATGTACTTCACGTTCACCGCCCGGCAGGCGCTCCTGACGTTCTACTACTATGCCCGGGCCCGGGGACTGTCGGCCCGCGAGCTCTGTCCCGCCGCGCTGCGTGCCACCGCGCAGATGGCCGAGGTGCTGGTGAGCACGGCGGACGAGTACCAGATGATCCTGATCTGTGATGCGCAGTACATCCCGCAGGAGGGGCCGGCCTTCCTGGCGTGGCTGATGCCCGATTCGCACTGGGTGACGATCTTCCACAAGTCGGTCCGGCGCACCGGCCAGCCCATGACCCTGCTGGCACAGAATCTCCTGCGCGAGGTACCCGCCGAGGGCCCGCCGTTGCGGCCGCTAGTCGTGATGCCAACCATCGGGCAGCTCGCCTCGCACCGCCGGCTCGGCGGCGAATGGGTGAAGCTCTTCCTCATGGGCAACCAGGCCGGCGCGTCGCACACCCACGAGGACAAGGGCTCGTTCGTGCTCGAGTGCGCTGGCGACACCTTCGCGCGGGACTTCGGCAGCTGCGACTACAGCAACCCCCTCGCCGACCTTCTCAAGCACTGCCAGCGCCACAACATGCTCGTGCCGCTCGCCGCCGGTGCCCGGCCCCGCCCAGCCAATCCCATCATGGCCGACATCACGCCGCGCGCCGAGGGTGACGCGACGCGCCTCCACGCGGGGATGGACTTGGCTGCCGGCTGGGAAGGCTGGTACCGCCGCTGGACCCGCACGTGGGATTCCCTGTCGGCTTCCGAGCTGACCATCACCGACGACTGGGAACTCGAGCGCGGGGACGGCGTGATGTTCTGCTGGACCACCGCGCTGCCGGTCACGCTCGACGCGGCGCGCCGTCAGGCCGTCATCGAGGGCCGGCGGGCCCGGGCCATCCTCAGCTGGGACGCGACGGTCGAGGCGACGCTCGAGCAGTTGCCGTTGGAAGCGCCGGCGTGGAAGCAGGTCTTGCGCGAGCGCAAGGAACAGTTCCTGACCGCGACGCTGCATGCCGAGACCCAGCCGCGCCTCGGGCTGACTCAGCGCGGCCGGTCGGGCCGCCTCTCGGTCCGCGTCCGCCTGGAGCTCAAGTAGCCCTGCGAACTTTTTCCATGATTCCGCCCGGATCGGCCGTGTCACGGATTGAGTGACACGGCGCGATGAACCGGTGGCGGGTGCTCAGCGCGCGGCGCGCGTGAGGCGGAGGCTCACGATCTCGTACGGAGCAAACGGAAGCCTGCCGCCGCGGAGCGGGGCGCCGAGCGGCCGGTCGAGCAGGTCGATCTTCTGCGCGGTCCAGCCGGCGGCGAGGCGCAGGCGGGCGGTGCCGCGCTGGCCGCTCACCTCATGCAGGCGCAGCACCCAGGCGTCACGGCCGCGCGGCTGGGCCCAGTGCGGCACCAGCGTCTCACCGCCGTCGAGCCCCTCGAACGCGCTGGCGCGCGGGCGTCCGCGATACGGGACGGCGGGCGTGAAGAGCTGGTCCGCGACGACGGCCGGCTGTTCGGCGCGCGGCGCGGTGGCGTCGTAGTGACCGACGGCGAGCTCGATCGTGTGACGGCCGAGGTCCGTGAACGTTGTGGTCGGCTTCGGCAGGCGGCTGAGATGCGCCGGGTAGGCCTTCGCATGCTCCTCGTAGCCGACGTGCTTCTGGGTGCGGAGCAGGGTGACGCCGAGATTTCCGTCGCGGCAGTTCACCCCGTACTTGGCCTCGGTCACGACGAACAGGCCGGTGCGTTCGGCCTCGGCGCTGACCGTGGCCCAGCGGCTCATCGGCCATTCCCACATGGCCTCCACCTCGCGGCTGGTGGCGAGCTGCGGGCGCAGCACGCTGCCGAACGGCGTGCCGCAGCGCACCTCGCGCCCGCGGTAGGTCGTCGGGAAATGGAGTTTCAGCATCGTGTCGGGTTCGTGCCAGTCGAGCTGGGCGGTGAGCCGGAGCACGCCGGCGCCGGGTTCGAGCCAGAAGCGGAGGGAGACGGAGCTTTTCGCCCCGACGGGCCGGGTGACGGTCAGGCCCTGCCGGTCGGCGGTGATCTTCGCGGGCCGGCGCGCGGGCTGGCCGAGCGAGAGCGTGTGCCGGTCGATGTCCCACGGCCCGAAATTGGCGGGCTGCTCCGGGTAGACGACAAACTCGGCGGCGTGGCCGGCGAGCTCGATCGCGCGCCCGTCGACGGTGAGTGCGGCGAGCTGACCGCGGGCGTTGAGGCGCGCGGTGACGCGGCCGTTGCTGAGCGTGCGGCCCCGCACGGTGACCGCGGGCAGGCCGCGGACCACGGCGTCGGCGACGCGGACCCCGGCCAGCGGAGGCAGGTCGAGCGTGCGGCCCTGCACGACGCAGCGCCGCGCATTCGGCAGCGGGTTGAAGACGCACGCTTCGCCGCCGCGGGAGTCCGCCAGCGAACGGGTCGCGGCGTCGGTCTGGTCCGCGGTGATCGCGGCCAGCTCGGGCAGGCCCTTGACGTAGACCTCCGGAATCGAGCTGCCGGGAATGTAGTCGTGGAACTGGGCGAAGACCAGGCGGCGCCAGGCGTGGTCGAGCGTGGCGTCGGCTGAGCCGCGCATGACGACCAGGGCCGCCTCGCGGAGCTGCAGCGCGCGTTCGAGGGCGCGGAAGTGCGACTTCACGCGGCTCTGCGTGGTGAACGTGCCGCGGTGGTACTCGAGGTAGATCTCGCCATCGAGGGCGGGGAGCTGGGCGCGCTTGGCGGCGAGCCGGTCGAAGAACGCCTCGGGCTGATCCCAGCGCAGCTCGGGCAGGCCGCGGAGGGCGGAGAGCCGGCGGGCACGCTCGCACATGTCCTCGCTCGGGCCGCCGCCGCCGTCGCCCCAGCCGTTCGGCATGAGGAACTCCGCGTGCAGGTCACCCTGCTGGTGCTGGTGCGACGCGGCGCGCAGCTGCTCGACCGCCACGGTGTTGTTGAACTGCACGCCCTGGGTGACGTGGCTGACTACCGCGTGGCCGCCCGGGCCCCGCCACACGAAGCTCGAGTGCGGGAAGCGGTTGACCGTATTCCAGGTGGTCTTGGTGGTGAAGAAATAGTCGACGCCGCTGAGCCGCATCAGCTGCGGCAGGCAGGCGCTGAAGCCGAAGAGGTCGGGAAGCCAGAGCGAGCGCGAGCGGCGGCCCGTGAGTCGGCGGAAGCCCTCCTGTCCAAGCTGGAACGAGCGGGCGAGACCCTCGCCGCACGCGACGTGGGAGTCGCTCTCGACGTAGGTGCCGCCGGTCGCCTCCCACTGGCCGGCCTGCAGCCGGGCGCGGACGGCGCGGTAGAGTTCGGGGGAACGCCGGCGCACGGCCTCATAGCTGGCGGGCTGCGAATACGCGAAGCGGAACTCGGGATAGAGCGCCATGAGGCGGTTCACGTTGGCGAACGTGTGGACGGCCTTGCCCTCGCCGACCTGCTCGGTCCAGAGCCAGACGAGGTCGAGGTGCGAGTGGCCCGTGAGCGCCGCGCGGCTGAGCGGGCGCGGGTCGCGCAGCTCCCGGTAGAGCTTGGCGAGCTCGCGCCGCAGGGCGGCGATCCCCGCGGTGTCGAAGGCGTCGAGCGCGGTGTCGAGCCCGCGCAGCAGGCGGCGGTAGAGCGGCGAGACATCGGTGAGCGCGGGCTGCTGCGTCTGGCTGAACAGCTCGCGCGGCACGCCGGGAAACTCGCGCGCCCGCAGGTCGAGCATCCACTCGTAGAGGCAGTTCAGGTCGTGGTACGCGGCCCAGGCCTCGTTGTCGCGCCGGAGGAGCTGCGCGCCGCGAAACACGTTGCCGTCTGCGCCGAGGCCCTTCGCGTCGGGATGCCAGATCGCCGACTGGACGCAGAGGCTTTCAACCCAGGCCTCACGCACGCCGGCGGGGAGTTCGCAGGTGCGGTGGGCGACATCGAAGCCGTAGAACGGCGTGCCATTGAGGAAGAGGGTGGCCTCGCCCTGCTCGTCCCACCGCAGCCAGCGGCCCGCGCCGGCGGGGATGGTGACGCGACACCAGCGCTGGTCGTAGAGACGGCCCCAGCTCTCGCCGTCGCGCACGGGCTTCCGCGGGAGCCGCGCGGCGGCGGCCAGCCCGAGGTGCTCGGGTCGGGCGGCCGTGGACTCCACGCGCAGCGGGCGCGGGTCGTGCCAGATGAGCTCGGCGAGGCGGGCGACACCCCGCTGGGTGCGCAGGGGAGTGAGTTGGAGCAGGGGATTGGTCGGCAGCATTGCCGCGAGCCTCGGGCGGCGGCGAAAGGCAGGCAAACACAACCCATCGGGGACTTTCCGGCGGATCTGGTTCCGGGCACGCGTGCCGCCTTTTGCGTACCAACGTGGAAAAGCAGCGTCCCGGCGCTGGTCATACCTAAATTTGGGTAAACTGAGTAAACGGGAGGGGTTTCAATTCGAGTCTGAGCGATGTTACTTATCTTCAGGAAGCAGCGTCAGAAGCTCGTTCATGCCCCCCGCGAAGGCCCCCCAGAAATCTCCCTCTGGTTCGATTGATGCCACGGTCAGTGCCGTGGCGCAGGTGCGCCGTGTCGTGGTGGGCCAATGGGGCCGGACGTACGCGGAGGTGCTGCAGGAGTTCTGCCGCAAGATTTTCCCGGAGGCGAAAGTGGTGGTGGGCTGCACGGGGACCGAGGTCCTCGCGGCGTTATACGCGCAGCGGGCGGACGTGCTGCTGATGGCGTTGGTGTTCCCCGACATCCACGGCGCGGACCTGCTGAAGCGGATTTCCCAGGAGAAGCTGGCGACGCGGGTGCTGGTGGCGGCGCATCACCGGGACGAGCGCACGCTGCTCGCGCTGCGGGACGCGCAGTTTGACGGCCTGCTGGACACCCAGGAGGAGACGATCGAGGCGCTGCAGCTGGCGCTCCGGCTGGTGGCGGCGGGCGAGCCCTACGTGAGTCAGGTTTTCCGCGGCACGGTGGTTGACCGGTCGCCGGTGGGTTCGGTGTGGCAGAAGCTGACGCCGGCGGAAATCCGCGTGTTCGCGGCGATCGGCGACGGCAGCGACAACGAGGAGGCGGCGCGCGACCTGGGCCTGAGCGAGGCGACGGTGCAGACGCACCGGCGGAACCTGATGCACAAGCTCGGGATTTCGAGCAGCACGAAGCTCGTGCGCGAGGCGATCCGCATGGGCATGGTGCGGATCAACACCGACGGCCGCGTGATCCGTCCGGGCTTTGACCAGACGCGCAATCCGTTCCCGCCGTCATCCGCGGCGAAGCCGGAGACGCCGAACGGTCAGGCGCCGACCGGCAGCGATACCTGAATTTTGGTAGGATTACCCAAAGATTGGTAAGCGGCGTTGTTTCGCCGCCGTGATGGAGCGGGCAGAGTGGGGGGGCGTTCTCTTCTAACCCAACCTGACTCCAATTTTCTCTGCGCTCGCCCCGCTGCTACTTTCAGAACTGGTCTGGGCGGTTTCTGATTTCGCCGTCCAGATGCCACCGGGGGGTGGTTTGTTCCGGGAATGGTGGTAGGCGGGCGCAGAGATCCCCCCACTTTAAGTCCCCCCGAATTCCCCCCGCCCCAAATCAACCCCTGCAGCCCTCCCTGAGCGGAGCGGCTGGGCGCGAAGACCCCTCGTGAGGAGACCACGGCTTTTGGTCCGGCAATCATGCCGGGCCAATCTAGAAACGATACATACCCTAACCCAATGAACGAACGAATCAGACACGTAGCTCCGGGGGCCAAGAAATACTTGGTTACCTGTTTGGCGGCTGCGCTCGC
>CAYYGV010000194.1:0-6022 GCA_964471615.1 uncultured Opitutaceae bacterium
GGCGTGAAGGGCCGCCGCGTCCACAAGCGCGCCGACCTCCGCGCAGCCATCCAGGAGATGCTCGACCATGACGGCCCGTACGTCCTCGACGTCATCGTGCCCTTCACCGAACACGTGCTGCCGATGATCCCGGCGGGCAAGACGGTTAAGGACATGATCCTGAAATAGCGCTTCGCGCTATTTCAGGATCATCGGGAGAAGGGAGCAAGGAGCGTGGAGCAGGAACGGATTGCGGAGCCCTTGCCCGGTGGCAGGGCTCGTTCCACGAGCGAAAAATCCGCCCACCCCGCCTGATTCCCTTCTCCATGCTCCATGCTCCCTCCTCCCCCACATGACGGAAAAGTAGCGCTGCGCGCTACTTTTCCGTCATGTGGTACACCCCATCCCAATCCGCCGGCGGCGGCTCGGCCTTGTAGCCTTCGGTGATGTGGATGTAGACGAGCGACGGGTTGCTTTTCACGCCCGGCGTCTTGCCCGGCTGGTTCGGCTCAAGATTCAGGCTCTGCTTGAACAGCGCGATGGCGCCGTCCCAGTCGCGGGCATAGTGCTTGGCCAGGCCCTGCTCGAAAAGCGCGATGCATTCCCGGGCTCCCTCGGGCAGACTCTCCTTCAGTCCGACGATCTCGTAGATCGGCACGGGCTGCGTGCGCCCCTTCACCACGATGCGGCCGAGCGCCCGGAACACCACGCGGTCGCCGCCGTGCAGCTCGCAGGCCTGCTTGGTCGACTCGGTGCACATGGTGTAGACGCCCCATGACTTCGCGCCGCTCTCCATGCGGGCCGCGAGGTTCACGTTGTCGCCCATCATCGTGTAGTTGAATCGGGTGCGGCTACCCATGTTGCCGATCATGCAGACGCCCGTGTTGAGGCCGATGCGCGACTGCATCTCCCACACGATCTCCGGCCACTTCTGACCCTCGGACTTCCACTTGTCCCGCAGCGCGCGGAGCTGCTGGTGCACGAGCTGGGTCGCCACACAGGCACGGAAGGCATGGTCTTTCACCGTGATCGGCGCGCCGAACATCGCCACGACCGCGTCGCCGATGTACTTGTCGAGCGTGCCGCCCTGCCCCTGCACGATGTCCGTGCAGGCGGTGAGGTACTCGTTCATCAGCTCAACCAGCGGGCCCGAGCCCAGTTTCTCCGAGAAGGTCGAGAACGACTGGATGTCGCTGAAGTACGCCGTGATCTCGTCGTCGTGACCGCCCAGCTGCGGGCTTTCGCCGGAGTTCACCATCTGGTCGACGAGCTGCGGCGATACGTAGGTGCCGAACATGCCCTTGATGCGGCCCTTGGCCTTCTGCTCGTCGATCAGCTGCCAGCCGACCGCGATCAGGCTGGTCATGATGGTCGAGCTGACCGGCGCCGCCAGTGGCAGGACGAGATGGTACGAGGAGAACAATCCGAACGCCGCGGCCACGTAGATGCCGAGCACGAGCAGCGCGAGAACCTTGAACCGGATGCCCTTCGCTCCCTCGGTCAAGGCCAGCAGGACCACGCAAATCGTCACGAAGAACGTGAGCGCAATGTCCATCCAGTCCGGCAAGTGCTTCATGTAAATCCCCGAGAGAAACGTCTTCAGGAGATTGCCGTGAAAGCCGACCTGTGGCACCGGCGTGTTGTCAAAGGGAGTGCGGGCCAAGTCCTGTAGCAGCGGATCAACCGGCCCGATTAGCACGATGGCGTCCTTGAACTGGGCGAAGAACTCCCGGCCCTTCGCCTGATCCTCCGGATTGTCGCTTTCAATTTCCGCCGCACCCACACGCACGTCGTCGACGCTGCACCTGGGATTGAGCGGCGAGATCCACTTTGAGAACCAGGTCGCCTCGACGATCTGGCCGCGCTGGATCGGGATCGATGTGACCAGCGCGCCGTCGGAGCCGCGCACCTCGATTCGATCGGAATAGCGGCGCAGCGCCGAGGCATCGAGCCCCCACTGGAGCAAGGCCAGCCGCAGCGCCATGGGATAATAGCTGCCCTGCTTCGCATCGGCGAAGATCGGCGCCATGCGGGCCTCGCCCTTGTAGGTGTCGATCAAGCCCGGGATGCCCCAAAACGGCCCCAAGATCGGCACCCCCGGCATCTCCGGTGGGTCGTTCTTCTCCGGATCCGTGAAGCCCTCGAAGATCCACGGAAACTCCCGCCGGCCCTGCATCAAGCCCGGACCGGGCACATAGTTCGCCGCCAGCACCACGTTCTTGTGCTTGAGGATCGCCCGGCCGAACAGGATTCGCCCGGCCTTCTGCTCGTCTTGGCCAAACTCCGCGTAGGAGTTGGTTGAAAACACCAAATCAATGCCGACCGCCTTGATCTTGCCGTGGTCGAACAGCGCATTGAGTATCTGCGCGAACCGGCTGTGGTTCCACGGCCACCTGAACTTCTGGATCGCCTCGTTATCGATATCGACGTAGATGAGCTTCACCGGCACATCGAGTTCGCCGCGGGCGCGATAGCGGAAATCGATCAGCTTGTTCTCGAGGAACTCCAGGTGGCCGAAGGAATTCAGCAGGCACCAGATCGCCGGGATCACGAGCAGCGCGGAGCGTCGCAGCCACGACAGGGCGGTCTTCTTTTTCAGCTGGGCCACGGCGCGCGAACCTACGGCTCAGGCTGAGCGAAAGAAAGCAGATTCCCCGCCGCGGCGGCGACAGGGAAGTCGAAGGGCGAATGTCTCAGGTCGAAGGCGGATTGACCCGCCGAATGGACCACGGCAGCGGCACAGCCGCGGACTCGACCTGCGACTTGCAGACCTGTGACCTGCGACTTGCCCGGCGCGGCGGATCGCCGCGCCGCGCTTATTTGCCGTCGCCGGGCGTGGTGGTGTCCGTCGGCTTCGGAGCTGGCGGCGGAGGCGCCGGCGGAGCCGGAGGAGGCGTCGTGTTGCTGGACGACTCCGACGTGAAGATGACTTGCTGGTTCGCCGTGACGATGTCCTGAGCCGCCGTCTGGATCGCCGCCTGCGTCGCGGCCGGAATGTCCTGCGTCACCACCGTCGGCGGCGCCGTGACCGTCACGGTACCCGTGGCGGCATCAATCGTCACTTGGACTTCGACCACGACTTCCTTGCCCGTCGGGACCGGCGTGCCACCCGGGGCGGCGCCCGTCAGGATGACTTCGCCTTCCGCCGTGCTGAGGGTGAAGAACGCCTTACCCGAGCTGTCCGGACGGAAAACAATGCGGAACGTCGTGCCGCGGATACCGGCCGCACCGACCGGCGTATTGACCGTGAAGGACGAGCCCTGGTCCTTGTTGAGGTGCTTCACGTTACCGACCAACTCGCCTCGGGCGAGGGTCAGCTTGGTGGTCGACGTCGACGGCTCCGCGGTCGCGGTGGCCATCGAGTAGGACGTGGAGAACGGGTCCTGGAGAAACTCCTCGATCGAAAGGGTCGAGTCCTGCGCCAGGTTGATCGTGGATCCGTTCGAGAACACCAGGATCACGCTCGAATTCTGCGCGGTCGTGACGACGTACTTTTCCGTGATGGCGTCGTTGTCCTTCAGCTCGTGCTTGCTGTTGTCGACGGTGTTGGTGGCCGTGACGGTTCCCTTGACCTTTGCCGCGACGATTCGACCGGCCACACGACCGGTTTGGGCCTGCGCCGAAAGGGCCAAGCAGGCGGCCATCGCAAACATCACAATCCACGACAGGAATTTGGTTCGCATAGTTACCAAGGGGGTTACGGCTCGCGGCGGCCCGATGCCAATCGCTTGCGCAATGATTGCGCCTCGCGATTACCCGGGTCAAGACGCAAGGAGAAATCGACCGCCGCGAGGGCCAGTCCGGGGTCACCTTTGTTCAAACTAAGGTGAAAAGCTTGGTAAAACCACACCAAGCCATTCGCCGGGGCCAAGGTTAGGGCTTTCACAAAGTGGTCTCCGGCCTCCGCCCGGCGTCCCTGCATGTCGAGCGCCACCCCGCGCCGGACCCAGAACTCCGGCACCACGGAGGTGATGGCCAGCGCCCGTTTCGCGGCGTCTTCCGACTCCCGCCCCAGCTCCGCGGTCCGATCCTTCGTGACGTGATCCTGCAGCGAGATGGTGTAGGCGAGATCGGCCCAGGCCTGCGCGTTGCGCGGATCGAGGGCCACCGCCTGGGCGAGATCCGCCCGCGCCGCCACCAGGGTCGCCGCCAGTTCGACTTTGTCGGGTTCGGTCAAGGCCAGCCGATTGAGCGACTGGCGGGCTGCATACCGCAGGGCCTCACCCCGGTACATCGGCGCGAACCACGTCGCCCAACCCGCGATCAGGCCCGCGGCGACGAGTCCGCAGACCAGACGTTCGATGGGACCCACTGGAGCCGTCTCCTCCGGTGCCGATCGCCTTACCACCAGCGCAGCCATGATCCCGCAGGCCATGGCCAGCGCGGGGATCTTGAAATGGAAGTCGACGAAGAGCTGCAGCGCGAATGCGAGCACTCCCATCGCCATTGCACCCGCCACCGCCGGAGACTCGAGCCAGTCCCGCGTCACCGCGCGCCGCGAACGCGCCGTCCGCCACGCCACGCCGGCCGCCGCGCCGAAGAACAGAATGAAGCCGACGGCTCCATAGTCGCTCAAGGTGTTCACGTAGTCGTTGTGCGCCCAGATCGGTTCATCCTGGAACTGGTTGGGGCGGAATTTCTCGAAAAGCACGTTGAACGACGCCGCGCCCCCACCCCAGGCCGGGTGCTCGCGAAAGATGTGCCACGCGCCGCGCCACATGATCGGTCGCGTGCGCTCGCCGGCGTCGGCCTTCATCTGTTCGAACCTGATCCGGACGCTCGGCGAGCCGAGATAAAGCGCCACCAGGGCCGCCGCCACCGCCAGCCCAGCCAGGCCGGTCCAAGCGAGCCGACGTCCCAGCGAACCCGGCGCCAGGCACAACGGCCACAGCACCAGGACCAGCGCCATGGCAATGAAGCCGCCCCGGCTGATGGTCAGCACCAGCCCGAAGAGCAGCGCCAGCGCCAGGTAGCCGCACAGCACCCGCTGCACTAGGGTCGCGCCGCGACGGAAACCCAGCACGACCAGCGGCGGGATCAGCAGGAGGAGAAACGCCGCCAGGCTGTTGGGAATGCCGAAACTCCCGCTGGACCGACCCACGAACTGATCAGCCTGCGTGCGCCCGAGCATCAGCCAGTCGGGCTTCACGAAACGCTGGTAGCAGGCCATCACGACGGTCACGTACGCCACCGCGACTACCCCCGAGAAAAGCCAAGTCCGGGCCCGGGCCGACCGGATGCCGTTGAGGACGACCCAGAACACGGCGGCCAGCTGCGCCCAGCCCAGCCAGTCGCGCCAGCCCAGCCACGGCACGGGTGTGATCCAAACCACGTTGACCAGCGCATACGCCAGAAACGGCAGCAGCCACCAGCCCGCCCAGTGAAACCGCGGCACTGGCCCGCGACTCAACGCCCGCCCCGCGAAGTGGACCGCCAGCAGCAGCGCATTCAGCCCGCTGGTGACGAGCATCGTCTCCGGCCGAAACCCACCGAGACAGAGCGTGGTCCACGCGAAGTTCCCCAGGAGCAGCAACACCTGGGCCCATTCCCAGGCCGAGGCGCGGTGCGACGAAGGGGCTGCGTCCATCGCGTCACCTCATCACGCCGGCCCGCTCCAGAGCAAACAAAAGAGGCAGCACAGCGGGGGAGTAGCGTGTAGCGGGTAGCGAGTAGCGGGTAGGATTCTGAGGAAGGAAAGTCGTAGCTGGTAGTTGGTAGCTGGTAGCTGGAAGAAGCCCTGCGCCTTATGCGCCTCCTTGCGGCCAACCGGATCGACGCTGGAAAAGCTGAAAGCTGATCGCTGACGGCTGACGGCCAAAAGCCCGCGCTGCGTGCGGAAAAAACGGCGCCACCCTCGCGAGTGACGCCGTGGGAAACAGACTTCAGCTTCGACCTCAGGTCAGCGGGACGGTCTGGATCGTCTTGATGATCCGGCCAGCGACCAAGTACGGGTCGGCGGCGGAGTTCGGACGGCGATCCTCGAGGTAACCCTTGTAGCCGTTGTTGATGAAGCTGTGCGGAATGCGGATCGAGGCGCCACGGT
>CAYYGV010000195.1:0-6018 GCA_964471615.1 uncultured Opitutaceae bacterium
ATCAAACCGCAGTACGTGAGATGCTTGCGGAAATCCTGCGGTTGGATCCCAACTATCAGCTGATCGGCGAAAGCGGTGATGGCCAGAGCGCCGTCAATCTCTGCCTCGAGGCCAAGCCCGACCTGCTGATCCTGGACGCCAAACTCCCCGGCCTGAACGGCGTCGATATCCTCCGCCGCGTCGCCAAGAAGCTCCCGAACATGCGGGTCCTGGTGTTCTCGGGTTACGAGAATCCCGTGCTCGTCCGCGAGATGCTGGAGGCCGGCGCCCACGGCTTCGTCGAAAAGACCGCCGGCCTGGTCGAGTTCAAGAAGGGGCTCGAGACCGTCGCCAACGGCGGCACCTACTTCGGCCCGGCCGTCGCCGCCCTGCTCCGTGACGTCGTGGCCAACCCCGACGCCAGCAGCGCCTCCGACTTCCTGACCGACCGCGAGCGCGAGATCCTGCAGCTCGTGGCCGAGAGCCACAGCACGCGCGAGATCGCTGCCAAGCTCGGGATCAGCGTCAAGACCGTCGACAACCACCGCACCAACCTCATGCGGAAGCTCAACCTGCACGACGTCGCCAGCCTCACCCGCTACGCCCTGGAGGTCGGGCTCATCGAGCAAAAGAAGGCACAGTAAAGCCTTGCCGCCGCGCGGCGCTTGTTCAATAGGTACCGACCTCGACCACCACCGCCCTCTCCATGAAAATCGCTCTGAAGAAACTCGCCCTCATCATCGCCAGCGCCGCGTTCCTCTTTGCCGCGGGCTGCAAAAAGAAGCCGGTGCGCCCTGATCCGAATGCCACCGTCATTGGACCCGCGGGCGGCGGATCGGTGACCCCTGAGACCCTTTCGCCCGCCGCTGACCAGAGCGCGGCCGGCCTGACGCAGCGCGATGGTGTCATCGAGACCGATGACATGATCAAGGGCCTGCTCCAGCCGGTGTACTTCGACTTCGACAAGTCGAACGTGAAGGAGAGCGAGCGCGCGAAGATCCAGGCGGCGAAGGACTACCTCGCGAAGAACCCGCAGCACCGCATCCTCTTCGAGGGTCACTGCGACTGGCGCGGCACCGACGAGTACAATCTCGCCCTCGGTGATCGCCGCTCGGGCGCCGCGAAGAAGTACCTGATCTCGCTCGGCGTCGCAGCCGACAAGGTCGAGTCCAACTCCAAGGGCAGCCTCGAGGCCGCGAAGAACGGTGACGACGCCGCGATGGCCAAGGACCGCCGCGCCGAGATCATCATCCTCAAGAAGTAACCTGATTTCCCGTCCAGCAAAAGGGCCCCGGTGCGAACCGGGGCCTTTTTTGTGCGCTGATTTCGAGACTGCGGACGCAGCGGGCTCCGTGGCGCTCAGCCCGCTGTCGCCTCGCCGTTCACTTCGCCGCGATCGCCTTCAGCACTCGGCGCGAGGTCTCAATACCCTTCTTCATCACGCCGAGGTCGAAGCTCTCGTTCGGCGCGTGCAGCCGGTCCTCTGGCAGGCACAGGCCCATCATCACCGAGTCGAGACCCAGCACGCGCTTGATCTCGCCGATGATCGGCACGCTGCCGCCCTCGCGAAGATAGAGAGGCAGACGGCCCCAGACTTCCGTCACCGCGGTGTCGGTCGCGCGGAACGCGCGCGCCAGCACCGGCGACTGGTCCTTCGGCGTGTTCGACCGGCCCGGCGGCACCACCACGTACGGCAGGCCTTCGTGACCGTCGGTGACCTTCACCTTCACGCCCTTCGGCGCGCGTTGAAGGATCGTGTGCTTGATCAGCTCGCGGATCTTCTCCGGCGACTGGTTCGGGACGAGGCGCGAGGTGATTTTCACGAAGGCCTTGCTCGGGATCACCGTCTTGCTCCCCTCGCCCTGGTAGCCACCGCCGATGCCGTTGAACTCAAGCGTCGGATGAAAACGCAGCGCCTCGAAGGGGGTGATGCCCGGCGGCACGTGGAATGAATCGACGCCGAGGAATTTCCGGTAGGCCTCCGTGTCGTTCCCCAGCTTGGCCAGCTCGGCGCGCTCCCACGGCTCCACGTCAAGCACGTCGTCGTAGAAGCCGGGCACGTTCACCCGGCCGTCGGGCGTGTGCAGCGACGCGCAAATCTCCGTCACGGCCTGGATCGGGTTCAGCAGCACGCCGCCGTGCATGCCGGAGTGCAGGTCGCCCGAAGGGCCCGTGACCTCCACCTCGAGCGCCACCATGCCGCGCAGGCCGGCGGTGATCACCATCTGCTCCTCGCTTGGGAGCGCCGTGTCCGAAAGGAACACGAAGTCCGCTTGCCGCAGCCGGTCGCGGTACTGTTTCAGGAACGGGCCGAAACTCGGGCTGCCGATCTCCTCCTCGCCCTCGACGAGGAAGGTGATCCGAAGCGGAAGGTCGGGTTGCTCCTCGAGGAGCTGCGCGACCGCCGCCACGTGCGCGAGGAACGGGCCCTTGTTGTCGGCCGCACCGCGACCGTACATGCGCCGGCCCCGGATCGCCGGCTCGAACGCGGGCGTCGTCCAGAGGTTCAACGGATCGGGCGGCTGCACGTCGTAGTGGCCGTAGATCAGGACATGCGGCCACGCGGGATCGCCGCCGCGGTGCGCCAGCACGATCGGATGCAGGTCGGTCTTAACCACCTCCACCGTGAAGCCCAGCGAGCCGATCAGGCCCGAGATGAACTCCTGGGCGCCCTTCATGCCGTCCTTGTAGCGGGAGTCGGCCGAGACGCTCGGTTGGCGGATGTAGTCCTTCAGCTTTTCAACGGGGTCGAACATGCCCCCACTGTCGCGCAATCCCGCCGCCGCGCCAACGCAAAACGCGCCGGCGCTCAAATCGGCTTCCGCGCGCGCCGCGACCAGAACCAGGCGCCGAGGGCCGCGATGGCCACCAGGCCGCAGGCGACCCAGAGCGAATACGAATGGGTCCGCTCCAGCGTCTCGTTGAGCTGCTCCAGATCGTCGCCAAACTCGACCCAGAGCCAGCGGCCGAGCCAGACGAAGATCGGGACGCTCACGAGCGCGGCGAGTCCGTCGAAGAAGAGGAACTTGAGAAACGACACTTTCATCGAGCCCGCGGTGAAGAAGATCGGCGCGCGCAATCCCGGCAGGAAACGCCCGAGGAACAGGCCCATCGCGCCGTAGTGCTCCATCACCCGCTCGACCTTGATCTGTTTCTTCGCCGGCAGCACCCGCTGCAGCCAGGCCGACGCGAGCAGCCGCGTGCCGAGATGCCGGCCCGCGAGGAAGATCATTGTGTCGCCGCCGATCACGCCGAGGTACATGATCCCGCTCACCTGCATCCACGAGCGCCCGTCGATCTGACCCAGCGCCCCAGCCACCACCAGCACGATGTCCTCCGGCAGCGGCAGGCCCAGCCCGCAGAGGAGGAGCAGGCCGAATGGTCCCCAGAGGGAAAAGGGGGTGCCTTGGAAATACTCGAGCAGCGACTCAAACATGGGGCCTCCGGGATTAGGAGGATTCCGGCCGTCGCTTCAAGCGCGACTGCACGGCCTCCGCACCGGGTGCTCCCATGGGACCCCGGTCAGTGTTTGAAGTGCCGCTGGCCCGTGAAGACCATCGCCATCCCGCACGCGTCGGCCGCCTTGATGACCTCGTCGTCACGCACCGAGCCACCCGGCTGGATCGCCGCCGTCGCCCCGGCATCGGCCGCGGCCACCAGGCCGTCGGCAAACGGGAAGAGCGCCTCGCTGGCCACAACCGAGCCCTTCAGGTCCAGCCCGGCCTCCTTCGCCTTCCAGACCGCGATGCGTGAGCTGTCGACCCGCGCCATCTGGCCGGCGCCGACGCCGAGCGTCTGCTCGCCGCGGCAGTAGACGATCGCGTTCGACTTCACGTGCTTCACGACGGTCCAGCCGAACATCATGCCGGCCCACTCCTCCGCCGTGGGCGCCCGCTTCGTGACGACCTTGAAATCCGCCATCTTGCCGAGGGTGCGATCCCGGTCCTGCACCAGCACCCCGCCCAGCACGCTGCGCACCTCGCGGAGCGACTCCGCGCCGATGCCGCCCTTCGCGATCATGAGGCGCAGGTTCTTCTTCGCCGACAGGACCGCCATCGCCTCGTCGCTGAACCGCGGCGCGATGATGACCTCGGTGAAAATCTCCGCGATGGTCTTCGCCAGGCCGCCTTCGAGGGTGCGGTTCACGACGATGATCCCGCCGAACGGCGCCTGCCGGTCGGTCGCGAACGCCAGGTCCCACGCCGCCTCGAGCGTCTCCGCGCTGGCCACGCCGCACGGGTTGGTGTGCTTGAGGATTGCGACCGTCGGGCGCTCGAACTCGCCGATCAGGTAGGTGGCCGACGTGATATCGAGAATGTTGTTATAGCTGAGCTCCTTCCCCTGCAGCTGCTGGAAGTGCTCGTGAAACGTGCCATACAGCGCGGCCTGCTGGTGCGGGTTTTCCCCGTAGCGCAGGCTCTGCGCCTTGCGGTAGGTCAGCGTCAGGCTGTCCGGGAATCCGGCCAGCGCCGCGACATCCGGCTCGGCCGCTTGCGACTCGAGGTACCGCGCGATCGCGGTGTCGTAACGGCCCGTCCGCTGGAAGACCTTCAGCGCGAGCCGCCGGCGCAGTTCCGCGAGTTCGTCCGGGCGCGCGAGGGCGGCCAGCACCGCGGGATAATCCGCCGGGTCGCAGACGACCGTGACGCTCTCGTGATTCTTCGCCGCGCTGCGCAGCATCGACGGGCCGCCGATGTCGATGTTCTCGATCGCCTCCTCGAGCGTGACGTGCGGCTTGGCCACCGTTTCCTCAAACGGGTACAGGTTGACGACCACCAGGTCGATCAGGTCGATGCCGGCCTTCGCCGCCTGGGCCAGGTGCTCCGGCTTGTCGCGGCGGCAGAGCAGCCCGCCGTGGATCTTCGGGTGCAGCGTCTTCACGCGGCCCTCCATCATCTCGGGGAACCCGGTGTGCTGGCTGACCTCCGTCACGGGGAGCCCGCGCTCAATGAGGAGCTTGGCCGTGCCCCCCGTCGAGAGGAGCGTGTAGCCGTGCTGTTTCACCAGGGTCGTCGCGAATTCGGCAAGGCCGCGTTTGTCGCTGACGGAGAGGAGGGCGAATTTGGCCATGGACCGCGGGAGTGTGTAGACGCCGCGGAAAGCGCAGCAAGTCCGAAACCCTCTTGCTCCGCGCGCCCTCCCCGCTCTCTTATGCGGCGTGTCCTGTTCCCGTGAACTTCCCGGCCTCACCGCCCGCCTCGACCGCCTTCAATACCACCACGGCGGCGCGACGCTCCCGCCCGACCAGCCGCACGCCTTCGTGTACCACATCACGATCCGGAACAGCTCGGAACACACCGTCACCCTCCTCGGCCGCAAGTGGGTCGTCGAACACGCCGACGGCAACCGGCTCGTGATCGAGGGCGACAAGATCGTCGGCGAGACGCCCCGCCTCGCCCCCGGCGAGCAGTTCACGTACAACAGCTACCACGTCACCGGCTGCGACGCCACGGCGCGTGGCTCGTTCCACGGCGTCGACGAGCACGGCCGGAAGGTGCATGTGCTGCTGCCACCGTTCGCGATGACGATCCCGCGGAGCTGAAAAAGAACCTCGTTCTCCGCCCGTTTATCCTCCTGTGTCGGATTACTGAATGAAGCTCATTGACCTGAACCGCGACGGCGGCATCGGCGCGAACTGCATGGTGGTCCAGTTTGGCGACCTGCGCGTGATGATCGACTGCGGCCTCCACCCGAAGAAGGCCGGGCGCGGCGCCACCCCCGACCTCACCTCCATCCGCGGCGAGCCCCTCGATCTCATCATCATCACGCACTGCCACCTCGACCACATCGGCAGCCTGCCGGTCGCGATGCGGGAGCATCCCAACACGCCGGTCATCATGACGGTCTCCAGCCGCATGCTGATCGAGCGGATGCTGCACAACTCGGCCAACGTGATGATGCGCCAGAAGGAGGAGGCGAACATCCCGGAGTACCCCTTGTTCACGCACGAGGAAATCGACCGCTGCGCCGGCCGCATGACCGGCCTGCAGTTCGGCCACGCCAAGCGGTTCCGCGGCGCGAAGGACGAGATCGAGATCA
>CAYYGV010000196.1:0-5977 GCA_964471615.1 uncultured Opitutaceae bacterium
TCCTCGAGGACCGCGCGTTCGTGCGGTACCCGACCGTGATCGAGTTCAACTCCGGCCCGCTCCAGACGGGTGAGTTCGCGCACCCGGTTGCCAAGGGCGAGAACCCCGAGGACGGGTTCACGATGTACGTCCACCCGCTGTACCTGACCCAGTTGAACGACGTGCCGGCGCTCGTGTTCTACCAGCTCGTGCTGGTGAACTACGGCGAGTTCGCCTCGTCGGACGACGCCCTGACCTTCGGCGCCGCCGCGCTCGGGATCTCGGAGGACGTGTACTACGGCCGGATTTGCGAGCTGATGGATCCGATCAGTGACTGTGGCTGCGGCTGAGCCCGCGCCTCTTCCCATTTTTTCTACCCCACCCCGCCCGTAGGCTTCCGCCCCGCCCTGCGCGCCGCCCTCTCCGTCGTTACCCCCATGTCCGACGAAAAGTCCCCGCTGGATCCCCACCAGCTCGCCGCCTCACTGGCGCGCCTGGAACGGCGCCTTAACCGGCTCGAGCAGGCGATGTCGCTGCCGCCGCTCGAGGACGAGTCCGTCGCCCCGCCCGCCGCCATCGCCGCAACCCCCGAGCCCGTGGCGCCGGTCGCCGCTCCCGCGGCCCCCGTGGAGGAGGAGGAGCTCGAGTATGTCGTCGGCCAGAACTGGTTCGCCGCCGTCGGCATCGTGGTCCTCACCTGCGGCATCGCCTTCGCGCTCTCGCTGCCGCTGGCCTCGCTGCCGGCGGCGCTGCCGGCGCTCCTCGGCTACCTCGTCACGGGCGGCATGTTCTTCGCCGCGCACCGCTGGCAGGCTTCGTTCGAGCTCGTGGCGCTCTGCCTGCGCGGCGCCGCGATGGGCCTGCTCTATTTCTCGACGCTGCGCCTCTACTTCTTCGGGCCGGCGCCCGTGCTCGACATCGCTTCGCCGGCCAGTCGCGCCGTGCTGCTGCTCGCCGTCGCGGTAAACGTCTACGTCGCCCTTCGCCAGGCCTCGGCCGCGCTGGTCGTGCTCGCGCTGCTCACGGGTTACTTCACCGCAGTCGTCGCCAACGCGCCGTGGTGGCTCTTTGTCCTCCTCGTGGCGCTGGCCGTCCTGATCGTCGGCGCCGCCACGCGCCGGGGCGCGCCGCTGCTGCTCCTGCTCGCGATTCCCTTCGGCTATCTCACCTACCTGCTCTGGATGATCGGCTGCCCGTGGGCGGGACGGCCGGTGCACCTCGCGACTGAGCCGGCGGCCGGGCTCTATTTCCTCCTCGCGTACACGCTCGTCGTCGGCGCCGGGCCGCTTGTGCGCCGCGAGCGCGCGGGCGAGGACCAGGTGACGATCCTCACGGCGGTGTTCAACTGTGCGGTGGGCTACGGACTCTTTCTGGTGCACGCGTTCCTCGCGTTCCCCGGCCAGATGATCGCGGCCAACCTCGTGGCCGCGGCGGCATTCCTCGGGCTCGCGGCGGAATTCTGGCGCCGCGAGGAGAGCCGCGTGTCGACGTTCTTCTACGCGATGACCGGCTACCTCGCCCTGACGGTCGCCATCCTCAAGGCCGTCGCGATGCCCGATATGTTCATCTGGCTCTCGCTGCAGAGCCTGGTGGTCGTGGCGACGGCGCTGTGGTTCCGCTCGCGCTTCATCGTGGTCGCGAACTTCCTGATCTTCGTGATGGTCGTGCTCGGCTACATGATCACGGCCGGCAAGGAGACCGGCATCAGCCTGGGCTTCGGCGTCGTGGCCCTCCTGACCGCGCGGATCCTCAACTGGAAGCAGGAGCGCCTCGAGCTGCAGACCCACCTGATGCGCAACGCCTACCTGGCCTGCGCTTTCGTGGTGTTCCCGTATGCGTCGTACCACCTCGTCCCGCGGGCCTTTGTCAGCGTCTCCTGGGTCGGCGTGGCGGTGGTCTATTACGTCATGAACCTGATAGTTAATAACGTGAAATACCGGTGGATGGGCCACCTGACGCTGCTCATGACGGTGCTCTACGTGATCATGATCGGGGTTACCCAGCTTCCGCCGACCTACCGAATCTTGTCCTTCTTGGTCCTCGGCACGGTGCTGGTAATCGTATCCTTCGTATTTACGAAAGTCCGCCGGAGCTGGCGCAAACCTAGTCCGTAGCAATTCGCCCAGAGGTCCCTCGGCTTTCTTGAGGAGGGTCTAGTTCCAGGCCGCGAAACCGAAATGCGCGGCGCACGCAAGCGAGTCCGACACTCCATCGTGCAGGTCAGGCCTTCTCCGACCTTGCTGGCACCGTAGCCGGTCGACCCGTGAAGCACTCTCCGCGCTGGTCCGTAGAAAGTGCAAAGATTGCGTTCAACTCGACAATCCCTGCGCAGGCAGGACCGCAAAAAAAGATCATAGTTCATAGAAACTAATAGTCCGCCGATATGTAATCCAAAAAGCAGACTTGCTTATCTCGTACAGCACCGAACCCAAACATAACCATTTCTTACCAGTCATGAATATGCGCCCTCGTTTGACCAAACAAAGCCTCATCTTCGGAGGAGCCGCGGCTTGGGGCCTGCTGCTCGTCTCCTGTGCGGTGGCAAACCGCACCGTCGTTGCCCCTCCCAAGATCGCCAACGCCACCTACGTCGGCAACCAGGAGTGTGTCCAGTGTCACGCCGAGCAAGTCGGTCATTTCGACACTTCAACCCACAACCGTCTTGGCCTGACCGATCCCAAGGTGGGTGACACGGGTTGCGAGGCGTGCCACGGGCCCGGCTCCATTCACGCCAAAGCGGGTGGCGGCAAGGGTTCCATCGTCAATCCCGGCAAATCACCCGAGACGTGCTACCAGTGCCATCTGGAGAAGCGCGGTCAATTCGCACTGCCCTACGCGCACCCGGTGGCCGGCGGCCAGATCACCTGTGCCGACTGCCACGACTCGCACAAGGGTCATGTCGTAAAGCGGAGCGGGGCCGACCTCGAGTCGCCCAACGAAACCTGCACGAAGTGCCACGTCGCCCAAAAGGGCCCGTTCCTCTTCAAGCACAACGCCATGCTCGAGGGCTGCACGACCTGCCACAACCCGCATGGCTCGGTGAACGGCAAGATGCTCGTGGCTCGGGATAACAACCTGTGCCTGAAGTGCCACCTCGAGCATCCGACCGCCGCTGGCACCGGCCAGATCATGGCGGGCGGCGAAGACCATCGCGCCAGACTACAGCAGGGCACCTGCTGGGCCGCGGGCTGCCACGAAGACGTCCACGGTTCCAACGCCAGCAAGGCCATGCGCTACTAACAACCTCAACACCTCATACCATCGCCATGCATGCGACCACTTCCGCCCTCCTCCGCCGCACCGGCCTCTTGGCCGGTGTGGTGCTCGCCCTCAACGGGGCCTGGGCTGCACAACCGGACAAACAGACCGACGCGTTTCCGAACTTCGAGAGCTACATCAAGTTCTCCGGATATGCCCCCTCCATCTCGGGTCAGGACTCGGCCTTTCAGAAGCGCACCAACCTTAATGCCAGCGGCGGCGTCGGCATCGAGGACCTGCACCTCCTGAAGAACCTCGACAAGGACGTCACGCTGACCGCCGACGGCAAGGCCCTTACCGGCAGCGAGGACTACCTGTTCAAGCTCAACCTCACGAAGGATGCCCTGGGCAAGGTCGATGTCGGCTACAAGCGCTTCCGCACGTTCTACAACGGCGTCGGCGGCTTCTTCCCGACCAACGGTCTCTGGCTGCCACTCAACGATACGGATCTCCACACCGATCGCGGCAACTTCTGGGCCGATGTCGTCATCGCCAAGGAGAATTCCCCGGTGTTCCACTTCCGTTACACCAACGAGCTGCGCAGCGGCCAAAAGGATACCACGATCTGGAACGACTCCTCCCAGACCGGGATTCCGATCTACTCGCTGAGCTCGCTGAATCCGGTCTCCGCCGTGCGCAAGCTCGGCGCCGCCTACATCGACCTGGGCGAACGGCAGCAGACCATGTCGGCCGCGGTCACCCACACCATTGGCAAGACCGAGGTCGAGGTTGAGATCGTGAACAACAAGACCGACAGCCTGGACACCCGCTGGCTGAACCGGTACCAGGGCGAGCTCAAGCCCTACCCGGCCATTCCCTCGAGCCCGGTCACCGTGATCCCCGGCAACCTCGCGAACAATCCGGTCTCGGGGTATGACAAGCAGGGCATCGACGCCGATGTCTGGACCTACGTGGCCAAGTTCGAGACCGAGGTCAGCGACCTGCTCAAGGTGTTCGGTGGCGTCAGCTATCAGGACGCCAACGTCGACATCTACGGTGATCGCCAGCTTTCGCTCAAGATCCAGACGGCCACCGGGATCGTGAACGCCGTCGGCGGCTTCACCTCGGGCGGACGCCCCCCTTATTCGTATACGACCCAGGCCGGCCTGACCGAGGAGACCGTCCTCACGGCCAACTTCGGCGCAGTGTACAAGCCCATCAAGAATCTCAGCATCACCGCCGCCTTGAAGGGCGAGGATCTGGAGATGAAGGGCTATAATCAGGTCACCTACGTCAACACCCTGATCAACCAGGCCACGGGAGCGACTTCCATCATCCTCGTCCCGGCCCCGAACACGAGCACGCGCGACGAGACGTCCTGGACCCCCGAGGTCGATGTCCGCTACACCGGGATCAAGGACCTGTCGCTGTACCTCGCCTTCGATTATCGCTATGCGCCTGCCACCGAAACGGGCGTGAGCACCGGCGTCACCCCGTCGGGCTCCAATATCCTGCCGTCGGTTGTGACCTTCGCGGAAAACGTGAAGGAGAATCACGGACACTGGAAGGCCGGTGCCAACTGGAACGTCTCCAGCTCGCTCATCCTGCGGGGCGAACTGTTTTACAAGGATCACACCAATGGCTCGAACGGTTTTGGCGCGAGCCTGGGCAACCAGTTCATCTTGGGCTACAAGTTCGAGGGCACGAAGCTCACCGCGATCTACAAGCCCACGGCAACCGTCGCCTTCACGACCCGCTACATCAATCAGCGAGGGAAGATGGACACAACGATCGACGCCACCGGCGCATATGACTCGATGGACTCCAAGAGCCATATGTTCGGCGAGACGGTGGAGTGGACCCCGAACGAACAAATGTACGTCCAGGCGAACCTAAACGTCGTGTTCGATACCCTCAGCACGTCGTACCCGCAGGCCGGCATCCTGGCCAACGACACGGTCCACAACGCCGACAACAACTATTGGAACGGTAATGTCCTCACGGGCTTCGTCCTCAGCAAGGATATCGACGCCCAGCTCGAGTACTCGTGCTACCACGCCGACAACTTCGATCCCGCGCTGGCGGCGTCGACGCTGCCGCTTGGTACGGCAATCGACGAGTACACGGTCACCGCCGGCTTGAAGTTCAAGCTGTCGGAGCGGCTGATTGGCACGGCCAAGGTCGGATACATCGACAGCAAGAGCGATGACACCGGCGGCAAGACCAACTTCCGCGGGCCGGTGGGCTACGTTTCACTCACCTACGCCTTGTAAGGTTCAGCGTAGCTTAGTTACCCTGATAAACGCCGGCCCCGCGGTCACGCGGGGCCGGTTCGTTTTTGTCGGGCGTTCGCCCCCGTATCCGACCGTGTAACCAGGGTCTTTCGTGTAATGCCGCAAAGGTCTACCCCTGAAAGTAACAAAGTACATAGCTCATTGACTAAAAGCGGCTTATCTTGTTTCTTAACCAAAAGATCGCGCCGATGCTCATATTTCCGGTTAGCCTCGGAGCGCCTAAAACGACAACGATTGCGCGCAACTAGACAATCCATGCGCAGTCAGTTCCACGGAAATTTCCGATAGTACAGTACCCCTAATAGCGAGCTCATCTCAATTCTGCCCTGTAGAACACCTAATTCCAAACCAGACAGACCTCACCAACCTACCCATCCCTTACCCGTCATGAACATGCGCCTACACTGGACCAAACATACCCTCATTTTCGGAGGAGCCGCAGCCTGGGGCTTGCTGCTCGTCTCCTGTGTGATGGTCGATCGCACGGTCGTTGCTCCGCCCAAGAT
>CAYYGV010000197.1:0-5964 GCA_964471615.1 uncultured Opitutaceae bacterium
CGCGGCAAGGCGCAGCTCCGGGCGGCGCTGGCGCAGGAGGAGAAGGCGGCGAAGGGCAAGGTCGTGCCGTTCGGGACGGCGGGGAGGAAACAAGCATGAACAACGACGAGGCGAAATTCCTGCTCGGAGCCTATCGGTCGAACGGCCGCGACGCCGCCGACCCGCTGCTGGCGACGGCGCTGGCGCAGGCGCAGGCCGACCCGGCGGTGGGCGAGTGGTTCGCGCGTTCGCAGGCGTATGACGCGGCGATCGCGGCGCGGCTGCGGGACGTGGCTCCGCCGGCGGGCCTGCGCGAGGCGATCCTCGCGGGTGCGCGGGCGAGCCGGGGTTCCCGGAGCCGCTGGCAGAGCCCGGCGCCGTGGCTGGCGCTGGCGGCGAGCGTCGCGGTGCTGCTGGCCGCGACGGTGGCCCTGTGGCCGCGTCCAGCGTCGGCCGCGGCGACGCAGCTGGCAAATTTTGCGATCGAGGACACGGCGCATGGCGAGCATGGCAGCCATGGCGCGGCCGCGGGCGCGCTGCAGGCCAGCCTGGGCGACCCGTCGCATCACCTGCAGGCGGGCGTGCCGGTGGACTTTTCGGCGCTGCGCTCGACCGGTTGCCGTACCCTGAGCTTCGCCGGCCGCGACGTGCTCGAAGTCTGCTTCCAGCGCGACGGCCACTGGTTCCACTGCTACATCGTCCGCCGCGCGGATTTCCCGACGCTGCCGGCGGACCTCCGCTTCGTGGAAGGCGCCCGGCTGGCCAGCGCCGCATGGGCGGATGCGAGCCACTACTTCGTGATCGTCAGCGAAGGCGGCGCCGAGGCGGTGAAGAAAATCCTGTAAGGGTGGCGCGTGGGGGAGGCGCTGAACGCCGAACGTCGCACGTCGAACGCCGGACGCTGAAGGGATTCCTGGCAACGCTCGACGCTCAACCTTCAACGTTCAACTTTCAACGGCGGCGTGCGCCGCCGCTCCGACCCGCGGAATTGAGCGTTGAACGTCGAGCGTTGAATGTTGAGCGTTCCCTCGCCGCCCGCGACCATGCCCCAGTCGTCCCGAAGCCCGAATTCGACCGCGGAACAGCGCCGGCTGGCCGAGGACGCGGCGCGGGAGCGCAACTGGAAGCGCTGGGGTCCCTACCTCGCGGAGCGGCAGTGGGGCACGGTGCGCGAGGACTATTCCCCCGACGGCGAGAGCTGGGGCTATTTCACGCACGAGCATGCCCGCAGCCGCGCCTACCGCTGGGGTGAGGACGGACTCCTGGGTTTCACCGACCGCGAGTGCCGGATGTGCCTCGCGCTGGCCCTCTGGAACGGCCGCGATCCGATCCTGAAAGAGCGCCTCTTCGGCCTGAGCGGTCCCGAGGGAAATCACGGCGAGGACGTGAAGGAGTGCTATTTCTACCTCGACGCGACGCCAACGCACGCGTGGCAGCGGGCGCTCTACAAGTACCCGCAGGCCGAATTCCCCTACGAGCGGCTGCGCGCCGAGAACCGCCGGCGCGGGCGCCGGGAACCCGAGTACGAGCTACTCGACACCGGGGCCTTCGACGGCGGGCGGTACTTCGACGTGACCGCCGAGTACGCCAAAGCCGGGCCCGACGACCTGCTACTGCGGGTGACCGTCGCGAACCGCGGACCCGAGCGGGCGACGCTGCACGTGCTGCCGACGCTGTGGTTCCGCAACACGTGGTCGTGGGGCGCGCGGGTGGGGGCGCCCGAGCTGCGTCCGGTGCTGCGCGCAGTGGGCGAGCGGCGCGTGCAGTGCGACCATCCGACGCTCGGGCGAATGTGCTGGGAGATCGACTGCGCGGGAGCCGAGCCGGTCGAGCTGCTCTTCACCGAGAACGAGACGAACGCCGCGCGCCTGTTCGGGGCGACGAACGCGTCGCCCTACGTGAAGGACGCATTTCACGAGTACGTGATCGGTGGCCGGAAGGACGCGGTGAACCCGGCGCGCACCGGCACGAAGTGCGCGGCGCACCAGGTGCTCGACCTCGGCCCGGGCGAGGAGCGCGTGCTGCGCCTGCGGCTGCATGCCGGCGACGGGACGCAGGGATTCGGCCACAGCTTTGAGACGACGATGGCGGCGCGGCGGGACGAGGCGGACGAATTCTACGCGACGCTGCTGGCCGGCCACCTCCGGACCGAGACGCAGTTCCCGTTCGCAGGTGCGGCGCAGGCGCCCATGGCCGGGAGCGACGTGACGCTGGTGGCGCGGCAGGCGTACGCGGGCCTGCTCTGGTCGAAACAGTTCTACCACTACGTCGTGCGCGACTGGCTGGACGGCGACCCGGACCAGCCGGCGCCGCCGGCGAACCGCCAGGAGGGCCGCAACCGCGACTGGCCGCATCTCTACGCGCGGGACGTGATCTCGATGCCGGACAAGTGGGAGTACCCGTGGTTCGCGGCGTGGGACTCGGCGTTCCACATGCTGCCGTTCGCCCGGCTCGACCCGCAGTTTGCGAAGGAGCAGCTCAACCTGCTGCTGCGCGAATGGTACATGCACCCGAACGGGCAGGTGCCGGCCTACGAGTGGAATTTCTCCGACGTGAACCCGCCGGTGCACGCGTGGGCGTGCTGGCGCGTGTACAAGATGACGGGCCGCCGCGGGGAGCGCGACCGGACCTTCCTGGCGCGGGTGTTCCAGAAACTCCTCGTGAACTTCACGTGGTGGGTGAACCGCAAGGATCCGGGCGGCCGGCACCTGTTCTCCGGCGGCTTCCTCGGGCTCGACAACATCGGCGTGTTCGACCGCTCGAAGCCGCTGCCCACGGGCGGCGCGCTGGAGCAGGCGGACGGCACCGCCTGGATGGCATTCTACTGCGGCACGATGCTCTCGATGGCGCTTGAGCTGGCGGAGGGCGACCCGGCGTACGAGGACATCGCGTCGAAGTTCTTCGAGCACTTCGTGGCGATCGCCGACGCGATGAACACGCTGGGCGGCTCCGGCCTGTGGCACGAGGAGGACGGATTCTATTACGACCAACTGCTCGTGGACGGGCGCGCGATGCCGCTGCGGCTCCGCTCGGTGGTGGGCATCATTCCGCTGTTCGCCGTCGAGCTCATCGAGGAGGAGCGCATGCGCCGGCTCCCGGGCTTCGCGAAACGCACGCGGTGGTTCCTCGCGAACCGGCCGGACCTCGCCGGGCAGATCTCGCACCTCGAGCAGCGGGGCGGCCACGGCCGGTTCCTGCTGGCGATCCCGTCACGCCCGCGACTCGAGCGCGTGCTGCGCTACGTGCTCGACGAAGCCGAGTTTCTCTCGGCGCACGGCGTGCGGTCGCTGTCGCGCGCCTACCTCGACCGTCCGTTCGTGCTGCGTGCGGGCGATGCCGAGTGGAGGGTGGGTTATGCGCCCGGGGACGCGGACAGCGAACTCTTCGGCGGCAACTCCAACTGGCGCGGCCCGGTGTGGTTCCCGGTGAACTACCTTCTGATCGAGGCGCTGGAGCGCTATCACCTGTTCTACGGGGACAGCTTCACGCTGGAATTCCCGACGGGCAGCGGGCGACGGCTCAACCTCGCGGAGATCGCGCGCGAGCTGGCGCGACGGCTCGTGACGCTGTTCCTGCCGAACGGCGGCGGGCGCCGGCCGGCGCTGGGGATGGAGGCAAGATTCGTGCACGACCCGCATTGGCAGGACCTGCTTTGGTTCCACGAGTACTTCCACGGGGACACCGGTCAGGGACTGGGCGCGAGCCACCAGACCGGCTGGACGGCGTTGGTGACGAGGATGATAGAGACGGTGGGGCAGTAGTGCGTTTTGCACGGGAGGCGGGGTTCCGTTTAAATCACGCGAATAAAACGGGCCGCCGCAGAACCTGCCTGGGACGGCTGGGTCACGAGCGCCGTGAACACCAACCTCCCCTCGAACCATCCCGGGCGCGCCCGCCTCCTGGCCGGCGCGGCCATCGTGCTTACGACCCTGCTCGTGACCCCGGCGCGCGCCACCGTGCGCTGGGAAACGCTGGAGGCGATCCACCGCATTGAGAATCCGATGAACACCGAGCGCCCCGGCCCGTGCGGCGAGCTCGGCGCGTACCAGTTCCGCGAGCGCACCTGGCGCATGCACACGACGCTGCCGTTCAACCGCGCGCTGGACCGGCGCGCGTCGGATGCCGTCGCCGTGCAGCACTATGAGTGGCTCAAGGACCGGCTGGCCAAGGCCGGCTTCGAAATCAGCCCGTACAACATCGGGCTCGCGTGGAACGGCGGCATCACGTCGGTCGTGCACGGCCGGGTCCGTTCGTCGACGCGCGACTACGCCGAGCGCGTGCGCAACATCGCGGAGACGCTCCGCCGTCCGGTTGACGCCCCGCCGGCGACGCTGGTCGCGTCGAGCCGCTGAGCGTCGCGCCTACTCGAGGAAGTTGGCCTGCTTGGGCGCCTTCGCGGCGCGCTTGGCGGCCTCTTCCTCGGGGGTGGTGGTGAGATGGCGGGGCGGCTTGGACGCCTTCTGGGCGACGGCGGCCTCGCGGTCGGCGACGATGCGGTCGCAGATCTGGTGGACGTGCATGCGCAACCACTGGGTCGTGCTGCTGCCGGCGGTGTAGTCGGCGGGGCCGTAGTGGTCGATGCGGCCGGACTGGCGGAGCCGGTCGTTCTGCGCGAACTCCGCCTGATTGTCGGGATTGTACACGGCGTAGGCGCGGCCGCCGCCGCCCTTCACGACGGAGAAGCTGGGCACGTCGCTTGGGCCGTCCGCAATGTAGATCATGTTCTGGAACGGGATCCGGCGGTCCTCGGCGTTCATGCGCGAGTTCACGTCGATCGACGGGTTCTTGTTCGTGCCCTTGTTGATCTCGTAGATGGCGCGGGTCTTGGTCGTGTTGTCGATCACGAGGCCGATCTGGGCGATCTCGGCCTCGGCGCTGAGGGCGAGCTCCTTCTGGCGGAGGAAGCCGGGCTGGAGGGGGTTCTCGATGAACTCGCAGGCCCAGATGCCGTCGACGTGCCGGGCGATCTTGCTGCCGCGGACCATCTCGGCGATGCCGGTGCTGACCACGTAGTGCTCGAGCGCGATCTCGTGCTTCACGTACTCGGGCTTCTCCTTCACGAAGCCCTGGGCGCGGTCGAAGAAGTCGGGCAGACCCTGGTAGAACTCGATCTCGGCGCCGCAGTCGAAGAGGATCTTGTTGTTCAGCCCCTTGAGCGGTCCGGCCAGCGTGTAGGTGAGCAGGTGGTTGAGGTAGCTGATCTCGGGCGAGAGATGGTAGCCGCGCTTCCGGTAGTGCTCGGCGAGCTTGTTCGTCTCGTTCCAGAACTCGGCCTCGTTGATCCCGTACCGGCGAAACAGGGGCGCCTGCATGTAGCCCGGGATAAGAGTCTTGTCGAAGTCCCAGATACAGGCGATGATGTTTTGAGTGAAGAGCGTCGTGGCCATTGCTGAGCAACACCATTAGGCGGATCCGCCTAACGATCTCGCGCTGCAGCGAAGCCGCTCCCCGCGGCTCACGCAATTCGCAAATCAGCCCCGCCCGCCCGCCTCCTCCTCCGCATGGACCAACTTCCTGATCTTCTTCCGTTTGAACGTCGCCGCGACGAGCTCGACGCCCAGATGGCTGCGCCCTCGTTCTACGGCAATCCGCGCAAGGCGGCCGATGTCTCGCGCGAGCACCAGAAGCTCACGCAGCTCATCGCCGACTACCAGGAGCACGCCAAGCTGGAGCGCGAGATCGCCGACGCCACGGCCCTCATGAAGGACCCGGCCGGCGACGCCGACCTGAAGGAGCTCGCGGCGGGGGAGCTGCCCGACTTGCAGCGGCGCGCAGCCCGGCTGCACGAGGCGGTGCTGCTGGCGATGATCCCGCCCGACCCGACCGATTCCCGCAACACGGTCATGGAGATCCGCGCTGGCACCGGTGGCGACGAGGCCAGCCTGTTCGCCGCGGAGCTGTTTCGCCTCTACAGCAAGTACGCCGACTCACGCGGCTGGAAGGTCCAGCCGATGAGCAGCAGCGAGAGCGAACGCGGCGGGTTCA
>CAYYGV010000198.1:0-5901 GCA_964471615.1 uncultured Opitutaceae bacterium
TTCATGATGGGCTCGACCACCGGGATGATGACGGCCTCGAGCGCGGTGACATGGCGGATGGCCTGGCTGTAGAGCCGGTACGACAGGCCGAGCTGGACGACGCCGAGCAGGAGGAGCAGGACCCATCCGCGCGGCGGGAGGGCGGGGGCGGCGGCGATGAACGGCAGGCCGATGATGAAGGCGAAGAGATTGCCGAGGATGATCGACTCAACCACGGAGGAGTCCTTCTGCTTGCGGAGCAGGATGGCGATGCCGGCGAAGCACACGCCGCTGAGGATGCCGACGACGTTGCCCAGCACACTCGCGAGCCGGAGCTCGTCGGCGAAGAAGAGCCCCATGCCGAGGAACGCCGCGATGATCGCCCACCAGTCGGCGCGGGTGGGCCGCTCGCCGAGGAACCACGAGCCGAGCAGCGCGACCCAGACGGGGGCGGTGTACTGGAGCAGGATGGCGTTGGCCGCGGTGGTCATGCGGTTGGCGACCACGAACAGGACGGTGCAGCCCACGTAGGCCAGGGCGGCGCCGACCTGGGTCCGCGACCAGGTGAACCGGAGGCCGCGGCTGGTGGCGAAGAGGAAGAGGGCCGCGATGAGGCCCCGCCCGCCCGCCACGGCGAGCGGCGGCCACGGGATGCCCTTGATGAGGACGCCGGCGAAGCTCCAGAGCAGCGCGGCGGCCACGAGCTGGCCGACGGCGCGGGTATGGGCGGGGTTTTTCACCACGCTAGCGGATGCCCGGAGAAGCACCCGGGCGCACGAAAAAAAAAACTCCCCGCGGCGCCGGGCGCCACCACATGGGAAACTACTAGCGCATATCCGAACCTGTGAATTCATGCCCCGGTGGCCGCGCGGGGCTGGTGCCGGACGCCGCGCCGGCTAAGCTGCAGGTGCCGACCTGCCATGCGGGCCGGTTCAAAGCTTAGCTCCCATGAAGACCAAACTGATCGCCTCGCTCACCATCGTCCTCGCGCTCGGCGCGACCTCGGCCCTGGCCGCCACGGCCGCCGAGAACTGGGAAAACCACTGCGCCAAGTGCCACGGCGCCGATGGCAAGGCCCAAACCAAGCTCGGGCTGAAGATGAAGCTGAAGGACTACTCCAAGGCCGACTCGCTCGCGAAGTTCACCGATGCCGACCTCGCCAAGGCCACCGCCGAGGGCGTGAAGGAAAACGGCAAGGAGAAGATGAAGGGCTACGCGGACAAGCTCTCGGCCGACGAAATCACGGCCCTGGTGAAGCACATCCGCGGTTTCGCCGGCAAGTAAGCCGCCCGTCTTTGGTTGTGTTGTCGCCCCGCCGCCCGCGGTTTCCGCCGGGTGGTCGGGGCTTTTTCTTGGACTAGACCGACGCGGCCCGTCAGGTCGTCGTGCGCTGCAGCACGTTGCTCGTCTCGAGGTGGCCGACCCGGCGATCGGGATTCGACACGAGCGCGCCGAGGTTCTCGGCGCTGACGTTGTAGATCATGAGCGAGTCGATCCGCGCGTGCTCGCCCGCGGTCGCGAGCAGGACGGGCCGCTTACCCGGGGCGCAGTAGAGCTCGCTGTTGCGGAGGACGAGGCGACGGACGCGGCCCGCGGCGCGGAGGTAGGGCCGACTCTGCGGCGCGGTGCCGCGGTCCTGGATGTGCAGGCCGTCAATCACCAGCGACTCCACGTCCGCCGGCGTGTCGCCCATGTCGGGGATGTCGGTCTGGCCTTCGAGATGGACGAGGTAGCGGTCGTCCGCGGGGTCGTGGTACTGGATGTTGCGCAGCGTGAGGCTCTGGTGCTTCCCCGACACGCGGAACAGGAACGGCTCGGTGTAGGTGTAGTTGGCCTGGGTCTGGCGGAGGTCGACGTTCTCGATCACGATCGAGCCGAAGTTGCCGGGCATGCCCTTGGCCTTGTAGTCCCACGCGCTGAGGTAGAAGCCGAAGCTGCGGTAGTGGCCGCTGACGTTGCGGATCGTGATCCGGTCGTGCAGATGCTCGCGCGAGAGGATCCGCAGCACCTGCGCGGCGTCGTCGACCATCACCGTGTCGATGAGTACGTCCGTGATCGGGCCGACGGTGGCCTGGGGGTGGGCCCAGCTCGGCTCGCCGTTGGTCTCCTCGTCGCCGTTGAGCGCGATGAAGTCGTCACCGGTGCGGCCCTGGATGTTGCGCAGGACGAGAAAGCGCCCGGGACCCTGCACGTGGATGCCGTCCTGGTTGCCGGCGTGGATGAAGCCCGGCAGCTCGAGGCGGATGTTCTCCATCGTGACCTTCAGCCAGTTGGTGATGAGGAAGGCGAAGGTGCGCTGGTCGCGGACGGTGACATCGCGGACGAGCAGGTTCTCGACGCCGAAGAAGCCGAGCGCGACGACCATGTACTTCGCCTTCGAGTAGTGCACGTCGGGCGGGACGTGGTGGGCCTGGTTCCGGCAGTTCTGGTTGTACGTGCCGCCGAGGAGCGAGATGTTGCGGTCGAAAATCGTGCCGGCGGACGGGCTTCCGTTCGTCAGCAGGGCGCAGTCGGAATGGTCGGCCTGGAAGAAGCCGCACTCCGTGCCGAGGCATTCGATGGTGGTGTTCGAATACACCTTGAGTCCCCGCACCAGGGCGGCGCCATCGAGGATCAGGCGGAGGCCGTCCCCGTCCTTCGCCCGGTCGAGGACCGCCTGGAGCACCGCGGTGTCATCGGTGCCGCCGCCGGTGGCCACATTGCTGTCGAGTTTCGCGCCTGCCTGCCGCGCGTGGACGGTGTGGATGATCATGTCGGAAACCCGAGAACTCAGACGAGAACCGACCGCGACACAAAACGAAAGGAGCGCGCGCCAGCCCGGGCCGGGAACCGCGGGCGGTTCCCGGTCACGCCGGATCGGGCGAGGCTCGTCGCGGTCAGTGGATGGTGAGCTTGCCGCCGGCTCCCGTGCCGGTGGTGGCGAGCCCGAGCTGGCTCAGCTCGCGGGCGCTGAGGGAGAACGAGCCGCCCGCCACGCCCACCGTGAGCACCGCCCCGCGGTTCGCGAGCCGGCTGGAGCTGCCGCCATCGCCGCCGCTGCCGGAGTTGCCACCGCTTTCGTCGGTGCCGGAACCGCCGCCGCCCTCGGAGGAGGATCCGCTGTTGCCGGAGGGGTTGCCGCCGGTCTCGGCGTCATTGCCGGTCGGGCCGGTGGAGCCGCCGCCCACCTTCTCGGAATCCACGGAGCCGCCGTCCGAACCGCCGTCGGGGCCGCCGCCCTGGCCGGTACCACCTGGCGAGGCGCCGCCGAGTTCGCCGGAGAGAGTGCCGCCGCCGCCGCCCATGCCGCCGACCTTGTCGAAGTCGATGGTGCCGCCGGTGCTGTCGTCGGTACTGCCGCCACCCTGGCCGCCGACCTTCTCAAGGTTGATGGCACCACCATCGCTGTTGTCACCGCCGCCGCCCTGGCCGGTGGCGCCGGCGACGATCTCCTGGGTTTGGCCGGAATCCGAATGGGTGGAGTTGACCTTCTCCTCGTTCAGGCCGGAACCGTTGTCGTTGCCGGAATCGGAGCCGCCGCCGGCGCCGTCGGTGTGCTCGTGACCGGAATTGCCCGTGCCGCCCAACAGGGAGTTCGACTCGGAGTGGGTGAGGCCGGCGGTCGTCATCGAGTTGGCCGCCGAACTGCGGCTCCCCGATTGCGCGGTAGTTTCACGGGTGACTCCATTGTGCTCGCCGCTCGTGAATCCCTTGCTGGCTGACGGGCTGTGCTGGCTCTTGGCTTGGCCTCCAGTGATGGGTGCGGGCTTGGCTTTTGCCGCAGTCTTCACGGGCTTGGCTCCTTTGGCGGTCGTGCCGGCTGGCCGGGCCTTGACCGTGAGCACTCCGCGGAACTCGCCACTCGAACGGGCGGCGTCAAAACGGTGGACCTGAACCTTCCAGGTGCCGGCGGCGGTCTTGGTGGCCGGGCCCACGTCAAACCCGAGGTTGCGCAGCAGGCTCTGCACCTGGCGCTGGGTATCGCGATCAGCCGCGGCGTCGGCGGGCGTGCGGGCCGTTGCCTTGGATCCGCTGGTCGCGGACGCCTGCGTCTTGGAGGTTGGCGGAGTCTTGGCTGGGGCCGGAGCCTTGGCCGGGGCCTGGGCGGTTTCTGTGGTCGGGATCTTTGCGGGACTCTTCGCCGGAGCTTGCGTGCGAACCGGCGCCGGCTCCTTGGTCGCGACGGGAACGGAGGATTTCGCGGGCAGCGCGGCGGGCGCGCGAACCGGGGTCGCGGCGGGAACCTTGGTCGGATTGGCGACCGGCGACTTGCTGGGTGCTGTGGCCGGGGCCCGTTCGGAAATGGTGGTTGGCGTCTTAACGACGGCGGGGGCCTTGACGGCATTGCTGGTCACCGGCTTCGCGGCCGGAGCGGCGGCGGGCGCCGCCGGGATCGCCTTGGGCTTGGCGGGGGCGGGGGCCGGTGCCTTCGCATCGGCCCGGATGAGCTTGGTTTTCGTAGCCTCGTTTTGGGTGTCGGTCTGGGCAGCACTGCTGCCGGTGGAGGCGGACAGTGGTGCCGCCGCCAGCAGGGCGAGGGTGACCAGCGCCGCGGCACAACGCCGGGGGTGGAGTCGGTTTGATTTCATGGGGCAACAAAGGGCGCCGGCCGGCGGGGGGTCAGCCGGGCGTGGCGGATCCGACCAGCCAAACGGCTGCGACGGAAGAGGTCTTCATGGGTGGGGTGAGCCCCGGATGACGAACCGGTTCACGCTTGGTGCGAACCTCGGCCGAGACGACTCCCCAATGGCGGCCGGCGACGGGTTAAACATTTTGTCGCCTCAGCTATTAGCACAGCTGGGTCGCACTGCTCGGCTTGTTCCAGCGAAGGAGGTTCGAGCTGAAGGCCGGGTCTTCCTGGAGACCCGGGCGCGCCGCAGCGCATTCAGCTGGAAAGGCAGCCGCTTTCGCCGGTCGCCGGCCAAGCGGTCGCCGCGGGACGCGATTAAACGCCGGGACGCGAGGAGGTCTCGGCGGGACCTTACTTCTGCCGCAGTGCGTTCAGGACCGTGTCGGGAGTCAGCAACTCCGGCAGGATCACGGGCTCGGACTTGCCGGGCATCCAGATCAGATTGAACGGCACGGCGCTGCGTTGGTAGGCGGCGAGCTCGGCGGTGATCTGCGGGTCCTTGTTAGTCCAGTCGCCGCGGAGCGTGACGATTTTCTTGTCGCGGAAATAGTCGAGGACCTCCTGCGAGTGGAACACGAGTTTCTTGTTGGCCTGGCAGGTGGCGCACCAGCGCGCGGTGAAGTCGACGTACACAATGCGGCCGTCCGCGCGGAGCTTGGCGACGGTCTCGGGGCTCCACTTCTCCCAGGTCACCTCGTTCGCCGCGGGCGGCTGCGGCCAGCCGAGCCAGCCGCCGGCGAGCAGCACGAGGGCGCCGGCGACCACGCCGAAGCGGGCCCGTCCGGCCGAGGCGCCGGGGGCGTTCCAGCGGCCGTAGAACCAGACGCCCATGGCGACCAGCACGAGGCCGAACAGCGCCATGAGCAGACCACTCTCGGTCGTCTGGCCGGCGAGCACCCACACGAGATAGCCGACGGTCGCGTACAGCGGAAAGGCCATGAACTGCTTGAACGTCTCCATCCAGGCGCCGGGACGCGGGAGAACCCTCACGGCCTGCGGAAAGATCGAGAGCAGCAAGTACGGCAGCGAGAGCCCGAGCGCGATCGCGGTGAAGATGAGGAACGACTCGCCGACCGGCAGCGCGAGGGCGGCGCCGAGGGCGGGTGCGAGGAACGGGGCGGAGCAGGGCGTGGCGACGACGGTGGCGAGCACGCCGGTGAAGAAAGAGCCGGCGAAGCCGGACTTGGTCTGCAACCCTGAGCCGACTCCCGTGGCCGAGAGGCCGAACTCGAACAGCCCGCTCATGTTGAGCGCGAACACCAGCATCAGCGCCGCCAGCGTGAACACGAAGCCGGGCGACTGGAGCTGGAAGC
>CAYYGV010000199.1:0-5823 GCA_964471615.1 uncultured Opitutaceae bacterium
CCAACCGGCCATGAGTTCCGGCAGCCGGCGAGCCTCCCTATCGCCTGGGATTGAGGGGTGGGCGTTGGGCCCGGCGTCAGAAGTCGAAGTTGACCCTCAGGCCGTAGAGGCGAGGCGTCGCCGCCAGTGCGGCCCGCAAGATGCCGCTCGCGGCGATTCCGCTCTGGAAGTACTTCTCGTCACCGAGATTCACGCCATAGAGGGCGACCCGCCACTTCGCGCCATGGGGGTGGTATGTGAGGCTGGCGTCGACCGTGGTGAAGGCGGAGGCCTGGGCGCCGCCCGTGCCGATCAGGTTCTCCGCATCGAACCAGTACCCGGCGTTATGGGTGACATCGACGACGAGCTTGAGATCCCCGCTTGAGACGACCGGCAGGCGGATATCGGCGCCAACATCGATCACGGCGCGTGGCGCGCCCGCGAGGCGATTGCCCTTTGTGCGCAGGACCGGGACCGAGCCCGCGGCGCGGACGTCGTCATTGTAGCTGGACTGCAGGAGAAGCCCGCTGGTCCTCAGCGATAGCCATTCGTTTGGTCGGTAAAGCGCCTGATACTCCAACCCCGTGAGTCTCGCCCCGGTGCCATTGACCAGCACGTTGGCGCCCGTCGCGGTGTCCGTGTAGGCGATGTGGATGTTGTCATAGACGTAGTGGAAGACGCTCGCGTTCAGCCGAAAAGCCCCCGCGACGTCCCATTTCAAGCCCGCCTCGTAGGCGGTGATGGTCTCCGGATCGACCCCGGGACTGGCGGGGTTCACCGCCGAGAGGGTCGCCCCCTTGAAACCGGTGCTGACGCCCGCATAGGCCAGCAGACCGTCACTTTGGTACTCAAGCCTGGCCGTGTAGGTGGCCTGCGAGCTGTTCTTGTGCTGGTCGCCGGTGTTGGGGGTTCCGAACAGGTTGCCGGGCGTGCTGAGTGTCAGATGGTCGTCGATGCGGTAGCGTTCATCCGTATAGCGGCCCCCAACCGTGGCGGCCCAGTTTGAGACCAGGGGGACGGTCACCTGAGCGTAGGCTGCAATGGATCTTGAGCTCCAGGTGTTGAGCGCTGTGCGCGCCGACAGAGGCGGCAGGTCGCCGGTCAGATCGGTGTCGCCCCGGCCATCGAAATAGAACAGGCCGGCCACGTAACGCACAGGTGTGTCGATCGACGTGACCTGGAAGTCTTCCTGAACGTCGCGCGAGGGGAAATTGCCCGAGAAGCCTACGGCCCCGCCTTGCAGGGAAGCCGGATAGGTAGCCGGGTTGGCGAGAATGATCTCCGTCGCCGAAGTATTCTGCACCTGGCTGTAGGCCGTCAGGGACGAGACCTCCAGATGGTCGAACCGATAGGCGATGCGCAGAGATCCGCGGTCGACCTTGAGGGCGACGAAGGACCCCGGGAGGCTGTCCCCGGTCAGAAGGCCTCGCGTGTATCCGTTCGCCTCGTTGTCATAGGTCTGACCGGTTCGAGTCGAGAATTGAAGCGCCGCGCCCGCGGCGCCCGCCGCCGAAGCTGGAAATCCTAGGTTTTGAAGGAGGCCCGCGTAGTAGGCTTGCGAGCCGTTCAGCGAGCCGGCGACCGGAATATCCAACCCGACCGCCTGCAGGCCGACGCCCTGGCGGTCCTTGGCCTGGAAGTGCGCGCCATGAAGTACGACGGTGAACCGTGATGTCGGCGCATAGGTTAGCGCGCCTTCCACATTCCAGGCGTCGCGATCGTTCAGATCGTCGTGATGAGGCCCCAGGCCCGCCGGGTCGAGGTTCTTCACATAACCCGCCCGCCGCTGCAGGGAGCCGGCAAGGTAACCGGCGAAGGTGTCGGAGAGCGCGCCCGAGGCATAGGCGGATGCGGTGACAGCGTTGTAGTTGCCGTAGCTTAGCCGCCCCCCGAAATGCGGCGCGGCCCCCGGGCGTGGGGTCGGGGAGGTGATCACAATGGCGCCGCCGGTCGCGTTACGCCCATAGAGCGCGCCCTGCGGACCGGAGAGGACTTCCACCTGTTCGGCGGTGTCGAGGTCGAACGCCGCGCTGCCGAGGGTGGAGACATAGACACCGTCGACGTAGGTCGCCACTGAGGGGGACTGGCCGGCGCCGGTTAGCGTCGTTCCCACCCCCCGGATGAAGGGGCTGATGTTGCTGGCGGTGTCCTGCACCGTGAGCGACGGCGTGACCCGCTGCAGCTCGAGCAGGTCGCTGACGGCGCGCTGCTGGAGGTCGGCGGCGGAAACCGCCCTGACCATGACCGGGACCTTCTGGAGGTTTTCGGTCCTGCGCTGGGCGGTGACGATCACCTCGCCGAGCTGAGGACCGGCGTCCGATGCCGCCGCCTCAGCCCATGCGGTCGACCCCAGCGCCAGGCAACCGGCGATGACCCCCGCCCCGGCCACATTCGTGCAAAGCTTGACCTTGTTCATCTCGGACCTTCCGCCGCCTTGCGACGACGCCCTCCCCCAAGCCGCGCCCCGGCGTATTTGCACGTGGCACAATTATTGTGTCATGTGCCATACTTCTTCGGCGCCGCCGTTTTTGTCAAGGGCATCGGATTTCGCGTGACCGGGCGCGACGAACCCGCCCGACCGAGAAAGGGTCGCTTGTGTTGGAAGTCCTCGCTGTGACACTCAGGCGTGAACCGCGAGGATCAAGGTGAGTCCGTCCCGCACATCCGTGAAGGCCAGCCCTCCAGCCAGCGACGAGGCCCGTACGCTCGAAAGGGAGAAGGCCATCAAGGCCGCAGCTGTCGACTGCATCCGACGCCACGGCGCGCGGAAAGTGGCCGTGGAGGACATCGCCGCCGCGGCCGGCGTCAGCCGGCGAACTTTCTATCGCTTCTTCTCCGGCCGTCGATCGGTCATGGAGGCGGTGGTGCTCGACCGGCTCAAGGCCATGGCGGAGCGGGTCACAAAGGTTCTGGACCGTTGCGAAACCTTCGAGGACTGCATCATTACAGGCAGTCTCGAGACCATGCGGATCGCAACCGCCGACAAGATCTATTCGTCGATCGTCGAAGAGGATCACACGCTTCTTCTCGAGCAGCAGCGCGGCGGCCCGTCCGGACCGCTTGAGCAGCTCTTCATGAGCAATTGGGCGCGCGTCTTTCGCAAAGCCCGCCAGGACGGCCTCCTCCGCGACGGCGTCAGCGACCATGAGGCGGCGGAGTGGATCATGGACATTCACAGGTTGCTGATCCTGCGAGAGGACCTCACGGACGAGCAGAAGGTCGCGCTCCTGCGCAAGTTCGTCCTCCCCTCCCTGACTCGGTCCTGACCGGCCTTCACGTCCATCGACGGCGCTTGCCTGGTCCGGCCAGGCATGGCACATAACACAAAATATGTGCCACGCGCCAATGCGGAAGGCCTAGTCTCAAGGGATGTGATGACCGCCGATGCCCGAGCCGCCGGCCAGGCCATGGCCGACGCGACCCAGCGCGAACAGCGGGTGACCGCGGATCGACTGATCGCCTTCCTGGAAGGGCAGCCCGAACTCTCGGGCGCCGCCCTCGCGGTCAGCCTCGACACAAGTCGCCGCGAGGCTGGCGCATCCAGCGGCACCTGCCTGTTCGACCTGACGATCCGGCGCGAGGCGGGGGCGGAAGTGACCCGCAGCCTTGTGTTTCGCTACGACCTGGGCAGCGCCTTTTTTCGGCAGTACGCACTCGCGCCGCAATTCGCCACCCTGCGGGCGCTGCATCGGATCGGCTTTTGCGCTCCTGAGCCGCTTTGGCTGGACGCGGACGGCGTGGTCGCAGGGCAGCCCGGACTGGTGATGGTGCGCGCGCAGGCGCAAGCGCCGTCCATAACGCCCTTCCAGAACGGCCCCTTGATGGATGTCACGCCAACCCAGCGGCGCGAAATGATCTTGAACGCGGCGCGGGTCATCGCCCGCATGAACGGCGTCGACGTCTCCTCAGCCGACTGGGACCATCTGAAGGACCGGGGACGCGGCGACCACTACATCGATCGCGAGCTGCAGTGGACCCTCGAGGAATTGCGGAACGCCGTGCCGCCGGCGCAGGACCTCCCCGCAAAGTCCGCCTTCTACAGGGAGGTCCGGACGGTGCTCGAGGCTGTCGCCGGCTGGCTGGGCCGCACCGCGCCGCGACATCGGGCGCCCGAACTCGCCCACGGCGACGCCAACATCACCAATATGATGTACCGCGGGACCGAGGTGGCCACGCTCCTCGACTATGAGCTGACCCACCTTGGGCTTGGCGAGGCGGATCTTGCCTATCAGATTGCCGGCATCGCGCATTTTCGCCTTCTGGCGCCGGCCGTGGACGGAATTCCGGATGAGTCCGAGATGCTGGCGGCCTACCGGCAGGTCCGCGGCAAGGTCGAGGACTGGGATTATGCCAGGGTAATGGGCGAATGGCGCCTGGCGGTGTTCGCTGCGATGGGCCTCAGCCGCCTGCCGCCGCAGTTCGACGAGACCGAGCGCGCGTACTGGTCCGCGACCCGTGGAAGGCTTTCGGCGCTGCTTCCCGACATCGTTCATCCGTTGGAAGACATGGGGCACGCCACGCCATGACGCCTGAACCGCAGATCATTGTGCTGCCCTTGGAAGACGAGTGGCCCCACGCCCCTGGGACCGACCACGACTGGCAGGAAAGCGTCGTGCTGACCTTTCAGGACCAGGCGAGCCGGACGGGCGGGTTCATCCGTATCGGGCATCATCCGAACCGCGAGACCGGCAATTGCACCTTCGGGGTGGTCTCCCCCGACATGGGCTTCAATCGGACACGGCAGGACGTCCCCATGCGACCAGGCGACCGATCCGACCATGGCTTCGCGATCGATGGCTTTCTCACGGCCGCCTTCGAACAGGGCGCGAGCCGGTGGCGCGCCGCGACCCCGGACTGCGACCTCGACCTTGAGATGATGGATTTTCTTCCCCTCTACGACACCTGGGCGCTGTCGGGCCTCACCGGTGGGTTTCGAGACAAGTTCGCCGCGAGCCACACCGAGAACGCCGGCCGTGTGCGCGGCCGTCTGCGACTCGCGGACCGGGAATGGCTGATCGACGGCTTCGGCTACCGCGACCACAGCTGGGGTGTGCGTCACATGGACGACCCCGAGACGGCCCTGACCCACCTTCTCTGGCTTGTTGGCTCGTTTGGCGAGGACTTCGTCTTCGCCCTCGTGGAGGTCATCGCGCGCACGGGCAAGCGCACCAAGATGGGCTACATCGTCAAGGACGGGGTGTTCGATATTCCACGCCTCGTCGACCTGGCGCTCGAGGTCGAATTTGACGGTCTTTGCACCCGCGGCGCGCGCTGTCGGTTCGAGACCCAGAAGTTAGGGACGTTCGACTTCGCGGTAACGACATTCGGCAATATCGCGCTCGGGATGGAGAGGCGTTATCTGGAGTTCGGCGCGCCGGCCAAGGTTGTCTGTGGCGATCGGACAGGGGGTGCGCATCTGAGCACCATGTTCAATGCGCGCCACGGCACAGCGCGGCCGACATTGCTGTTCGGATCCTCCCTGGGCAACGGCCTCTACGCGCGTGCGCGCTTCGGGGACGCCGCCGCGCCCAGCCATCCCGCCTGAGAAGGGCCTGGGACGGCCCTTTAGGAACGACCCGCTCGGACGGGGCAGGTCGTCAAGGAGTCTGCTTTGCGGACGATTGGCTCAAGCTGACGCGCCGGTTCCATCTGCTGGGAGGCGCAGGAGCCTGCTCTTGGCGCACGCGCGTGGCGGCGTCACAACCCCATTTGGGCCGGATGGCGGAAGGCTGCGGACTCCTGCGGCGATCCACGCGACTGCGGAGCGGCGCCAAATAGGCGGATCGGGCTTCGTCCTCGCCGACCCGTAGACCTACGACTTTCCGACCTGGGACCCGCGTGCCT
>CAYYGV010000200.1:0-5762 GCA_964471615.1 uncultured Opitutaceae bacterium
GTGCTGATGCCGATCTCCGCGCCGTAGCCGAACTCGAAGCCGTCGGTGAAACGCGTGCTCGCGTTCCAGTAGACCGTGGCGCTGTCGACCTCGGCGAGGAAGCGCCGGGCCGCGTCGGCGTCGGCGGTGACGATGGCGTCGGAGTGATTGGAACTGTCGCGATTGATCGTCGCGATCGCCGCGTCGAGCGAGTCGACCACGCGGACCGCGATCACGTAGTCGAGAAACTCGGTGGTGTAATCCGCCGCCGCGGCGGCGGTGTGCGGCACGCCGGCGGCCGCCAGCACCGCCGCGCTGGCGGCGTCGCAGCGCAGCTGGACCTTTTGCGCGACCAGCGTCCGGCCGACGTCCGGCAGGAACGGCGCCGCGACCGCGCGGTGCACCAGCAGCTGCTCGGCTGCGTTGCACGCGCTCGGGCGGGAGGCCTTGGCGTTGACGGTGATCCGGGCGGCCATCGCGAGGTCGGCCGCGGCGTCGACGTAAACGAAGCACACGCCCTTGTAGTGCTTGATGACCGGAATGGTGGAGTTCTCCGCCACGAAGCGGATCAGGTTCTCGCCGCCGCGCGGGATCACGCAGTGGATCAGGGTGTCGAGCTTGAGCAGGGTCAGGAGCGCGGCGCGATCGGTGGTCGGGACGAGCTGCACCGCGTCGGCCGGCAGGCCGCCGGCGAGCGCCTGCTGGATCAGCGCCACGAGCGCGGTGTTCGTCTGGAAGCACTCCTTGCCGCCGCGGAGGATGCACGCGTTGCCGCTCTTGAGGCACAGCACCGCGCAGTCGATCGTCACGTTGGGCCGAGCCTCGTAAATGATGCCGATCACGCCGATCGGCACGCGCAGCTTCCGGATGCGGAGGCCGTTCGGCCGCGTGGACTCTTCCAGCACGTCGCCGACGGGATCGGGCAGGGCCGCGACCTCGCGGACGGACTCGGCGAGGTGCTGCAGGCGCGCGGGCGTGAGGGTCAGGCGGTCGCGGGCGGCGGGCGTGAGGGCCGCGGCCTCCGGCGAGGCGAGGTCCTGGGCATTGGCCGCAAGCAGTGCGCCGTGGGAGCGGTCAATCAGGTCCGCCAGCCGGCGCAGGGCCGCGTTCTTCGCCTCGGTCGACGCGGTCGCGAGCACCAGCGACGCGCCGCGCGCGCGCTGGGCCAGGCCGGTGACAAGCTGGGCGAGATCCGTGGACATGGGACCCCATAGGGGTAAGTGACAGGGGACAGGGGGCAAGTAACAAGATGGGTGCGGGGCCGTCCCGGCCCAGTCGGAAAAGCCGAGGGCCGAAATTGGGAAGGCGGGAAATTGGGAAACTGGATCGACCGAGGACGGTGGTCCGTATGCGCCTCTTGCGCCTATCTACGGCCACCCACCAGATCAGTCGCTAGCTTCCTGGTACTTGCTCCCTGTAACCTGTTACCTGCGATTTTCGAGCGACGCGCGCGTCACTCGAAAATCGCCTTCCGATTGAGCCGCCAGATGGAGATGGCCATGACGACGATCGTGATGCCGGCGAGCACGCCGAGGATCGGCAGGAGGTCGGCGAGCCGGCTGCCGGCCCACAGGACCTGGGCGAATCCCTCCATCGACCAATAGACGACGGTGAACTTTCCGATCTTCTGCATGAACTCGGGCATGAAGCTCATCGGGTACCAGGCGCCGCCGGTCGCGCTCATCACCATGACCAGGAAGGTCGAGAGTCCGCTGGCCGCCTGGGCGTTGGGGGTGACGGCTGCGATGAACATGCCGAACGACGCGCAGGCGGCGGCGGCGAAGGTGCAGACGATCACGAGGTTCGCGAAGTGCCCGAACACATCGATGCCGTAGAGCACGCGGCCGGCGATGAACAGGGCGGTCAGCTGCAGCAGGCCGAGCGCGACGCCGTAGGTGAACCGGCTCCAGAGGAGCTGGGCGCGCGTGACGGGGGCGGAGAGCAGGCGCTGGAACAGACCGGCATTCTGCTCGTCGAAGAACGCCGCCGAGGCGCCGCTCACGGCGAACAGCAGGAACATGATGGCCCAGCCGCCGACGAGGCGCGTCGCCAGCGGGCTCCGCACGTCCTTACCGACAACCTGCTCGCGGTCGATCTTGATGAGGCGGGCGAAGAAGTCCTCGGCCTTGGGCTTGGTGTCGGGCTTGGCATCGGGCGTGGCGGCCGGGCTGTCGGCCGGAGCAGTTGGCGCGGGCGTGTCGAGGCGGCGCAGCGACGGATCCGCCGGCTTTGCGGCGGGTTGGTTCACGGACGTGATCTCGCGCAGGCCGAGGCCGCCGGACTCGATCTCCTTCTGCACCTTGGCGCTGTCGCCGCCGAAGGCCGTCGTGATCGTGTCCGCGAGGCTGCGGTTGAAGCGCTGGAAGCGTTCATCGCCGAGGTAATCCTTCGCGCGGGACTGCAGCGACTGGCCGAGGAGCTGGGGCACGTTGGAGAAAATCGCCTTCTGCAGCAGGCCGTTCACCATCTGGCTCTCGATCTCGTTGCGCGGGTCGGACAGGATCTGGAGGTGCAGGCCGATGCCGTCGGTCCGGATCAGGTCCTTCGGCAGCACGACGGCGAAGCGGAATTTCCCGTCGTGGATCAGCGGCCGCAGGTCGGCCTCGGTCAGCGGCCGCGGCGGCCGGCCCGGCTGGTCGACCGTGGTGATGACGCGGAAGGCGGGGTCGGCGCGGAGGGCGTTGATCAGCGTCTGGGCGGCGGGATTGCCGCTGGCGTCGACGACGCCGAGGCCGATGCCGGTGGGCCCGACGTCCTTCTGGTTGAGGCCGAAGACCCAGCCGAAGATGTAGATCAGCGCGACCGGGACGATGAACGTGAGGCTGACCGCGGCGCGGTTGCGGAGGAAATTGGCGAGGTCCTTGCGGACGAGGGTGAAGACGGTGCGCATGGGGATCACTCGCGGAGGTTGCGGCCGGTGAGGTGGAGGAACACCGCCTCAAGCGTGGGACGGGCGGCGGTGAACAGCCGGGGCGGGAGGCCCAGCGCCTCGGCGCGCTGGTAGAAGGCGGACAGGCGGAAGTCGGGCCGCGGCTGGAACCGGTGGCGGCCGTCGGCGGAGACCACCTTGCCGGCATCGGCAAGCTGCGCCGCGAGCGGCGCCGTCTCGGCGGTGGCCGGGAAGCTGATCTCCTCCTCGAACGGCAGGCGGGTGAGCAGCTCGTCGAGGGTGCCCAGCGCGTGGATCCGGCCGTGGTCGATGATCGCGATCCGCGAGCACAGCCGCGTGGCTTCCTCCATGTAGTGGGTGGAGTAGATGATGGTCAGCCCGGCGCGGTTGAGCGCGGTCAGGTAGTCGAAGATCGCGTTGCGCGACTGCGGGTCGACGCCGACCGTGGGCTCGTCGCACAGCAGCAGTTTCGGCCGGTGCAGCAGGGCCGCGATCAGGTTGAGGCGGCGCTGCATGCCGCCCGAGTAGTTCTTCACCAGGTCGCGGCGGCGCTCCGTGAGCTGCACCGCCTCCAGCCCCTCCGCGATGCGCTCCCGGAGCAGCGCGCCCCGGAGCCCGTACAGCTCGCCGAAGATGCGGAGATTCTGCTCGGCGCTGAGCTCCTGGTAGAGCGCGATCGACTGCGGCACCAGGCCGATCGCGACGCGACTCGCCGCCTCCGCGGGCGAAATTGGGGCGCCGTCCACGGTCACGCTGCCCGCATCGGGCGAGCGCAGGCCGCTGGTGAGCGACATGAGGGTGGACTTGCCGGCGCCGTTCGGCCCGAGGAGGCCGAAGAACTCGCCCCGGCCGATCTCGAGCGAGACCTGGTCCAGGGCGGTGAGGCTGCCGTAACGCTTCGTGATCGAGCGGAGCGAGAGCATGGGGGGAGGTGTTGGCTGGAAACCCTTAAACTCGACTGGAAAGGAAAGGTTACCGGCGATCCGGCCCCGGGCGCCCGGTCAGGGGGCAAACACGGCGCCCACGGCGGCGCGGACCCGGGGCCAGTGCGCCTCGGGGATCGCGGCTCCGAGGTGCTGGACCGTCTCGGCGCCGAGGATCGAGCCGATCGCGCCGGCCGCGGCGAGCGGGGCGCCGCGCAGGTGGCCGTAGAGGAAGCCGGCCGCCCAGGAGTCGCCGGCGCCGGTGGTGTCGATCACGCGCTCCGCCCGCACCGGCCGGATCCGGTGCAACTCGCGGCCGCGGGCGACCCAGGCGCCGTCCTTGCCCATCTTGACCGCGGCGATGCCGCCGAACCCGGCGAGCTCGCGCGCGAAGCTCTCGTAGGCGTCGTCGCGCTGGAAGAGCGCGCGGGCCTCGTCCTCGTTGGCGAAGACCAGGTCCACGCCCTCGCGGAGCTGGCCGAAGATCCAGTCGCGCGCGGCGTTCACGACCTCAAACGAGGCGAGGTCAATGCTCAGCGTGCAGCCGGCGGCGCGGGCGGACCGGACCACCTGGTTGGCGAGCGCCGGGTTGAAGAGCAGGTAGCCCTCCATGTGCGCATGGCGCGCGCCCTGGAAGTCAGCGGCCGAGATCTCGGCCGGGTCGAGCAGCATCGCCGCCCCGAGGTGGGTGCGAAGCGTGCGCTGGCCGTCGGGGGTGACCAGCGAGAGACAGCGGCCGTTGGGCGCGAGGGCGCGCTTGAAGCGCGAGCCGTCGCAGCCGGCGGCGACGAAGCTCTCGTAGTATTCCTCGCCGGTGACGTCGGAGCCGAGCTTGCCGAGGAAGGCGGTCCGCAGGCCGAGCCGCGCGGCGGCCAGCGTGGCGTTGGCGGACGAGCCGCCGGTCTGGCGCGCGACCTGGCCGCCGGCGCGGGCGACCAGGCGAACAATGTCGGCGTCGTCCACCAGCACCATGCCGCCCTTGGCCCCGGCCACGTGGGCCGAGAGGAACGCGTCGTCGACGTGCGCCAGCAGGTCCATGATCGGACTGCCGACGCCGATGAGGTCAAACGGGGAGGAGGCCATGCGGAAAAAACGGGCGGGCCGGGCTCAGCCGCCGCTGACCGTGAGGTTCGTGGCCAGCAGGGGCTCGTCGTCGACCTCGATCAGGATCGAGTAGTCGCCGGCGGCGGGGAAAGTGAGGTTGCGAATCTCGTTGATGAGATTGATGCGGTGGATCGGGCTGGCCGACTCGAACGGGCGCTCGATCAGCACCTGCATGCGGGTGGGGTCCAGCCCCATCGAGAGCCGCATCTTGTGGGTGCCGGCCGCGCAGTCGGTGAGCGTGAGGAACCACACCATGAAGGGATGCGTGACCGGAAACTGGCGGGCGTTGATGTTGGAGAACACGCCGAGGATCGTGTGCTTCCCCGTGCCGGGATCGATGTGCACCGCGTCGCAGGTGAGCCAGGCCAGCAGCTGGGGTTTCGAATGCATGGGGCAAGTGGGGCGGTGCGGCCCGGACGGGGCAATCCCTTTTGCGCGGGCGGCCCGGTACAATTTCATAGCTTCGCGCGCGAAACGGGTTAACGACTGGGGCGTGACTCTGCCTTCGTCCAGCGCCCTGGACTCGCTCGCGGGCTACCCCGCGTGGTTCGTCGCCGCCTGCCTCACCGTGGTCGCCGCCGTCCTGATCTGGCTCTTCGCCAAGGTCCTCAAGTGGGCGCTCTACCTGCTCATCGGCCTCGTGCTGATCGGCGGCGCCGCCACGACGCTCTGGCTGCTGCTGCACTGATCACGTCGGCCCTCCGGCAGGCCGTCGACCTCCGGACAAGATTTGCGCAGCAAAATGTTGGGGCAAAGATGGGTTGCGTCCGGCTTTTTCTTGTCACGGGCAAAACCCCCGGCTTCATCCAACCCGATGAAATACATTTTCGTGACGGGTGGGGTGGTTTCGTCGCTCGGCAAGGGCC
>CAYYGV010000201.1:0-5752 GCA_964471615.1 uncultured Opitutaceae bacterium
TCGTCGACGCGACGATGGACCAGCGCCCGGCCGGCACGGTCCGGCAGTTCCGCGTGGACCGCGTGGGCGACCTGCCCCGCGGTCTCGGCGCGCACGATTTTGGCCTCAAGGACCTGTTCGCCGCGCTGGCCCTGATCGGCGAGCTCCCACAGCTGCACCTGTTCACCATCTCGGTGGAGACGGTCCGGCCGATGTGCACGGAGCTGTCACCCGCGGTCGCCGCGGCGGTCCCCGAGGTGGCATTGGCCGCCCGCGCCCTCGCCTGCCGCCTCGCCGCCAGCTAGCGCGAGGCTGCTGGATGGCTGGGTTTGGGGTGGCCACGAAGGTCACCAAGGCCACGAAGGCCGGACCAGTCAGGTCTTCGCGATCCTCGCGTGCTTCGCGGTGATATGTTCGGACTCCAATCCCGGTTGACCGCAAGGGCCGCCACGACCGCGAAGGTGCCAGGTCCGGCCTTCGTGGGCTTCGTGTTCTTCGTGGCCAACCCTGATTGAGCGGCACGCACGTCCCCGCACGCCCACCAACTTCTGCGCACACCTCGGCAAATGATGCGGAGCCAACCCGCCCGGGCTCGGGTCATACTGCTGGACAACATTCCAACTCCAACCACCCTTGGTCCATCCTCCCGCCCCGGCGGCCTGACCCTTTTTCCCCCTATGAAACACCAACTCAAACTCACCGGCGGCCTGTTCCTTTTGGCGGCCGCGCTTAGCTACGCCGCTCCCGCCTCCGAGAACTGGGATAACCTCTGCACGAAGTGCCACGGGGCCGACGGCAAGGGCCAGACGAAGGTCGGCAAGAAACTCAGCCTGAAGGACTACACCGACGCCAAGGTGCAGGCCGAGCTGAAGGACGACGAGATGGCCAAGGCCATCACCGGCGGCATCAAGGACAAGGCCGGCAAGGAGAAGATGAAGGCCTACTCCGACCTGACCCCCGCCGAGGTCCAGGATCTCGTCGCCCACATCCGCAAGTTCAAGTCCTGACCCGGCACCCGCCGGTCAGCGTGGAACCGACGCGAGTGGCGGCCGCCGTTCGCGCCGGTTCTCTGTTTTTCCCGTCGTCCCTGATCCTCCCCCGCCATGCCTGAACCGACTCCCTCCCAGCCTGCGGCGAACCGCGTCGTCCGCTCGGCCTTCAACAACTGGATCACCGCCGCCGGCGGCGTCCTCGCCGTGGGCGCCCTGTTCTCGTTCGCGCTGCTGGTCTGGGTGGACTTCACGCAGGGCGACAAGAACCCGTATCTCGGCATCTTCACCTACCTCGTCGCGCCCGGCTTCCTCATCGCCGGCCTCGTGGCGGTGTTCGCGGGCGCCTGGCTGCAGCGCCGCTACGCGATCAAGTACGCCGGCGAGTCGCCCGACCGCTGGCAGATCCGCATCGACGATCCCCGCCAGCGTCGGCTGATCACGCTCTTCACCATCGGCGCCGTCGTGTTCCTGCTGCTGAGCGTCTTCGGCAGCTACCAGACCTACCACTACTCGGAGTCCGTCCAGTTCTGCGGCGAGGTCTGCCACAAGGCGATGAACCCCGAGTTCGTCACCTACCAGCGCGGCGCCCACGCCCGCGTCGACTGCGTGCAGTGCCACATCGGCTCCGGCGCCGAGTGGTTCATCAAGGCCAAGATCAACGGCACCCACCAGCTGATCGCCTACACGCTCAACAACTACAACCGCCCGATCGCCACCCCGATCAAGAACCTCCGCCCCGCCCAGGACATCTGCGAGAAGTGCCACTGGCCGGAGAAGTTCCACGGCAACATCGACGTCAACTTCGAGCATTTCCTCTCCGACAAGGGCAACACCCCGTACAACGTGCGTATGCTGATGCACGTGAACACGGCCCGCTCCGGCAGCCCGTCGGGCGGCATCCACTGGCACGTCAACCGCGACGAGCAGGTCGAGTACTACGCGGCCGACGAGAAGCGGCAGGAGATCCCGTGGATGCGCGTGACCAACAAGCGCGACAAGACCGTGCGCGTCTACCGCACCGAGGCGTTCAAGGGCGAGCCGCCCGCGGACCAGGTCCGGACGATGGACTGCATGGACTGCCACAACCGCCCGGCGCACGTCTTCCCGACGGCCAACGAGGCGGTCGAGCGCGCCCTGGCCGGCGGCACGCTCACGACCAAGCTGCCCAACATCAAGCGCGAGGCCGTGAAGGCCATGACCCTGGCGGACATCAAGACCGCGGCCGACGCCCCGGCGAAGATCGCCGACTATCTCCGCACGAAGTACCAGGGCAGCCCGGAGCTGAGCGCCGCGACCATCGAGATCCAGCGCCTCTACTCCGTCACGATCTTCCCCGAGCGGAAGGCCGACTGGCGCGTCTACCCGAACAACATCGGCCACAAGGACTGGCCGGGCTGCTTCCGGTGCCACGACGACAAGCACAAGACCTCGCTGGGCGAGGCGGTGCGGTCGAGCGACTGCATGTCGTGCCACACCATCCTGGCGCAGGGCAAGGGCGCCGAGATCGAGCACCTCAACGCCAAGGGCATGGAGTTCCAGCACCCCGGCGGCGACCTCGACCCCGACCTGACCTGCGCGGACTGCCACAACGGAGGCATCCAGAAGTAATTCCGGATTGCGGATTCCGCCTTCGAATCTGGCCACCGAGCATCGCCTCGGTGGCCTTTTTCTTGCCTGTGCGCTGACCAAGTCCGCGATCCGCAATCTGCGATCCGCAATTGCATGATTCTCAAGGGCGCCCGTGGCGCGCCTGGGTGAGGCCAAGAAACGCGTCCAAACGCGCAATGGCTGCGGAGCGGCTGGGCGGGCTTAGGCGCATACTGCGACCTGAGGTCCTATGAACGCCTTCTGCCGCCGCCTTCTGCCAGCGTTCTCACTGCTGGCATCCTTCCTTGCGGCCGCGAGCCTCGCCCGTCCCGAGACCCCAGGGACGGAGCCGAAGCCCCCCGCGGTCACCAATGCCGAGTGCATGGATTGCCACCAGGCGGAGCTCAAGGCCCCGAAACCCGGCGAAACCCCGGTCTGGGTCGGGGTTAAGCCCGACGTCTACGCCCACTCCGCCCACGCCAAGCTCAACTGCCTCGACTGCCACGCGGACATCAAGGAGGTGCCGCACGAGTCGAGTCTCGCGCCGGTGAACTGTCTCTCGTGTCACGAGCAGACCGCCGCCAAGCACGCCTTCCACCCGCGGCTCGGGCTGTCCCCCCTGCCCGCCGGCAAGGACACGAAGTGCACCGAGTGCCACGGCGCCCACAACACGGTCGGCGTGAAGCAGAAGGAGTTCGCCTTTGCCGGCGCCGGCCAGGCCGAGGCCTGCAGCCGCTGCCACGCCGAGGCCGGCAAGGACTATCTCGCGTCGGCGCACGCCCCGCGGCGCGACGGCCGCCAGCGCGTCACCCCCGACTGCCTGAGCTGCCACCGCGAGCGCATCGCCAGCCCCGGGCCCGGCCAGACCAAGGTCGAGCTCAAGCTCGCGCAGGCCCGGCTCTGCGAGTCCTGCCACGTCAGCAAGCCCGAGGTCGCCGGCCAGTCGAACCTCGGCGCGAAGTTCGTCTCGTCCTTCGACCACTCCGTCCACGGCGCCGCCCTCCGCGCCGGCAAGGCCGAGGCCGCCGGCTGCGTCGACTGCCACGGCGACCACGCGATGAACAAGGCCGCCGTCGCCGGCGCCCGCGTCAACCGCATCCGCGTCACCGACACCTGCGCCAAGTGCCACCAGGCCCAGGCGAAGGAGTACAACACCAGCGTCCACGCCGTCGCGCTGCGCAAGGGCAACCTCGACTCCGCCGGCTGCACCAGCTGTCACGGCGAGCACGACATCAAGCTCCACACCGACCCGACCTCGCCGGTCCACAAGACCAACCTCGCCCAGCAGGTCTGCGCCGAGTGCCACGCCTCCGTCCGGCTGACGCGCCGGTACGGGCTCGCGAACGACACGTTCAAGACCTTCGCCGACAGCTTCCACGGCCTCGCGGTGCGCGGCGGCTCGGTCGAGGTCGTCAACTGCGCGAGCTGCCACGGCAGCCACGCCATCAAGTCCCAGAACGACCCGACCTCCACGGTCAACAAGGCGCACCTCGCCCAGACCTGCGGCCAGTGCCACCCGGGCGCCAACACGCGCTTCAGCGTCGGCGCGGTCCACGCGAGCGAGAACCAGAAGGAGACGTCGCCGTGGCTCTACTGGATCGCGAACCTGTACGTCGTCCTGATCGTCCTGGTGATCGGCGGGATGGTGTTCCACAACCTCCTCGATTTCCTGCAGAAGACCCGCCACAAGCTCGCCATCCAGAAGGGCGAGGCGGAGGAGCTGCACGTCGCGCACCGGCTCTACCTGCGCATGACGGTGAACGAGCGCCTGCAGCACGTCGTGCTCGGCCTGAGCTTCACCGCGCTGGTGGTCACCGGCTTCATGCTCCGCTATCCGGAGGCCTGGTGGGTCACGGGCATCCGCCACCTCAGCGCGCGGGCGTTCGAGTGGCGCGGTCTCATCCACCGCATCGCGAGCATCGTGATGCTCGGCTCGGGTGCGTGGCACATCGCGTACATCATCTTCACGGCCGCGGGCCGGAAGCTGTTCCTCGCGATGCTGCCGCAGTGGCGCGACGTCACCGACCCGTGGAAGGTCCTGAAGTACAACCTTGGGCTGGCGACGACGAAGCCGCAGTTCGGCCGCTTCTGCTACATCGAGAAGGCGGAGTACTGGGCGATGGCGTGGGGCACGGGCCTCATGACCCTCACCGGCGCGATCCTGTGGTTCGACAACGCGTCGATGGGCTACATCACGAAGCTCGGCTTCGACATCGCGCGCCTGGTGCACTTCTACGAGGCGGTGCTGGCCACGATGGCGATCATCGTCTGGCACTTCTACTTCGTCATCTTCAACCCCGAGGTCTACCCGATGAACCTCGCCTGGCTCACCGGCCGGATGTCGGAGGGCGAGATGATGGAGGAGCACCCGCTGCAGCTCGAGGAACTCAAGGCCGAGGAGGCGAAGAAGACCGCGACGCCGCCGCAAACGCCGCCAGAGTCGCCACCAAGCTGAGGCGACTCCGCGGTCGCTGCAGCGGCGGCGGCGGAAGTCGAAGGTCACAGGTCGCAGGTGACAGGTCCCGTCCGCGGCTTCGCCGCCGCTGGATGACAATCGACCTGGGACATGCGACTTTCGACCTCCCCGACGCCGCTGGTAGACATTCGACCTTCGACCTGCAGACTTTCGACTGCACCGCCGCCTGACGCGGCGGTGCAAAAAACGCCCCTAAAGCCGCAAGGCCTGCGGAGTACCCCCCACTCTGATTCCCTATACTGGGTTAAAGCCATGAATGTCGCATTGCTTTCCACCCCCCGCCTCGCGCGCTGGTTGGCTCCGCTGTTTCTGGCGGTGGCCGGGCTCGCGCAGGCCGCCGAGCCGCCGGCCGCGGCCGCGAAGACGCCCGTTGTCCCCAACAGCGAGTGCATGGATTGCCACGAGGCGGAGTTCAAACCGCGCAAGAAGGGTGAGCAGCCGGTGTGGATCGGCGTGCGGTCCGAGGTGTTCGCGAAGTCCGTCCACGGCAAACTCAACTGCGTCGACTGCCACGCCGACATCAAGGAGACGCCGCACGAGTCGAAGGTCGCCCCGGCGCAATGCGCTTCCTGTCACGACAAGGAGACCAAGCAGTACGCCACCTCAATTCACAGCGTGAGCCACCAGATGGGCGGCACCGACGCCGCGTCGTGCGCCAGCTGTCACGGCACCCACGACATGGTGCCCGTGAAGCAGCTCGACTCGCCGGTGTTCAAGC
>CAYYGV010000202.1:0-5667 GCA_964471615.1 uncultured Opitutaceae bacterium
GCGAAGTCCCAGGACATCATCAACGCGAACAAGATCGTGGATCCGTCGCGCATCCAGGTCGGCCAGACGCTCTTCATTCCCACCGGACCCGCCAAATAATCCCATGGCTGCTGCTCCCAAATCACGACTCGGCCGCGGACTCGGCGGCATCATCTCCAGCTCGGCGGCGGTTACCCCGAAGCCCGTGGCGCCTGGCGCCGGTCCGGCCGTGCCGGCTCCCGCCGCGGCCCCGACCGGGGCGCCCGGCTACCTCGAGGTGGCGGTGCACCTCGTCGAGCCGAGTCCCTACCAGGCCCGCAAGGAGATCCCGGCGGAGCAGCTCCACGAACTCGCGGAGAGCATCCGGTCGGAAGGCCTGCTCCAGCCGATCGTCGTGCGCAAGGCGGGGGACAAATACCAGCTCATCGCGGGCGAACGCCGGTGGCGCGCGTTCCAGCACCTCAAACTGAAGGCGATCCCAGCCCGGCTGGTCGAGGCCAGCAACGCCTCGGCGGCGGCCCTCGGCCTGATCGAGAACCTCCAGCGCGAGGGCCTGAACCCGATCGAGGAAGCCCACGGATACGCCAGCCTCATCCGCGACTTTGACCTGACCCAGGAGACCGCCGCCGACCGCGTCGGCAAGGCGCGGGCCACCGTGGCGAACAGCCTTCGGCTGCTGAGCCTCGACGCCGAGATCCAGGGCTACCTGGCCAAGAACATCCTCAGCGTCGGCCATGCCAAGGTCCTGCTGGGCCTGGGTGACACCGCGCAGCGGGCGGTCCTGGCCCGGCGCGTGATCGAGGAGGGCCTGAGCGTCCGCAGCACTGAGAAGCTCGTGACCGAGAAGAAGGCGAGTTCCGGCCATGCCCGCACCGCCAAGGCGCGCAGCCTCTCGAGCAAGGACGCCGAGGCGGTCGCCGACATCGAGAAACGGCTGACTTCCCATCTCGGCGCCCGGGTCGCCGTGATCCATTCCCCGAAGAAGGGCCGCATCGTCATCGAGTACCACGGCAACGAGGACCTGCAGCGCCTGCTCGAGAAGCTCGGACTCGAGACGTGACGGAGGACAGTGGACGGTGGACTGTGGACGGTGGGCTGTGGACAGTAGGCGGTGGGGCTTGGCGCTGGCTCTGCGCCGGTCGCTCTAGCAACGGCATGACCATTCAATAGATAAGTAGCCTCTGCCGACCACAGCCCGTTTGGGCCGTAAACTGTCCACCGTCCACCGCCCACAGTCCACAGCCCACCGTCCACTGTCCTCCGGCCACGCCCCCTTCCGCATCGCGGCATTGACAATCCCGGCCGGCGCCTGCTCTTTTGACCCCTTCTCATGAGCATTCTCCTTCCGATCCTGACTGCGGTCCTGATCCTCATCTCGGTCTTCCTCATCCTCGTCGTGCTGGCCCAGAAGGCCAAGAGCGACGGTGGCGTGGGCTCCGCCCTGGGCGGCGGCATGACCGAGGCCACGTTTGGCGCCGACACGGGTAACGTGTTGAGCAAGGCCACGATCAACGCCGCGATCGCATTCTTTGTCCTGAGCTTCGCCCTCTATCTCGGCCACATCTACCAGCGGAAGCACGCGGCCGCCGCCGCGGGCGACGCGCTCCCGACCATCAACGCTCCGGCCAAGCCCGCCACGGCTCCGGCGCCTTCGGCTCCGGCTTCGCCGAAGCCCTGATTAAGCATGGCCTTGGTGGCAGACTTTGCGCCCGCCTTCATAGGGCGGGCGCTTTTTGTTTCGGTCCTCCTTGCCGTCGGGCTGCGCGCCGGACCGCCCGCCCATTCCCCGTCCGCGCCGTCCGAGTATTTCCAGCTGAGCGGCCCGAACCAGGACGAGGGACGTCGCGCCCTCGAGGTGTTCCGCCGCGCCGGCATTCCGGGCGAGTACTACCTCGAGTTTGACCTCCGGATCTTCCCGCGGCGCGGCGACGAGCGCGATGTTCCCGGCCGACTCTGGGGCGGACGCAATGCGGCCGGCGCCGTCACGCGCGTTGCCTTTTCGCTGGCCGAGGGAGGGGAGCGCAGGCTGCTGCTCCAGAACGGCGAGGACGCCCGCGTCTGGAGTCTCGACACCGCCGGGGCCACGCCGGTGACCCGCCTCGTGGATTCCTTCGAGGCGCTCGTCCCGGGCGTCGAGCTCACCGCCTTCGACCTCCTGATGCCCTACATCTACTGGAGCGACTGGAAGCTCGAGCGCCTGACCCGGGTGCGGAGCCGCCCGACGCATGTGTTTCTTTTCCGCCCGCCGGCGTCGTTCGCGGCCCAGCATCCGGAAATCCAGGGCGTCCGGGCCTACCTAGACACGCAGTTCAATGTGCCGGTGCAGACCGAGCTGCTGGGGGCGAAGGACCAGATCCTGCGGACGCTCTCGCTCGTGGACCTGGTCAAGGTCTCCGACCAGTACATCCCCAAGTCCGTCGATTTCCGCAACGAGGTGACGCGCGACAAGGTTCGTTTTCAGGTCACCGCGGCGGCGCTGAACCAGGCCCTGCCGTCGGGGGTGTTTGACCCCGAGCAGCTCTCGCTTGCTGCCCCGGTTCCGCTCAAGCCCACGCCGGTGGCCCCATGAGGCGCGAACCGGCGCCGTCCGCCGTCGTCTTCGATCTCGACGGCACGCTGGTGGACAGCATGCCGCTCGTACTGCGGGCGTTCGCCCACGCGCTCCGGCCGACCTGCGGCGAACTTACGCCCCAGCAGATCATGGCGCATCTCGGCGGTCCGCCGGAACGCACGTTTCAGACCCTCATTGGAAACCGTGAGGGCGTGGCCGACGCGATGGAACGCCTGCGCGACTACAGCCTGAAGCACTGGCGCCAGATTCGGCCGTTCGACGGCATGACCGGCCTCCTCGACGCGCTCATCGCCGCCAAGCGTGGGGTGGCGGTCTGGACCGGGCGCGAGCGTGAGTCGGCCGAGTGGATTCTGAATGAAAACGGCATCGCGCCCCGTCTGGCCGCGTGTGTCTACGGTGACGACCTGCCGACCCACAAGCCGCACCCGGGCGGACTGGAGGAAACGCTGAGGCGGCTGCGGGTGACGAAGGACGAGAGCCTGTTTGTCGGCGACGCCGACGTGGACTTGCTGGCCGGGGCGGAACTCGGAGTGCGCACGCTCCTCATTACTCACGGCCGCCCGGTGGAAAAGGCGCTGCGCGCCCGCGCCTGGCGCGCCGTCGAAACGCCCGCCGAGGCCTATGATCTGGTGCGCTCTGTTTGTGGGCTGACGAGGTAAGATCCAAGGGCGAAGCACGAAATTCGAGACGCGATCATCGGGACACCGAGGCTGAGTTCAGAAGCCTGAATCTGAGCTCCCTGATCCGACTTTCGAAATCCGGAATCCAGCGCGCCAGCTCTTGCGCGCAACGGCGCGATCCCATTCGATCCGCCATGGCCAAGACCCTGTCCCGCCCCGAGGTCGCCGTCATCTATTGCCCGCTGTGGCATCCGTACGACCACGCGGCGTCGTGGAAAGGCGAGGGGTGGTGCGAGTGGGAGCTCCTCAAGAACGCGATCCCGCGATTCAAGGGTCACGCGCTTCCACTGAAGCCGACGTGGGGCTGCTTCGACGAGAGCGATCCGCGCTGGGCGGGTCGCGAGATCGCACTCGCGGCCGGCCACGGCGTCGACGTGTTCATCTTCGACTGGTACTGGTACAACGGCGTCAAGCTGATGGAGGAGGCCCTGGAGCGGGGTTTCCTGCAGGCCCCAAACCGTCGGCGCCTGAAGTTCGCGCTGATGTGGGCGAATCATAATTGGGCGGACTACTTCCCGGCGCCCTTCGACCAGCCCTGGAATTCGTGGCTGCCGATGCGGCACAGCCCGCGTGATCTCCAGCGGGTGATCGACTACGCCGTGGAGAAGTACTTCCGCCAGCCGAACTACTGGCGAGTCGATGGACGGCTGTTCTCCAGCCTTTTTCAGGCCGAGTTCCTGGTGGAGCAGCTGGGCGGCATCGAGGCCACACGGCGGGAATTCCGGAAGATCGACCGTCGTCTGGCGTCCGCGGGCCTGCCCGGGATGCACTGGAACGCGATGGCGTGGGGCGCCGAGCCGGTCGCGAAACTGAAGGCGGCCGGCTTCCACAGCACGACCAGCTACAACATCATTTCCGACGGGAAGCCGAACGGCGGGATGGTGCAGCAGTACCCCGACGTCATGGCGCAGCACGAACGGAAGTGGCGCGAGCTGGCGGCGGCGGACCTGCCGCACTGTCCTGTGGTCACGATGGGTTGGGATGTGACGATGCGCTGCGACCAGAAACTCCGCTGGCCCTTTCCGCGGTCCAAGCGCACCGGCAATCACGACTACCCGTACTGCCACCTCGTCGTCGGGAACACCCCGCGGCGGTTTGGCCGGCTCTGCCGGCAGGCGCGCGAGTTCGCGGCGAACGATCCCCGTCGGCCCTATGCGGTGTTCGTCAACGCATGGAACGAATGGACCGAGGCGAGTTACCTGCTGCCCGAGAAACGCCACGGGCTGGGCTACCTGCGGGAGATGAAAAAAGCGTTTGCCGGATAGGCGCGCGGTGGGGGCGTGCCAAGACGAACGCCGAACGTCGGACGCCGAACGTCGGACTTCGAAATTTGGCTAGCGGTGCCGGCTTTCCACTGGGACGTGGCGCTGCGCTAGGTAGCCGGCGACCACGGCTCGTGCGCGAGTCGACGCGCAAGCACGCGTCCGTCACCCAACACTTCGGCGTCCGAAGTTCGACGTCCGGCGTTCGACGTTCAACCGACCCGCCCCCGGGTCGGTTCTCCCCTCACTTGAGCACTTGCTCGGTCGTCGCGTCGAACAGGTGGGCCATGTCCATGCGGAGCGTGACCTTGACCTTCTGGCTGACCTCGAAGCGGTCGGTCGGACGGACCCGGGCGATGAACGAGTGGGCACCGGTGTCGAGGTAGAGATAGGTTTCCGAGCCCATGGGTTCGGAGACCTCGACGTTGACCTCGACGGTGTGCGCGGGATTGGGGGACGAGAGCGTGAGCGAGTCCTGGACGTCCTCGGGGCGGATGCCGAGGACGATGGGCTTGTCGACGTGGTTCGCGGCCTTGTGCGCGAGCGATTCGGTCAGCTGCACCGTGAGCGGTGTGCCCTTGGCGTTGGTCTCGACGAACGAGAGGTGGTTGCCGGCGCGCTTCACCGTGCCCTTGAAGAAATTCATGGGCGGGCTGCCGATGAAGCCGGCCACGTACATGTTCTCCGGGTGATTGTAGAGCTCGAGCGGTGCGGCGACCTGCATGATGTTGCCGTCGCGCATCACGCAGATGCGGTCGCCCATGGTCATCGCCTCGACCTGGTCGTGCGTGACGTAGATCATTGTGGCGCCGAGGCGGGCGTGGAGCTTCGAGATCTCGGTGCGGGTCGAGACGCGCATCTTGGCGTCGAGGTTGGAGAGCGGCTCGTCGAAGAGGAAGACCTTCGGCTTGCGGACGATGGCGCGGCCGACGGCGACGCGCTGGCGCTGGCCGCCGGAGAGGGCCTTGGGCTTGCGCTCGAGGTAGTCGGTGAGCCCGAGCATCGTCGCGGCCTCGCGCACACGGGCGTCGATCTCGGCCTTGGGAAATTTCCGCAGCTTCAGGCCGAACGCCATGTTGTCGTACACCGACATGTGCGGATAGAGCGCGTAGTTCTGGAAGACCATCGCGATGTCGCGGTCCTTCGGCAGCACGTTGTTCACCACCTTGCCATC